>CAXQUZ010000612.1:0-12027 GCA_964226865.1 Myxococcota bacterium | reverse complement strand
TCAGACGTGTGCTCTTCCGATCTGTTGACCCGGGCGACCCGCAGGGCGGTCGCGAGCATGTTGACGGCGTGCATGCCGTTGAGCTCGTTGCCGTGCAGGCCGGCCACGATGGCCACCCGGGGGCCCCCCGAGCCGAAGGTCAGGCGATGGAGCTCGTAGCGGCCGCGGTAGGGGGCCTCGAGAGAGAAGACGACGCTCACGGCTGCACCACCCGGGCGACCATGGTTCCGGGGAAGACGACGGGCAGCTCGCGGATCGCGAGGAGCCGGCCGCCGACAGGGCTCGTGACCACCTCGCGGAGCTCGCCGCTGACGGGGTCGACCACCTCGCCCAGCCGCGCCCCCGCGCCGATCTCGCCCCAGACCTGGCCCTCGGGGAGGAAGAGCCCGCCGCGGGTGGCCCGGATCCGGGTCACGCCGTCGTCGGCGAGCACCGCGGGCCGCTGGAGGGTGGCCCAGTGGAAGGGCAGGCACTCCTCGGGCAGCACGCCCAGGGTCGCGAGCATGTTCAGCACGCCGTCGCGCAGATCGCTGCCGACGCCGGAGGTGAGGCGGTTGCCCGTGCCGCCCTCGAGCACGACCGTGCCCGGGAACTGGTGGGCGAAGGTCGACGAGGCGGCCGGACCGGGCTCGCGGCGCCAGACCACGGCCACGTTGGCGGTCTTGGCCAGCTCGGCGGCGGCCTCGTCCCGGGCCTGGACGTGGGCCTGGGGGGCCTCGGAGAAGGCCGGACGGGCGCCGCGCAGCTCGATCACCTGGTCGGCACCGGTCACGTCCTCGCGCAGGTACCAAGCGACCTGCTGGGGCGGGTGGCCCTGCTCCTGGCCGGGGAAGAGCCGGTTCAGATCGGTGTCGAAGAAGGGCCAGTTGCGCACGCTGCGGTGGGCCGCGAGCGGGTTGGCACAGGGGTAGATGTCGACGGTGCCCCGCAGGGCCGCCTCGTGCTCGGCGAGCACCGTGCCCACCCCGTGGGCCACGCGGATGCCCTCGGGGGCGTCGCCGCGGATGCCGGCGACCAGCGCCACCCGGGGGCCCTCGCCCCCACCGAAGCGGCGGCGCACGACGGCGATGGTGTCGCCCGAGGGGAGCTCCACCTCGATGACCTGGCTGAGTTGGGGCACACCGGACTCCGTGGCTCGCGGTGGGGCGGCGCCGTGCCCGCCCGGGCGGCGGCACGCCGGTCCCGCAGCTCAGGCGGAGCACCGGCACCGGCACCGAAGGCGGCGGCGCGACAGGCTCTCTTAACGGACGAACAGCGCCGCGCGCCCCTGGGCCGCCGCATCCTGGACCACGCCCAGCCACAGGCGCACGAAGCGCTCGACGGCTGCGGGATCCCGATCCATCGCGGCAAGGGCGAGCTCGGCCCGGATGCCCCAGTGATCGTCGGCCTGCTGGATCTCTTCGGGGCGCACCCGCGCGGGGCCGCTCGGCACGAGGCCGGCAAGCCGCTGCCCGACGGTGGTCTGGAAGCGCTGGAGACACTGCCCGCGGGCGTGCACCAGGGCCAGCCGATCGTCCTCGTGGGCGAGCTCGATGGCGTCGAGGTCGTCGACCAGCACGACCATCAGCGCGTCGGCCACCCGACGCCAGCGCGCCAGCTCGGCCGCGGGCACGGGGGACGGGGCGGCGGGCACCGGGCGGGGGGCGGAGACGAGCCAGGGACGGGAGGCGACAGCAGACATGGTGCACCGGGCCGGAGAACAGCAGACTGGGGGGGAGCGACAGCGGGCCAGGACCTGGACCATCACTCTTTGCCCTTGTCATGTCAAGTCCTATGCGCAGGTGTCCGATGAGCTGCGCCCCCTCTCCGCGGCCCCGTCCCCCCTGGCGCGCCGGGCCCCGGGCGCGCGAGAGTGAAAGCACGGGGCCCCCGTGCGCGTAGGGAACCCGCGCGGACCTCCAGGGGTCTGCAGGCCCTCGCTGTGGAGTCCCCATGCCCTGGTCCCCGTCGTTCGCCGCCCGCCTGCCCCTCGCCGGGGCGCTGCTCGCGAGCGCCGGCTGTGCCGCCGCGCTGCCCGAGGCGCCCGCGGCCGCCCCCTTGGTCTCCGGGACCGACGCCCTGGTCATCGACCTCGTCGACGGCACCTCCCTCGAGGCGGCCCGCGAGCTGACCGGCCTCCCCGCCCTCGACTGGGTCAGCCCCCGCAGCGCGGACGAGTCCCTGGCGGTCGTGCCGGCCGTGCCCGGGCTGGCGGCGCGGCTCCAGGGCCACCCCCTCGTCGAGGTGGTGGAGCCCGTGGTCGAGCTCTCGGCCTTCGGCCACAGCGCCGGCGCCCCGGACGATCCCCGCTGGGACGAGCAGTGGAACCTCCAGCGGGTCGACGCGCCGGCCGGCTGGGCCGCAGGGGGCGGACGGGGCATCGTCGTGGCGGTCATCGACACCGGGGTCACGGTGGTGCCGGATCTGGCGGGCACGACCGTGCTCGAGGGGGCCAGCTTCGTGCCTGGCGAGCCCACGGCGGCGGACGGCAACGGCCACGGCACCCACGTGGCCGGCACCATCGCCCAGACCACCAACAACGCCTACGGCGTCGCGGGTGTGGCCCCGGCGGCGACCATCCTGCCCCTCAAGGCCCTGAGCGCCCAGGGCTTCGGCAACAGCGCCTGGATCGCCTCCGCCATCGACGAGGCCGCCGACCAGGGCGCCCACATCATCAACATGTCGCTCGGCGGCAGCTACGCGGGCGTCATCGCCAACGCGGTCGAGAAGGCCCAAGCACGGGGCGTGCTCGTCATCGCCGCCGCGGGCAACTCGGGCCGCGAGGGCGTCTCCTACCCGGCCGCCCTGCCCGGCGTCATCGGGGTGAGCGCCACGGGCCCCCACGACGAGCTGGCCCCCTACTCGACCTGGGGCGAGGGGGTCGACATCTCGGCCCCCGGGGGCAACAAGCTGAAGGACGGCGGCGGCATCCTCCAAGAGACGGTCGCCCCGGACCAGGGCCCCGAGGCCGTGGCCTTCAGGGCCCTCCAGGGCACGAGCATGGCCACCCCCCACGTCGCGGGCGCCGCCGCCGTGGTGTGGGCCGCGAGCGGGGGCGACGCCGCCCATGTCGAGGCCGCGCTGCTCGACGGGGCCACGGATCTGGGCGCCCCCGGCTACGACACCCGCTTCGGCCACGGCCGCCTCGACGTGGGCGCCGCGGTCGGCGCGCTGCGCACCACCACCCAGGGCACCCTCTTCCTGCTCGGGCTGGCCACGGCCTGGCTCCTCGCCGGCCTCGGCGGCGGCGCCCGGCGCGGGCGGGCCCTGACCATGGCCCTGAGCGGCGGGGCGGCCGCGGGCGGCCTGTTCTTCCTCGGGCTCCTGCCGCTGCCGGCCCTCGGCCTGGTCGAGCTGCTCTCCCAGCCCCTGCTGCGCTGGCCCGCGCTGGTGCTCTCGGACGGCTGGGCCCGCAGCCCCCTCCTCCTCAGCGCCGCCGTGCCCGCCGTGCTGACCTTCGTGCTCGGCCCCACCCGGCTGCTCGGGCCCGTCGTCGCCGGCGTCTCGGCGGGCGTCGGGGTCCACCTGCTCCACGGCGCCACCACGGGCAGCCTCGCCCCCTCCCTGCTCTCCGGGCTGCTGGGCGATCTCTGGCTCGGTGCCAACGGCGCCGTCGCGCTGCTCTGCGCCGTGGCCGTGGTCGGCGTCCAGCGCATGCGGGACCGCCAGGAAGCCGGCGAGCAGGGCCCCGTCTGAGCCCCTTCCCCTCCCCTTTCCCCTCCTGGACGCGCCCCATGCCCCCGACCTCCCACACCGGCCAGCTCTCGCGCCACGACCTCGGCACCGGCGGCTGGTGCCTCACCACCGACGCCGGCCGCCGCTACCTGCTCCAGGGGGCCGTGCCGCCCGCCCTCGCCGGCCAGCGGGTGCGGATCGAGGGCGAGCTCCACGAGCCCATGGGCTTCGCCATGACGGGCGATCCCGTGCTGGTGGTCGCACACATCGCTCCGGCCTGCTGACGCGGCGGTCAGCGTGCGTCGGCGGCCTCGGCCCGGGGATCCGGCGACGGCACGGGCACGACCGGCAGGGCCTCGAGCGCGGAGAGGCTCTCGTCCACGCGATCGAGGGGGCGCTCGAGCGGCTGGAAGCCGGCGTAGCGGGTGCGCAGGTAGTGCAGCAGCTGGCGCTCTTCGTTGACCAGCTCCTGGCGCTGGGCCGGACGGGTGCCGGCCGAGATCGCGTCGAGGCGCGCAGCCATCTCGGCCGCCAGCTCCGAGAGCTCCGGGTGGGGGCTGTGGACGAGGATGTCGGCCGCCCGAGACCAGCGCGGGGCCGCGTCGAGGGCGTGATCTTGGAGGGCTTGGTCGACCGCCGGGGCATCGGGCGCGAGGACGCCAGGCCGGTCGGGAGGGGCCGCCGGCGCGGGGGGGGCCGCGGCCGGCGGGGGCGCGGCCGCGGGCCCGGGCGCCACGGCCGGACGGGGGGCCACCGCCTCGGGAGCGGGGCCGGGCGCAGCGGCGGGGGTCGGAGCGGACGCGCCGCCGACCCAGAACCAGAGGGCCCCCGCCCCCGCCAGCCCGAGGGCGGCGAGCACGAGGGCCCGGGCGGGTGGCAGGGGGGCGATGGCTCAGCCGCAGTTGCGGATGGCCAGCGACACGACCGTCTTGTCGTCGCCGCCCATGTTCGAGGTCAGACCCAGGGCGGGCAGCGTGGCGATCTGGTAGTCGCCGCAGCGCCCCTTCATCTGGCGGAAGATCTCGAGGGGCTGCTTGACGCCCGTGGCGCCGACCGGGTGGCCGAAGCCGATGAGGCCACCGCCGGTGTTGACGGGGAGCTTGCCGTCGAGGGCCGTGTGGCCCGCGCGGACGAGGGCGGCACCCTCACCGGGGGCCGCGAGCCCGAGGGCCTCGTAGCTGAGTAGCTCGGCGATGTTGAAGCAGTCGTGCACCTCGGCCACGCCGAGCTGGTCGACGGTGATGCCGGCGCTGGCCATCGCCCGGGAGGTGGCGGCCTTGACCGTGGTGAGGGCGGTCATGTCGCCGTCGGTGTAGAGGCTGTCGACCGCGTGGCCGCTGCCGATGATCTCGGCACAGTCGGCCTCGGCGCGGCCGAGCTTCTTCAGGCCGGCCTCGCTGGCCAGCAGCATCACCGAGGCGCCGTCCGACACCTGGGAGCAGTCGCTCACCTTGAGGAAGGGCTTGAGATCTTCGTTGCCCAGGAAGGCCGGGTTGCGGTCGTGGGCCGCGGCGGCGTGCTCGAGGGTCATCTTGGCCGCGTGCATGTGGGCCAGGGGGTTCTTGTTGGCGTTGCCGTAGGCCTTGACCGAGAGCATGCCGAGAACCTCGTCATCGAGGCCGTAGCGCTCCTTGTAGGCCTTGATGCGGCGCGCGAAGAGGGCCGGGAAGGTGAAGTCGTCGAGCGAGCGCTGGCGGCGGTAGTGGGCCGCCCGTGCGAGGTAGTCGCCGCCGGTGCGGGCCGAGGCGGTGGTCTGGATCTCGACACCGGCCACGAGCACGAGATCGGCGCCGGCGGCGATGGCGTCGAGGCCCGCGAGCACGGCGAGGCCACCGGAGGCGCAGGCCGCCTCGAGGCGGGCGGCGGGCTTCTGGGCGAAGGCGGGGTGGGTGCCGACGAGGGCCGCGCCGAGGTGGCCCTGGTTCACGAAGAGCTCACCGACGAAGTTGCCGATGTAGAGCCGGTCGATCTGGGCCGGGTCGACGCCCGTGTCGGCGATGCAGCCGTCGACCGCCTCCTGGAGGGTCTCCTCGAGGGTCGGGTTCTCGCGCTTGCCGAAGTCGGGGTGGCGCTTCCAGATGAAGGCGGGGTTGCCCTTGCCGATGTACGCGGTGTGGGCGCCACCGGTGATGAATGCGCGCCGTGCGAGTGCCATGCTGCCTCCTCGGTCGCCGGCGCCGGGGCCGGGACGGGTTCTGGGCGGGTCTTGCGGGAGTGACCGAGGGAGCGGGGCTCCGCCGGGCCAGATCAGTGCAGCCCGGGCCTAAAGGTGGAGCCGGCCCGCGGCACGCGGCCACACCGTGAGAAGCTGGGGTCGATTGCCCCGCCCCGGAGTATGCACGTGGATCCCCGCGACAACCCCTACGCCATGCCCAAGAGCGACCTCGGCAGCGGCATCGCCACCGTGCCCGCCGACGGACTGCCCCCGGCCGACACCGGCAAGCGGTTTGTGGCCTACATGATCGACGGCCTCGCCCTCGCCGCCGTCGCCGGCGTCGCGATGGGCGCGTTCGTCGTGCTGGCCATGACCGTGCTCCCCAAAGACAACCAGGAGCTGCTCATCAACCTGCTGTCGCTGGTCTTCCAGTTCGGCCTCCTCGTCGCCTATGCCCTCTACGGCGCACTCATGGAGAGCTCCGGGTGGCAGGCCACCCTCGGCAAGCGGGCCATGGGCATCATGGTCGTCGACGAGCGCGGCGCCCCCCTCACCTTCGGCAAGGCGCTGGGGCGCAACGTCGCCAAGTGGCTGCTGATGGGCATCTGCGGCCTCTTGGCCATCACCCCCCTCGTCGACGCCCGCAAGCGCGGGGTCTGGGACCAGGTGGCGAAGACCCGGGTGGTGCCCCGGGGCTACGAGCCCCTCTGAGGGCCGCCACCGGGCCGGGCGCGCCGCTCAGCCGCAGCCCGCGGCCCCCGCCGCGGCGCCCGTGCCCGACACCACCGGCAGGCCCGCGTGGTTCCAGGCGAGCATGCCGCCCGCGAAGGACACGACGTTCTCGAAGCCCATCTCCTCGAGGATGCGGGCGCCCCGGCCCGAGCGGCCGCCGCTGCGGCAGATGACCACGTAGCGGGCGCTCCGATCCCAGCCCTTGGCCGCCTCGGCCAGCTCGTCGAGCACGACATGCTCCACCCCGGCGATGGCGCCGAGCTCACCGACCAGCTCTTCGGCCCGGCGCACGTCGATGAGGCGGGCCGCGCCCAGGTTGCCAGAGAGCCAGGCCACGTCCACCTCGGGCACCCCCTCGGCCGTGCGGGTGATGGGGGCCCAGGCCTTGACCTCCTCGGTGGCGTCCTCCTCGGGCATCACGCCGCACTGGAGGTTGGCCGGCACGGCGATGTGGATCATCTTGGGGTTGGCCAGGTTGAGGTTGGCCATGATCTGCTGGAACTCTTCGAGGGTCTTGCCGCCGCCGAGGCGGGGGTTGAGGGCCTTCTCCTCGGCCACCGAGCTCTGGGTGCGGCCCTTGTAGTCGTGGCCCGGGTAGATGGCGAAGTCGTCGTCCAGGGTGAAGATCTGCTGGTGGACGCTGGTGTAGAGCTTCTCGGGCGAGCCCTGCTGGAAGTCGGTGCGGCCACAGCCGCGGATCATCAGGGTGTCGCCCGTGAACACCCGCTTGTTGGCGTGGTCGACGTAGGCGACACAGCCGTCGGTGTGGCCCGGGGTGGCGCGCACCTCGAGCTGCTCCTCGCCAAAGCGGATGACGCTGCCGTGCTTGGCGAGCACGTCTGCGCAGGGGGCGCCGCCCGCCTCGCTGACGACCGACTGGGAGCCCTGGCGGCTGCGGAAGAGGCCGGAGCTCGTGACATGGTCGGCGTGGACGTGGGTCTCGAGGGTGTAGCGCAGCTTCAGGCCCAGCTCTTCGAGCAGGCTCGCGTCCCGGTCGTAGAGCCCCCGCACCGGATCGATGAGCACGGCCTCACGGGTCTTCTCGCAGCCGAGAATGTAGGTGTAGGTGCAGGACTCGCGGTCGAAGAGCTGGCGGAAGAGCATGGGGACTCCTGGCGGGGCGTGGGGTTGGGGGTCGCCGCGGGACCGGGCCGTGCGGCGGCTGCCGCGTTTGGGTCGCTGGGGCAGCGCAGGCAGGCCAGAGGAGCGTGCAAGGTCTGTGCCACGCACGCTCCCACCGAACCATGCGGGGTGCAACACCCACCGGAATGTCGTGCTTCACGCCGTTCTCACGCTGAAACATCGGCGCACGATCCCCGGGTCTGGCCGGTCACTGTTGCACCCTTGTGAGACACTGTTCAGCAACATAGGGGGTGGTGAAACGGCCATGAAATCCGCGCCCCGCCGGGCACGGTCGCCGCCCCCGGAGTGCCGCCTTGCCCACCGCCGAACACCTGCTCCAGCGCTGGATCCGCCACGTCGGCCCGGGCGAGGCCCTCGCCTCGCTGGCCGAGATGGTGGGCACGATGTGTGGCACCGAGGCTGCGGTCTTTGCGGTCGACGGCGACCGGAACGTCGTGCTGTGGAGCTCGGGTGCCGAGTCCCTTCTGGGCTTCTCGGCCGACGAGATGATCGGCCAGCACTGCCTCAAGGCCAACCGCTGCGACACCTGCATCCGCAGCTGCGGCATCGCGGAGCACGGCGAGATCCACGGGGTGCCCATCACGCTCCACCGCAACGACGGCACCGAGGTGCCCGTGCTCAAGACGGGCATGGCCTTCTCGAACCCGGACGGCAGCTTCGCGGGCGGCATCGAAGTGCTGCTGCCGCGCGATGCCGTGGCCAAGGCCCCCGTCCCGGCGCCGACCGTGGGCCCCGCCCCACCCGCCGACGTGCCCCAGCTCAACAAGCCCGGCGTGGTGCGCTTCCACGGCCTCATCAGCCAGGATGCCGCGATGAACCGGGCCTTCGAGGTCATCGCCAACGTGGGCGAGACCGACGCCACCGTGCTCATCCGCGGCGAGAGCGGCACGGGCAAGGAGCTGGCCGCCCGGGCGGTGCACGAAGAGTCCCACCGGCGCAGCAAGCCCTTCCTCGCAGTGAACTGCGCGGCCCTGTCGCCGACCCTGCTCGAGAGCGAGCTCTTCGGCCACGTCCGGGGCGCCTTCACCGGGGCCGTGCGCGACCGGCCGGGCCTGTTTCGCCGGGCGGACGGCGGCACCCTCTTCCTCGACGAGGTGGCCGAGCTGCCCCTCGATCTCCAGGCCAAGCTGCTCCGCGTGCTGCAGGAGCGCACCTTCACCCCCGTCGGCGGCACCGAGACCATCCACGTCGACATCCGCATCGTGGCCGCCACCCACCGGGCGCTGCGCCAGAAGGTGCGCGAGGGCGAGTTCCGCGAAGACCTCATGTACCGGCTGCGGGTCGTGCCCATCTACCTGCCGCCGCTCCGGGTGCGCCGGGGGGACGTCGAGCTGCTGCTCTGGCACTTCATCACCCACCACAACGAGGGCGGCACGCGCACCGTGCGGCGCATCCAGCCCGAGGCCATGCGCGCCCTGCTGGACCACAACTGGCCGGGCAACGTGCGCGAGCTGCTCAACGTGGTCCAGTACGCCTTCGCCGTCGGCCGGGGCCCCGAGCTGCGGCTGGACGAGCTGCCGCCCGAGTTCCGAGAGCGCGGCACGGGCGCCGGCGCGCTGGTCCAGAGTGAGGTGTCGACCGAGGAAGACGAGGCCCGCCGCATCCGCGAGGCCCTCGAGCGCTCGGGCGGGCACGTGGGCAACGCCGCACGGCTGCTGGGCATGAGCCGCCCGACCTTCTGGCGCCGGCGCAAGAAGCTCGGCATCTGAGCCCGTCCGGGCCACCGACCCGGCCCAGGATCCGCCGCCACCCTGCGCTACCATGGCCGCCCCTCTGCCGGAGCGCCCATGGACCGCCGCCGCTTCCTCCAGGCCACCGCCGCCGGTGCCGCCACCCTGACCCTGCCGGGCTTCCTCGCCGGCTGTGCGAAGGGCGGACCCGTCGGCGCCGTGGCCGGCCCGCTGCCCGCCGACCCCTTCGCGGACTGGTTCGGCATCGACAGCGCCACGGTGCGCCAGGTGCTCACCGAGCTCGGCGCCAGCGGGGCCGACTTCGCCGACCTCTACTTCCAGCACACCCGCTCGACCTCGGTGCGCATGGAGGACGGCATCATCGGCGAGGCCTCGGCCCGCATCGAGCAGGGCGTCGGGCTGCGCGTCGTGATCGGCGACCAGACCGGCTACGCCTTCACTGAAGAGCTGACCCTGCCCGCCATGCGCGCCGCCGCCCGCACGGCCGCCGCCATCGCCCGGGGCAGCGCCCCCCGCCTGCCCCCCGACGCCCTCACCCCCGCCCAGATCGGCCCCGCCGGGCTCTACACCCTGGCCGTGCCCTGGTCGGCGGTGGGCATCGCCGAGAAGCTCCCCAAGATCGCTCAGCTCGAGGCCATCACCCGGGCCGCCGACCCGGCCGTGAAGAAGGTCTCGGTGTCGTGGTCCGACAGCGAAGAGCGGGTCATCATCGCCACCCTCGACGGCCTCATCCACCGCGAGCAGCGGCCCCAGGCCCGGCTCTGGTGCACGGTCGTGGCCGAGCGCAACGGCGAGACCCAGTCGAACAGCGCCAACCTCGCCGGCCGCCACGGCTTCGACTTCTACAGCGACGAGAAGCTGGCCGAGCTCTCGGCCCAGGCCGTCGACCGCACCCTGCGCCTCTTCGACGCCCAGCGCCCCCCGGCCGGCGAGATGCCCGTCGTGCTGGCCGCGGGCGCCAGCGGCATCCTGCTGCACGAGGCGGTGGGCCACGGCCTCGAGGCCGACTTCAACCGCAAGGGCACGAGCATCTACGCCGACAAGCTGGGCGAGCAGGTGGCGGCCGACTTCGTCACGGTCGTCGACAGCGGCATCGAGCCCAACGAGCGGGGCGCCATCACCTTCGACGACGAGGGCAGCCCGGCCCAGCGCACCGTGCTCATCGACCGGGGCCGGCTCAGCTCCTACATGCACGACCGGATCAGCGCCCGCCACTACGGCGTCGCGCCCACGGGCTCGGGCCGCCGCCAGTCCTACAAGCACGTGCCCATGCCCCGCATGCGCTGCACCTACATGGAGGACGGCCCCCACAGCCGCGACGAGATCATCGCCGCCGTCGACCGGGGCATCGTGGCCGAGACCTTCACCAACGGCCAGGTCCAGATCGGTGCGGGCGACTTCACCTTCTACATCAAGAACGGCTGGCTCATCGAGGGCGGCCGCATCACGGCGCCCATCAAGGACGTCAACATCATCGGCAACGGCCCCGAGGCCCTCCAGAACGTCACGATGGCGGCCAACGACGCGCGCCTCGACACGGGCGGCTGGACCTGCGGCAAGAACGGCCAGCGCGCCGCCGTGAGCCAGGGCCTGCCCACCGTGCTCGTCAGCAAGCTCATCGTCGGAGGCGTCGATGCCTGAGTCCCCCTCCCCTGCCCCGACCTCGCGCCCCGACGCGGCCGCCGCCGCCCTGCTGGCGCTCGCCGACACCGCGGTCGCGATGGCCCAGGAGGCCGGTGCCGACCAGGTCCAGGCCCAGGCCGGCGGCAGCCGCAACATCGAGTACAGCCTGCGGGACGGCGTTCTCGAGAAGGTCCAGGAAGACAGCAGCCGCTCGCTGGGCCTCCAGCTCTACGTGGACGGCCGCTACTCGACCCACAGCACGAGCGACCTGCGCACCGACAGCCTGCGGGCCTTCATCGCCGAGGCCGTCGCCATGACCCGGGTGCTGGCGCCCGATCCCCACCGCCAGCTCCCCGACCCTGCCCTCTACCCCCAGGGCCCCCTGCCCGACCTCGGCATCGCCGATCCCGACGTGGCCCGCATCGACCGCGACCGGCGCATGGCCCAGCTCGAGGCGACCGCCGCCGGCATCCAGGGCACCCCCGGCCTCATCTCGTGGACGGCGGGCTTCACCGACAGCAGCGGCATCTCGACGACGGTGAACACCAACGGGCTGCGGGCCCATGTGGCCTCGACCAGCGTCTGGTCCGGCGCCGAGCTCACCCTGCAAGACCCGAGCGGCGCCCGGCCCGAGGACTGGTTCTGGGGCGGCGGCCGCCGCGTCGCCGACCTGCCGGCGCCCGACGAGGTCGCCCGGCGCTGTGTGGCGCTGGCCCAGGCCCGGGTGGGCTCCGAGAAGGGCCCCACCAAGAAGACCCTGCTCATCGTCGATCCGCGCTCGGCCGGCCGGCTCGTGGGCTACCTGCTGCGCCCGGCGAGCGCCCGCGCCATCCAGCAGGGCCAGTCCTTCTGGGCGGGCCTCGTCGGCACGGGCAAGCAGAGCTTCTCGTCCGCCTTCAGCATCTGGGACGACCCCCTGCGGGTCGGCGGCCACGCGAGCCGCCCCTACGACGGCGAGGGCCTCGCCGCCCGCGAGCTGGCCATCGTCGAGAACGGCGTCGTCCAGAACGTCTACGTCGACACCTACTA
>CAXQUZ010000611.1:0-7026 GCA_964226865.1 Myxococcota bacterium | reverse complement strand
AGCCGACGGCCACCGTGTTGTTCTCGGTGACCTGGGTCTCGGGGGAGGCCGTGTCGCCGAGGTAGGCGCCCGTGGTCGGGTCGTAGGCCTCGGCGTCGTAGGACTGGCCGGCGAAGATGTAGCGACCGTCGAGGTTGCTGTTGAGCTGCTGGAGCAGACGATCGAAGAAGCCGCTGGCGCTGTTGCCGGCGTCGATGCGCTCGTCGGTGCCGTAGGTCTCACTCGACATCTGGATGGCGAGCTCACGGGCGTCAGACATCACCTCCGACATCTGCGAGAGCGACTCGTCGGCCGAGACGTGCAGCGAGAAGGCCCACTGGCTGTTCTCTTCGTAGACCTGCTGGTTTGCGGCCTGCTCGCGGATGCCGTGCAGCAGGCTGACCTCGCCCGGGGCGTCGGAGGGCTTGAGCACCTTCATGCCCGAGGAGGCCTCGAGCTGGGCGCGGCCCATGCGCTCCTGGAGCCGCCGGTTGTGCATGGCGAGGGACGCGAGGCGCCCGTGGTAGGTCGATCGGATGATGGCCATGGGGAGGTCCTTTGGGCGCTCAGCGCACCAGATCCATCAGCTCGCCGAGGATGGCGTTGGCCGTCGAGATGACACGGCTCGAGGCCTCGTAGGCCGCCTGCCAGCCGATCAGCTTCGTGGCCTCTTCGTCGAGGTCGACACCCGAGACGCTGTCGCGCAGGGCCGTGAGGTCTTCGAGGGTGTAGAGGGCGGCGTCGTGGTCGAGCTGGGCGGTGGCCGTGGCGCGGCCCAGGTCGGCGTAGATGCTCGCGAGGAACTCGGTGGGGTTCTTCGTGCCGGCCGAGAAGATGAGGGCGTTCTCGATGTCGGCGAGCAAGAAGAGGTTGTCGCCGTCGCCCGCCGCCGCCGTGACCGCACCGGCCGCCGCGACGAGGTTCGAGTCGGCGATGATGGAGGCGTCCACCGAGAGGGTCGAGGCCTCGAAGCCGACCGTGAGATCGAAGAAGTCGCCGCCGGCCGTGCCCGTCGTGTCGAAGCCCAGGTTGTGCTGGGTGTTGAAGGCAGCAGCGAGGTCGCCGGCGAAGGTGTTGAGGTCGGTCAGGTAGTTGCCGGCCTCGTTCGCCGCCGCCACCCGGCCCCCGAGGGTGCCGCCGAGGTAGGCGGTCACGTCGATGGTGGTGGTGCCCGTCTCGAGGTTGACCTGGGGGTTGCCGGAGGCGTCCTCGGTGACGGTGAGGGTGCGGGCGTTGGCGTTGGTCACGATGGCGTGGCCGCCGATGAAGAGCTGGGCCTGGCCGTCGCCCGTGAAGCGCACGGAGCCACCGACGCTCTGGGCGATCTCGGTGATGAGCTGGTCGCGCTGGTCGGCATAGTCGCCCGCGCCCAGCTCGGAGTTGCTCGAGGTCACCAGGGCGTTGAACTCGGCCACCGCGTCCACCTTCTGCTGGGTGATGGCGATGGTCTCTTCGAGCTCGGTGATGATGTCTTCACGGAAGGTCTGGAGGTCGTCCGCCATGCGGTTCACGCTGGTGGTGAAGCGGGTGGCGTTGGTGACGAGCTGGTCGCGGTAGGCGCCGTTCGAGGGATCGCGCGTCAGGGCGTTGATCGAGTCGAAGAAGGCGTTCATCAGCGACGCCGGGCCCTCGGCGCCGTACTCGTCGAAGCTGGCCTCGAGGGTCGACAGCGAGAGCAGCCGCGCATCGGACTCGGCCTCGTTGCCCGCGGCGCCGACGAGGCGCTGGTTGACCAGGAAGTTGGTCAGGCGGGAGACGTTGCGGGCGCTGGAGCCCGTGCCGATGCCGAGCTGGTCCATCGGATCGTTGGTGACCAGGCGCACGTCGCGGCGGCTGTAGCCCTCGACCGAGGCGTTCGACACGTTGTGGCTGGTGACGTTGATGCCGACGGTGGCCGAGCGGAGCCCGGAGGCGGCGGTCGACAGCGTGGAGAAGATGCTCAAGATGTGCCCCCGCGGAGCTGGCCGCTGGACGTGTAGGTGGCGGGACCGTCGGGCGAGGCCGTGGCCCCCCGGAACGCAGAGAGAGCGGCCTCCAGCACCGTGGAGAGCCGCTGGTCGAGCTCGGAGAGCTGGAGTGCCAGGTCGCGCAGCTCGGGGCTCGCGCGCACCGCTTCGGGGTCGACCTGGGCGAGCTCTTCGAGCAGCTCGGCGCGGGCCTCAGAGACGTCCTGCAGCGTGGCGGCGTCGAGGGTGTGCGCGGCTTCGAGCTGGGCCTCGGCGAGGGCCAGCGAGTCGGTCAACAGCTCGCGGACCGAGGCCGACACGGAATCAGAGACCCGCGAGCAGGGCGTCGACGGCCGCGTCGAGCTCGATCTCGGAGAGCAGCGAGCCGTCGGCCACCGCCTGGCGGGCCCGGACGACCTCGTCGCCACGGAACTCGGCCATGACGCTGGAGAGCGAGCGGGTCTCGTTCACGAAGCGCGCACCACCAGCGACGGCGACATCGGGGGCGGCCGCCACCTCGCCGCCGCTGCCCACAGCGGGACGGACGGCACTCTCGCGCGCCTGGAGGCGGTCGAGCACGGGAAGCGGAAGTGTTCCATCAATCTTCATGATGACCTCCGGTTCCTTCCTCGGACGATCGACGGGGGCAGTTGAACGCCCAGAGAAGAAATTCTTCAGGAATCCGCCCGGCGGGGCCCTGGGGCCGACGCGCGGGCCGGTGGGCGATGCTCACCACCCGTAGACCGCGGCGGGATCGACCGCCTCGCCGCCCTGGCGGAGCTCGAAGTGGAGGTGGGGGCCCGTGGCACGACCGGTCTGGCCCACCCGGCCGATGGTCTGGCCGGGCTGGACCTGCTGGCCGGGGGCGACCCCCAGCTCGGAGCAGTGGGCGTAGAAGGCCTGGCTGCCGTCGGCGTGCTCGACGACCACGAGCTTGCCGTAGCTGCCCTGCTCGCCGGCCATGACGACGACGCCGCCCTCGGCCGCCCGGATGGGGGCGCCCTCGGGGGCCGCGATGTCGACGCCCTTGTGGTTGCGCACGTGGCCGTGGAAGGGATCCGTGCGGCGACCGAAGGCGCTGCTCATGCGGCCGATGACCGGCAGGGTGCCGCGGCGGGGACCGTCTTCCGGGGCGGCGGACGGGACCAGCGAGCCAGCCACCGGACCGGGCAGGTAGGGCACGGACAGCGAGGCCGCGAAGCGCCCGGCCGTGGGGCGGTCGGTGCCCTCGCCCATGCGCGAGAGGATCTGGTCGGCGAGGCCGAGCTGGCCGCCGTCGGCGATGCGGCCGGAGATCTCTTCGTCGAGCATGTCGGAGAACATCTCGAGGGCCTGGCCGCCGAACATGCCCTCGGGCACGGTCTTCCGCATCTCGCGGACCATGATCTGGGCGAGGTAGGCCTCGAACTTGACCGCGGCCTCGCGGCGGTTCTCGGAGCGGCGGACCTGGTCGGAGGACGGGTCGGCAGAGAGCAGGCGGGCGTCGGCGAGGCCCAGCCCGGAGAGCGCGTCGGCCATCAGAGCACCTGGAGCTCGGCGTGGAGGGCCCCCGCCGCCTTGATGGTGAGGAGGATCTGGATGAGGTCGCGCGGCTTGACCCCGAGCGAGTTCAGGGCGTTGACCAGGTCACGGATGGTGACACCCTGGACCTCGACCAGCTGGCCACCCGCCTCTTCGGCGCTGACCTGGGACTCGCGGTTGACCACCGTGCGGCCGCGGTTCGCGAGCGCGCCGGGCTGGGAGATGTCGGTGTCGCGCTGGACCTGGATGTTGAGGCCCCCGTGGGCCACCGCCACCGGCTCGATGCGCACATCCTCGCCCATGACCACCGTGCCCGTGCGCTCGTTGATCACGACCCGGGCGGGCGAGTCGACCTCGACGTCGACCAGCTCGACGACACTCACGAGCTCGACCTGGCGCCCGGCATAGCGAGGCGGCACGTCGACCACGACGGTGCCCCCGTCCCGGGCATGGGCGAGGTCTTCGTCGAAGGTGTCGTTGATGGCGTCGGCCACGCGGATGGCCGTGGTGAAGTCGGGCTCGTCGATGATCCACTCGACCTGGGACTGGACCGAGAGGTCGAGCTTGTTCGGGTTCGCCTTCTCGACGATGCCGCCCTGGGGCACGCGGCCGACATTGGGGAAGTTCTTGCGGGTGGTCGTGCCGCCCTGGCTGGCGAGGAAGCCGCCGACCACGAGGGGCCCCTGGGCCGTGGCGTAGACCTCGCCGTCGGGGCCCTCGAGCAGGGTGAGCTGGAGCAGGCCGCCCTCGAGAGAGCGGGCGTCGCCGGTCGAGCTCACCTCGACGTCGAGCTTGTGGCCCGAGCGGGCGTAGGGCGGCAGCTTGGCCGTCACCATGACCACGGCGACGTTGCGGGCCATGACCTGGTTCGGGGCCACCGTGATGCCCATGCCCTGGAGGCGGTTGACCAGGGCGAGGATGCTCGCGCGGTTCTGGAGGGTGTCGCCCGTGCGGTTGAGGCCCGTGACCAGGCCGTAGCCGACCAGGAGGTTGTCGCGGACGCCGTAGACATGGGCCACGTCCTTGATGCGCGCGGCATCGGCGGACGAGGCACCCAGCGAGAGCGCCAGGGCGAGGAGCAGGGATGCGGTGCAGCTGCGGAGCATGGGTTCCTCAGAAGGGCCAGGCGTGGTCGACCACGCGGTGGCCCACGCCGGGGCCCTGCTTGTCGGCGACGACGCCCGAGCCGTCGAACTCGAGCTGGAGCTCGGCGACGTAGTTGCTCGCGACGATGTTGGAGGCCTGGATGTCGCGGGGGCGGATGATGCCCGTCAGCGTCAGGTAGGCCGTCTCGCGGTTGGTGCGGACCTGCTTCCAGCCGTAGACCCGCAGGTTGCCGTTGGGGAAGCGCTCGACCACCTTGCAGGTGACCATGCCGGTGATCATGCCCTCGCGGCGGGTCGTGCCCTGGCCGTTGAAGTCGGCCGAGGACTCGACCGAGAGACCGATCTCGCCGCCCATGTTCGAGTTGGCGTCGGTGGCGCCCTTCGCGATGCCGAAGAGCTTCGTGATGCCGCCGCCCATCTGGGAGTCGCGCCCGGTGGCCGTGTCGGCGAGGGCCTCGGCCTGGGTGGACTCGGTGATCTGGACGGTGATGAGGTCGCCGACCCGGCGGGCCTGGCCGTCCATGCCGAGCATGACCCGCGCAGCCCCCTCGTTGAAGAGGCTTCCCGGCGGCGGGGCCCCGGGAGGCGCCTGCATGTCGTTGGGGTAGTCGGGCACGGGGGGCCCGGCCCAGGTCGCGCCGGAGCCGGCGAGAATGGCGCCCAGCAGGACACCACCGCAGACCTTGGGGATGCTCGTCATGTCGAGGCTCATCGGGGCGAGGGGTGGGGGGAGCGGCGCCCGGCCCAGGGGGGACGCGACCGCTCGGGCCGTGGGGAGCGCGGGCCAGGCCCGCCAGGACAGCCGAGGGCTCAGGGACCGGCGCCCACACGCACGGTGCCGTCGGCCAGTAGCACCCCCTCCACGACGCCGCCCGTCGCGGGGACTGCCACGCGCACAGTACCGCCGGTGCGCCCATCCTCCAACAGCTTCCCGCGCACCCGGATCTGAAGGCCGCCGGAGCCGGAGACCACGACCACCTCGGCACCGCTCTTCTTGTCGGCGCGCAGCCGCACCCGGTGGAGCGTCACGGGCTGGCCCTGGCGGAGCGGCGCGATGGCCTCGTAGGGGCCGCCGTCCGGATCGACGGGATCGCCCTGGACCGTGCCCAGCTCGACACGGGCCATGACCAGATCGACCCGGCCACCGGCCGCCACGGCCCGGGCCGCCACGGGCCGCTGGACCCACACGGCCACGTGGACCCGCAGGCGGAGGTCGACACAGGGCGCGCCCCGCTCGGTGCCGCGCACGCGGAGGTCGACCCGCCCGCTGCTGAGGGTGCCCACCGTGCCCACGATCTCGAGGGCCGCCGTCGGGCCACAGGGAAAGGGCACACCCAGGCCGTTGGAGAGGACCTGGACGTCGTGATCGGGCACCGCGAGCGCCTCGGCCACATGGGACCGGATGGCCGCGTCGAGCAGGGGCGCGTCCTGGGCCGCCGCCGCCGTCGCGACGAGGCCCAGCGCCAGCGCGAGGGGGATCAGCGCTTCAGGGCCGCGACCGTGCCCAGCATCTCATCGGAGGACTGCACGACCTTGCTCGTCAGCTCGAAGGAGCGCTGGGCGACGATCATGCTGATCAGCTCTTCGGCCACGTCGACGTTCGAGGACTCGATGAAGGCCTGCTGGATGTTCACGAAGCCCTGGTTGGGGTCGAGGAACTGCTGCTGGCCGCTCTCGGGGGTGGCGATGTAGAGGTTGCCGCCCACGCTGCGGAGCCCCGAGGGGTTCTGGAAGTCGACCAGCTGGATCTGGCCGACCGTGACCGCGTCGGTCTGGTTCTCGTACTCGACCTGGACCGTTCCATCCTCGGAGATGACGACCCGCAGGGCGTCCTCGGGGATCTGGATCGAGGGGTTGAGCGTGAGGCCCGCGGGGGTGACCAGCTCGCCGTTGACGTTGCGGATGAAGCGGCCGTCGCGGGTGTAGCGCTGGTTGCCGTTCGAGTCCTGGACCTGGAAGAAGCCCCGGCCGCCGATGGCCATGTCGTACTGGTTGCCCGAGTAGGACAGGTCGCCCGTCGAGAAGTCGCGCACCGTGGCGACCATGCGCACGCCCGTGCCCATCTCCAGGCCCGCGGGGCGCTGGTTGATGACGGTCGTGCCACCGACGGGAACGTTCTGGTAGACGAGATCCTCGAAGCTGGCCCGGGCCTTCTTGTAGCCGTTGGTCGAGCTGTTCGAGAGGTTGTTGGCGATGTTGTCGATGCGCATCTGCTGCGCACGCATGCCGGTGGCGGCGGTGTAGAGGCTGCGCATTATCCGTTCCTCACAGCGTAGATGCGGGAGTCCATCTCGTCCGAGGTGCGGATGGCTCGCTGGTAGATGTCGAAGTAGCGGTTGGCCTGCATTTCTATTTCTTCCTCGCTCAGTCCTTTGACATGTTGCTCAAGGTAATGAACACCGAATGTCACATGGCGTGATTCATCCTGAACAATTTTTTCTATTAGCTGATGTAACAGTTTGTCTGGGTGTGTC
>CAXQUZ010000610.1:0-4037 GCA_964226865.1 Myxococcota bacterium | reverse complement strand
ACGCTCTTCCGATCTGCAGCGGTGTCCGTGGGCGCGGCACCGGTGGCGGTCGCCCCCGACGCGGGCAGTGCGGCGGGCGGTGCGCCCTCCGGGGGCCTCACCGGCTTCGGCGGCACCCCAGCGGAGCTCTACGGCGCCTGCCGGGAGCGGGTCGAGCTGCCCGAGACCCCCGGCGAGTGCCAGAGTGACGCGGACTGTGTGCGCTCGGGCTGCTCCCAGGAGCTCTGCATCGCGGCGAGCCAGACCGACATCATGAGCACCTGTGAGGTGCGGCCCTGCTTCTCGGTGCTGGGCAGCTGTGGTTGCCAGGACGGCCTCTGCAGCTGGACCCTGGCCGAGGTGCCGGCGGGCGGCGCTCCTCCGCCGGGGGGGCCCATCCAGCTGCCGCCCAAGTCGAACTGATGGGCCGGGGAGGCCGGGGCAGCCGCGGTGGCGCAAGCAGCACGGCGGTCCGGATCTCGGGCGGTCGCCTGCGGGGGCGGCCGCTGGCCGTGCCCCCCGTGGCGGCCGTGCGCCCCACCGCGGCGCGGGTCCGCGAGGCGCTCTTCTCCATGCTCGGACAGAACCTCCACGGTGTCAGCGTGCTCGACCTGTTCGGCGGCGCCGGGCTGCTGGCCTTCGAGGCGGCAAGCCGCGGCGCGGGGCCCATCACCGTGGTCGAGCGCGACCCCCGGGTGGCCCGGGCCATTGCGGCCAACGCGCGGTCGCTGGGCCTCTCCATCGAGCTGCGCCAGGGCGACGCCGCCGCGGTCGACACGGGCGAGTGGGACCTCGTGCTGCTCGATCCGCCCTATGCCGACCCACCGGAACGCTGGCTCCGGCACGCGGCACCGCGTGCGGGCTGGCGCCTGGTCATCGAGCACGACGCCGGTCCGCAGCTGCCAGCGGCCCCGGGCGCGGGCCACCAGCTGCTGCGCTCACGGCGCTACGGGCGCACCGCCGTCTCCGTCTACGGCCGGGCGCCGGCCGGTGTCGCGGAAGCGGAGGTAGTCGGCGAGGATGCGGGCGTGGTCGAAGGCGAGGCCGAGCCCCGCGGGTAGCGCGGCGGTCCCCGCGAGCACCTCGCGCAGGGTGGAGAGCGGCAGGCAGAGCACCGCGGCGGCGTCGTCGCGGGCCTCGGGGGCACCGCTGGCGCGGGCGGTGAACACGGTCGACAGGGTGTGCTGGCGGGGATCTCGGGCGGGATCCGAGTAGACGTGGAGCAGGGCCTCCAGCTGGACACGGAGCCCGGTCTCTTCGGCCGCCTCGCGGCGGGCGGCCGCCTCGACGGTCTCTCCCTCGTCGACGAAGCCGCCCGGCAGGGCCCAGCCGAGGGGCGGGTTGGCCCGGCGGATGAGCACGACGGCCGGCTCGGATCCGGAACGCGGGGCGCCTTCGCCGGACGCCGGGGCGTCGGTGGGTGCCGGGTCCAGTGCGATGATCACGTCGACGGTGGGGGTGGGGTTTCGCCAGGCCATCCAGACTCCCGGGAGGCGGTGCAGGGGGCGTGGCCTGGACCGCGTCGCAAATCGGTGTAGCCTGCGGGCACCGCTGCGTGCGGGGCCGCAGGCGAGGACCGGCGCCACAGCGCTCCGAGCGCCCGCCCCTCCGCTTGCCGCCCCCGTGCGAACCGAGGACCCGCCGATGCCCGACACGCCGCCGCCGGCGCCCCCCGCCGCTCCTGCCCCCGTGCTGATCCTGGGGGACGGCCCCGACGCGCTGCTCACCGCCGCCACCCTGGCCGGGGTGGGCTCGCCGGTCCAGCTGCTGCTGACCCGCTCCCTCGACGAGGTGGTGGCCGCCGCGGCGCTCGCCTGGCCGCTCTCCCGCTGGGCGGGCCTGGGCGCCGAGACCGAGGGCCCGGCGCCCGGGGCGCGCTCGCTCGCCGTTGGCGGGGTCGTCTTGCCCCTCCCGGTGCCCCGCCGCTCCCTGGCGGCCCTGGGCCCGGCGCTCGACGCCGCCGCCGTGCTCCGCCAGCTCGTCCGGGCCCGAGCCCGCAACGCCCTGGCGGAGCTGGGCGGCGGCGGCCAGGAGGAGCGCTCCTACGAGGACTGGGTCGTGCGGCGCTTCGGGCGTCCGCTCCATGCGGCCCTCTTTGCGCCCTATGCCCAGGCCCGGTGGGGATGTCCGCCCGGTGCCCTCGCGGCCTCGCTGGCCCGGCTCCACCACGGCCTGCCCGACCGGCGCCCGTCCGTGGCACCGACGCCGGATCCGGGTCTCCGGTGGAAGGAGACCCTGCTCCAGGCGGGGGTCGAGCTCCGCGACAGCCTGGCGGTGGCGGCCCTCGAGGTGGCCGAGGGGCGGGTGGCCGCGGTCGTGTTCGCGGACGGCGACCGCATCCCGACGCCGGCGGGGCTGTGGTGTGCGGTGGCCCCCGACCGCATCCGTCGCTGGCTCGGGGCGGACTGTCCCACCGAGGCCGCTGCCCAGACCGCCCACCTCCGGGTGTCGACCGCCGTGCGGCTGCGGGTGGACGACGCCCCCGACCTGCCCTGTGGCGCGACCGGTGCGCTCCACGTCAGCGCCCCGGGCAGCCCGCTGTGGCGGGTGGAGTCCGGGACGACCGTGCCCGGGCGGGTGCTCAGCGGAACGGTCGCCCCCGGCGGGGAGGACGCGGCCCCGGCCGAGATGCTGGCGGGCCACACGGCGGCGGTGGGCTGCGGTGCCGGCACGGTGGCCGAGACCGTGGTGCTGCCGGACTGGGAGCCGGTCTGGAGCCCCACGAGCCATGCGCGCCTGCGGCGGGTGCTGTTGGCCTGGGATGGGCTGGGCATCACGGCCGTGGGGCGTGCCGGCCTCTTCGCCGACGTCGATCCACCGGTCATCGAGGCCCATGCCTTGTCGATCCTCGAGGCGCCCGGGGGGTCGAGCTGGGATCGGCTGCGGCGCTTTGCCGGGCCGCCGGTGCGGGCCCGGGATCTGGACGTGCCGCTGCGCAGCTTCGTCGAGCGCTGAGGCCCGGGCCGCAGCTCAGTACTTGACCTTGAGGTTGGTGCAGTAGCCGATCTCGAAGTCGCCCTTGACGCTGCCGTCGTCGAAGCTGACGTCGACCGAGCCCATGACCAGCTCCTTGTCCTTGTCGACCTCCTCGACGTTGAGGCTGCCGTCGACCACCCGGTGCACGGCCAGGGCGCCCCCGTCGACCACGAGCATGCGGCCGTCGGCCGGGGCCTCGCCGCCGAGGCTCAGGTTTCCGGCGCTCACGGCGTCGCCGTCGTAGGTGAAGAGCAGCATCATGAGGTCGCGATCGAGGGGCGGCGCGCCCTCTTCTTCGGTCATGCCCGTCTCGTAGGTCGAGCCGCGGCTGACCCAGGCGTAGGCATCGCAGTCGTCCTCGACATTGGACACGGCGATGAAGGGGCCGCCGTAGAACCACGAGGCGGCGGTGAACTTCTGGCCGGCCACGGTGCCGCTGACGTCGGCGAAGGTGCCGTCACCGCAGGCGACGAGGCCCAGGGTGAGCAGGGCGAGGGGGGTGCGCATGGGTCTCCTCCGAGGGGCTGCCCAGCGGATCTCAGGGCCGGGCGGGGAGGGGAGCATAGCCCTCCCGCGGGGCCGCTGCCGCATCGTGCGCAGGACGGGCGCCTCGGCTATGGGCCTGGTCCGCCCGGGTCTGGGCGGTCCTGTCCCCCGGGGAGCCGACTGTGTCCCAGGATGCCCTGCCCTCCGCCGGTCTGGACGCGGGCGCAGCAACCGCGGCGGCCCGTGCGACCCTGGCCGCCCTCCCTCCGGGGCGCGGCACGGTCAGCATGGTCGTCGAAGATGGCGTCGCACAGGTCATCATCGACAATGCTGAGGCCCGCAATGCGCTGTCGGTGGGGATGATGCTCGCCCTCGGCGACATCGTCGACCGACTCGCGGCCTGGGACGGTGCGGTGGTGCTGCTCCGGTCCCGGGACGGGCGGGCCTTCTGCGCGGGGGGCGACCTCGCGGCCGTGCGGCGCCACCTGCTCTCGGACGGGCTCGCCGCCGCCATGAGCCACCACATGCAGGCCACCCTCGACGCCCTCCGGGCGCTCCCGCTCGTGGTCTGTGCCGCCCTCGAGGGCGCGGCGGTG
>CAXQUZ010000609.1:0-4238 GCA_964226865.1 Myxococcota bacterium | reverse complement strand
CACGGCTTAAGACACTCTTGCCCTACACGACGCTCTTCCGATCTCTCGGCGGCGGACTCGGACGGGGACGACATGCTCTCTCCACGCGGGGCAGGGGACGCGCGCGGTGGGGCCCCAGGGGGCGCAGCACCGCGGCGCCGCGGCGGCTCAGTCGCTGGACAGCGAGACGGCCTGGGCCTGGGCGGTCAGGGCGGAGAGGCTGCTGCGCAGCTCGGCCTTCGCGGCCTGCATCTGGGCGACGTTCTCCTCGAGGGTGCGCAGCTGGCGCTTGAGGGTCGCGTTCTCGTCGCGGATGGTCCGGGCCTCGGTCTGGAGGGTGTGGATGCGCTCGCGCAGGGCCTCGGACTCGCCGTCGATCTGGGCGATCTCGGCCTTGAGGCGGTCGGCCTCGTCCTCGTGCTCGCTGCGGCCGGAGCGGGCGCTCTCGGCCCGGGCCCGGAGGGCGTCGAGCTCGGCGGCGCTGGTCTGGACCGTGGTGTCGAGGCTGGCCATGTCGCGGTCGAAGCGGGCCTTCTCGGCCCGGTGGCGCGCCAGCTCGGCCTCGGCGGCGATGATGCGCTGGGTCGTGGCCTCCGACGCGCGCAGGATCGCGTCCAGCTCGGTCAGGCGCTCCTCGAGGAGGGCCGAGAGCTGGGCCTGGATCGTCTTGAGGGGGTCGCCGGTCGTGTCGCTCATCGCGGGCGCTCCAGTCGGGGCAGGGCGGTCGGGCCGTCGGGGCTGATGCGGAGGCGTCGGCAGGGCTGGGGGCAGCCCCTGTTCCGTCGGCCGGTGGGCCCCTGGACTCAGGGAAAAGAAGGAGAGGGAAGGGGACGGGCTCCGGTGAGCCGGCCGGTCAGGACGTCGAGATCGCGGGGGGCACGCGCATGAGCCGCGGAGGGAGCCGGGCCCTTGGGCTCTGCCGCACCGTCCCGGGGCGGGGCGCCAGGAGACGGCGCCGGATCGGGGGGGCGCCTCCGCTCGTGGACCGCAGGGCCGGGGCCCGGACGGCGAGGACGAGAGGCGGACGCACGGTGCGGAAGAGAGAGACGGCCGAAGGTAGCAAGGGCCCGAATGGGGTGTCAATCTGGCCCGGGCGCCCCGGCGAGGGGGCCCCGTGGGGCGGCACCCCCGGGGGACGAGACCGGGCGGCGGCCCAGCGATCCCCCGCGCGGCGCGTCGAGAGACGATCCCCCGCGCCCCCCCGGAAGCGGCGGCGCCGGCCGGTGTCGGGGGCCAGCGGCGGCGCGGCCGAGGGGAGGCCCGCCCCGCCGGGAGTGGGGCCGGGACTGACAGGGGTTCTCGCCCCGTAGTAGGCTCTGCGGCGCGCGGGGACGGGCCCGTCCTCCGGGGGCGCGAGACGGCTGGGTGTCGGTCGAGACCATCGCTTGGACGGTGATCTCGGACGAGCCTGCGGCGCGCGCCAAGGCCCCCTCCGGGGGCGCTCCGGACCGGGCCCTCGCCGGCCCGCGCCACCGCTCCCGGGCGCCGCGCCCGCGCCCCCCCCGACGCCCCCCAGAGGATGGTCCCAAAGATGCAGCACCTGCCCCAGCTTGTCGTGGTCGAGGGGGCCCTGGAGGGCGAGCGCTTCGCCGTGGGAGAGGAGGCCCTCGTGATCGGGCGCGCCCCCTCCTGCCAGATCCGCGTCGAGGATCCGGGGGTCAGCCGCGAGCATGCCCAGGTCTTCCTGCGCAACAGCACGGTCTGGGTCCAGGACCGGGGCAGCCGGAACGGCGTCTTCGTCAACGGCAAGCGCATCGCCCGCCCGAAGACGATGGGGGTGGGCGATGCCCTCGTGGTGGGGGCCCACCGCTTCGTGCTCGAGCTCGGCGACGACGGCGCCGACGAGGCCGAGACGCCGTCCCCGTCCCCGGACGCCGCGCCGGACGGGGCACCCGCAGGCGCGCCGCCGGCCTCCCCCCCCGCCGCGGCGCCCGCGGCTGGCGGCCCGAACCTCGTGGTCATCGGGGTCGCCGTGGCGGTTGTGTTGGTGCTGCTGGGCATTGCCGCGTTCGTATCGGCCGGATAGCCCCGCTCGCCGAGGCCGTCCCCTTCGCGGGAGGCACGCGTCGTCCATGCTCCCGAGGCCGGGATCTCGGACGCACCGGAGGGGGCCCGTGCCCCGTCCCGCGTGTCGGGCCACCCGGTCGTCGGGGTGCGCGCACAGGCGCCCTTGACGTCGTGTTCAACCGCCCGTGACCGCTCTCTCAGCGGCGCGTCCGGGCTGTGGGGAGGAGGCTCCCGGTGACCGTGCAACAGGTCGAAGTGGTGGTCCGGCGCGCCGGCCAGCCCGAGCGCCGCATGATGCTCTCGGCGGGCCTGACCCAGGTCGGGCGTGCCGAAGACAACGATCTCGTGCTCCCCGACATCGGGGTGAGCCGCCGCCACGCCCGGATCGTCTTCGACGCGGGCGTCGTCCGCGTGGACGACCTCGGCAGCGGCAACGGCACCATGTTCCGCGGACGGCGGGTCGACAGCCAGGAGATGGCTGACGGTGACGAGATCGTCATCGACCCCTTCGTCATCAGCTTCCGCTTCCTCGGTGCCCAGAGCGACGTGCCCGAGGACGACGACACCGTGCGGGCGCCGCCCGACGGGGGCTTCTCCGGTGCGGCCGCCCGCATCGTGGTCCTCCAGGGCAACCGCCTTGCCTCGAGCTACCCGGTGGGGGGGGCGCCGCTCTCGATGGGCCGCTCGGAGGCGCGCGACATCGTGCTCTTCGACCCCGCCGCCAGCCGCGACCACGCCCGTGTCGAGCTGCGCGCCGACGGCTACTGGCTCGTGGACCGGGGCAGCGCCAACGGCACCTACCTCGACGGGGATCGCCTCGTCGACGGCCACCGGCTGGCCCACGGCGCCCACATCCGCATCGGGGCCACCGAGTTCCGCTTCGAGCTCGCCGAGCCCCAGGGCGCCGTTGCGCCCCCCCCGGCCGCGCCGCCCGCGCCGCCGCCCCTGCCGCCCGCCCCCGTGCCGGCCCCCGCGCCGGCTCCGGTGCCCGCCCCGGCGCCGCCGCCGGTGCCCGTGGCCGCCCCCGCGCCGCCTCCGGTGCCGGTGCCGGCCCCTGCGCCCGTGCCGGTGGCCGCCGCCCCGCCGCCCCGCCGCTCCAACGCGCCGCTCATCGCCGCGGTGGTGATCGGCTTCCTCTTCGTCGTCTTCGGCGTCGGGGCGGCCGCGGTGGGCCTCGTGGTGATGAACGGGGAAGACCTGGCCGCCCGCTTCGGGGGAACGCCAGAGCTGCCCGATCTGCCGCCGGCCTTCGAGGTCCGGGCCGAGAACCGCGACAAGGTCGACCAGCTGATGGCCGACGGTGCGATGCACTTCGCCCAGGGCCGCTACCTCGACGCCGCGGGCCGCTACTACAAGGTGGTCCAGGACTACGAGCCGGGCCACCCCGAGGCCACCCGCCAGGGCTTCGTCGCCTGCGAGTACGTCGCCTTCCAGGTGCTCGCCGACGACCTCCGCCGGGGCGAGGTGGACGAGAAGGCGCTCCGCAAGCACAAGGCCGAGGTGCTCGCGGCCGTCGAGGCCGCCGAGGGCTCCGGCGAGGGCCTCGTCGACGCCCGCAGCGCGGTCGACGACGCGCTCGTGCTGATGCCCGGCGACAAGGAGCTGCGCGCGGCCCAGAACAGCGTCCGCAGCGCCATCCAGCGCGCCCTGACCCGCAAGCCCGGCGCCAGCCACCAGAAGGCCGTGGTCAAGAAGCTCAAGGTCGCCACCAAGGCCCTCGATGCCGGCGATGCCGCCAAGGCGGCCGACGCGCTCGAGGCCGCCATCGAGGCCGACCCCGAGGGCATCGTGCCCGAGCGCTACCGCGCCGCCGCGCTGCTCGAGACCGTGCGCTACCGCGAGGACAACCCATAGGCCGAGCCCTGCAGGTCCGAGGGCGGGGGCTCCTGCTGCTCGCCCTCGCCGGATGCCCCGCCCGGCGGCCGCCCCCTGCGGTCGCGCCGGAGGGGCTGCGCCACGGCCACGGGCTGCCGGCGGCGGTGGCGCCCGTGCTGGACGGGCTGGCGGCCGCGCCCGACCCGGTCCACCGGGGCGCTGCCGTCGGCATGAGCCTGCTCGCCGCGCCGGCGCCGGCGGGAGGGTCCCGCATGGCCGCGGCCCTCTACGACCCGAGCCCGTGGGTCCAGGCCCAGGGGGTCGAGGTGCTGCTGGCCCGCTCGGACGAGGCGGCCGCCCGTGCCGCGCTCCAGGCCTATGTGGCCCGGCCCGACACCCCGCCCCACCTCGCCTGTGGGGCGGCCCAGCGCCTCGCG
>CAXQUZ010000608.1:0-8990 GCA_964226865.1 Myxococcota bacterium | reverse complement strand
ACGGCGACCACCGAGATCTACACGTCTTAAGACACTCTTTCCCTACACGACGCTCTTCCGATCTCCGCGTCGTCGGCGGCCACAGCGGCAGCAGGCACGACGGCACCTCCGGCCGTGGCCACCAGCTCGTCGGCCGGGCCGGCCTTCGGCGGCGTGGCGGTCGGGACGACGGCGCCCATGGCCGCGGCGACCGGCGAGGTGTCGACCTCGGCCACCACCCGCGACTCGACGAGCAGGCTGCCCACCTTGAGCACGAGCACCGTCAGCAGGGTCAGGGCAAAGCCCGTCACCATGAGCCGCCCGATGGGCAGCTCGTCGTTGCGGGGAATGGTCGCGCTGGCGCTCAGCTCGGGCTCGGCCTCGGCCTCGACCTCTCCACCGGGCAGGGCCGGTGGCGCACCGGCCTCGACGTCGTCGAAGAGCGGCGGCATGCCCAGGAAGGCCATGTACTGGCGGCGGTAGGTCGCCCGGAAGGCCCCCTCGGGCAGCGCCGCGAAGTCGTCGGCCTCGAGAGCCGCGATGTAGCGGCTCGGGATCCGCGCCTGGCGGGCCACCTCGGAGCGCTTGAGGCCACGGCGGCGCCGGGCCTGGCGCAGCGACATGCCGAGGGTGGGGGCGGGCCCGCGGGGGCGCGGGCTGTGGGGGCGGGCGTCCATCAGCCACACTCTCGCTGGTGGAGCTTGCGGGCCTCGCGGCCGAGCGGCGTGTTGCCGCCGTCCTGGACCGCCGTGAGCAGGTAGGTGCAGCCGCTGTTGCGCTCGTTGCCGTGCAGCAGCAGCCGGGCCGCCTCGAGGTAGGCACCGGTGGCGTCCTCGCCACACATCTCGATGACCGCCTCGAAGTCGTCGAGGGCGAGGTCGGCGGTGCCCATCTCGCTGTGGACCAGCCCGCGGTTGAAGTGGGCCTGGCAGAGGTTCGGGGCCCGGCGGATGGCCTGGTCGAGGGCCAGCAGGGCCTGCTCGTGCTGGCCGAGGCGCAGCCGGACGAGGCCCAGGTTCGAGAGGGCCAGCGACGGCTTGCGGTAGGTGAGGCTGGCCGCGGCGGTCTCGAAGGCCACGGCGGCCTCCTCCAGCCGGCCCGTGCGGGCGAGCAGGTTGCCGTAGTTGACCAGCACCTCGGGCTCTTCGGGCTCGATCTTGAGCGCGCGCTCGAAGGCCTTCTCGGCGTCTTCGGCCGCCCCCGCGGCCATGTAGGCGAGGCCCAGCTTGTTGTGGGCCGCCCAGTTGCGGGGGTCGAGCCGGGCCGCCTCTTCGAGGGTGCTGACCGCGCTCGGCACGTTGCCCTCGCGCAGGTAGGCGGCCCCGAGGCCCACCCGGCCCGCGGCCTTCTCCTGGCGGGCGGCCGAGACACAGCCCCCGAGACCCGCGAGCAGCAGGGCAAACACAGGCAGCAGGAACCGGCGGTGGTGGCGGGTCATGGGAGCTCCCGGGGCGCGGACGGACTCAGTCGAGGTACTTGCCGATGAGGGGGGCGAGGGCCGCCCGGCGCTCGGCGCTCAGCAGGCCCAGGTCGGACATGATGGCGCCCCGAAGCGCGTCGGCCTGGGGGCAGGGCCCGGCGTGCGCGGCGATGCGGGGAATGGCGGCGCGCACGATCTCCTGGGCGAGCGCCACGTTGGCCTGGACCACCGCGATGACCTGCTCGACCGAGACGTCGTCGTGGCCCTCGTGCCAGCAGTCGTAGTCGGTGGACATGGCGAGGGTGGCGTAGGAGATCTCGGCCTCGCGGGCCAGCTTGGCCTCGGGCACGTTGGTCATGCCGACCACCCGGGCGCCGAAGGAGCGGTAGAGCATCGACTCTGCACGGGTCGAGAAGGCGGGGCCCTCCATGCAGACGTAGGTGCCGCCGTCGTGGACCGTGGCGCCGACCTCGCGGGCCGCGGCGAGCAGCATGCCGCGCAGGGTGCCGCAGACGGGGTCGCCGAAGCTGACGTGGGCGACGATGCCGTTCTCGAAGAAGGTCGAGGCGCGCACGCCCTTCGTGCGGTCGATGAACTGGTCGATGAGGACGACATGGCCCGGCACGACAGCCTCTTCGAGGGAGCCCACCGCGCTGACGCTGATGATCCAGCTGACGCCCACCGACTTCATCGCGAAGATGTTGGCCCGGTAGGGCACCTCAGAGGGGTTGAAGCGGTGGCCGATGCCGTGGCGGGCGAGGAAGACCAGCTCGACGCCGGGCACGTCGGGCAGCCGGCCGATGACCAGCGGCGAGGAGGGCGCGCCGTAGGGCGTCGAGGGCGACACCTCGCGCACGTCTTCGAGGCCGGCCATCTTGTAGAGGCCGCTGCCGCCGATCACGCCGATGCGCAGGGGAGCGGAGGAGTCGGGGGACGACGAGGGGGAGGGCTGGGTCATGGGGGCTGGGCTCCCGGGCGCCACAGGGGGCGCCCCGTGTCCGGGGTCGACCGGAGCGCCGGGCAGCGGCCGCAGGCGGCGCAGGGCGGGGTCGAGGAGGAGGGCGGGCGGAGAGGCAGGCGGCCACGGGCGGCCCCGGCGCACGGCCCCCGGAGGACGGGGCCCGCGGGAGGGGCACAGGCGCGGCCGGGAGACGGCGCGGAGCGGCGAGAGGTCGGCGCCGGGCGGCGCGACGGGGCGGCTGCGATCCTATCCCGTCGGGACCGCTCTTGTCGTGTCAAGTCGAAGACGCTCCGGCCACCCGCTCGGCCATGCGCTCGACGGCCTTGCCGAGCTGGCCGCAGGCAGCGGACACATCGCGGCCCCGGGTGGTGCGGACCGAGCAGTGCACCCCGCGCGAGACGAGGTGGTGCTGGAAGGCCTTGACCTGGGCGTCGGTGGGGCGCCGGATGTCGCGGTCGGGGTTCTCGTTGTAGGGGATGAGGTTGACCTTGGCCGGCACCCCCTCCATCAGGGCCACGAGGCGCTGGGCGTCCGCCAGCTCGGCGTTGAAGCCCGCCATCATCACGTACTCGAAGGTGATGCGCTTGCCCGCGGGCAGCGGCAGCTCGCGGCAGGTCTGCATCAGCTCGGCCATCGAGTGCTTGAGGGTGATGGGCATGACCTGGCGCCGCTGCGCTTCGGTGGTGGCGTTGAGGCTCACGGCGATGTTGACGGGCAGGGTGTCGGCGAGCTGGCGCATCTTCGGCACGAGCCCCACCGTGCTGACGGTGACCCGGCGGTGGGAGAAGTTGAGGGCGTCCTCGTCCAGCATGATGCGCAGCGCCGAGACGACGTTGTCGAAGTTGTGGAGCGGCTCGCCCATGCCCATCATCACGATGTTGGTGATGCGCTGGCCCGGGGGCAGGCTCGCGGCCACCTGGAGGGGCTGGCTCGCGATCTCGCCCACCGTGAGGTTGCGCTTGAGGCCCATGTCGCCCGTGAGGCAGAAGGAGCAGGCCATCGCGCAGCCGACCTGGGTCGAGACGCAGAGGGTCACCCGCGGGGGCGCGCCGTCGGGCCGGGCCGTGTCGGGGATCAGCACGCTCTCGATGTGGTGGCCGTCGTGGAGGCGCCAGAGGAACTTGGTGCTCTGGTCGGCGCTCTCGAAGCGACCGGCCGGCGTGAGGGTCGCCACCTCGCCCCGGCGGCCGAGCTCGGCGCGGACGGGCTTCGGGATGCCGTCGACGTCCATGGGATCGCAGACCCCGCGCTGCCAGAGGTGCTTGTAGACGGCCTTGGCGCGGTGCTCGGCCTTGCCCAGATCCGCCATCCAGGCCGTCAGGGCCGGCAGGTCGAGGGAGCGCAGGTCGACCCGGCCCGAGGGACGCTGGGCCCGGCGGAGCTGGCGGGCGAGGGCCGGCGGGGCCCCGGGCGCGGACGGGACGGCGGAGGGGACGTCAGGCATGGAGGCTCCCGGAGACGGCGCGGTCACCGACCCCAGCATGTAGCCCGGCGGGCCCCCCTCCCGCGCGGGGGCGCCCCGGGAACGTCACGCCCTCAGGGAGAAACCGGGCGGGGCTTGCGGGGGGCGCCGGCCGCAGGCGCGGCGGGCTGGCGCATCTTGCCGCCCTTGCCGCCCTTGCCTCCCTTCACGCGGGCCTCCTTGCGGGCCTTGCGCCGGGCCCGCCGGGCATCCTGGGGGCGCGACACGAGGCAGGCCTCGGCCAGGCCCTCGGCACAGAGCACGTCGATCTCGGTGGCCTGGGCCTCGGTGCCGCGGCCGTCGAGATCGATGCGCACCCGCTCGTAGCGGACCAGCAGGGTGTCGGGGGCCGCCGCGAGCTCGGCCAGGGCGGCGGCGCTGTCGTCGGCCTCGTGGTGGGCATCCGCGGCCACGAGCGCCCGCCACTCGGCGTCCGGGCCGCTGGTGGGCACGGCGTCCAGCTCGCGGAGGGCCTGGTCGTGGTGGCCGATGCGCAGCCAGCACTGGGCGAGCAGAATGCGGGCCGGCGCGTTGTCGGGGTCGCGGGCGAGCACCACGTGGGCGATGCCCCGGGCCTCCGACACCGCGCCGGCCTCGTCGAGCTCCAGGGCCGCGGCGACCTCGTCGAGGGGGGCGCGAGGCGCGCGGTCGGCAAGGCGAAGAGCTCGATGCCCCGGCGCTGGAAGGGGCGCTTGACGCGGTACCGGGAGAGGCCCCCCAGCTCGTCGATGTCGCCCGCCTCGTCCGCATCCTCGGCGTCGCTCGCCGCGGCCCCGTCGTCGGTCGCGAGGGCCGGACCGCCGGCAGCGGGGTCAGCAGGAGGGGCGGTGTCGGCACAGGCGCCGAGCGCCAGGCAGAGCACGAGCCGAGACAGCAGTCGCATGGCATCCTCGCGGGGCAACCCGGCGGGCTTAGCGCAGCGCCGGGCGCCCGGCACCCAGGGCGCAGCGGGGCTCAGTGCCAGGGAATCCAGTCCCAGGGCATGGCCACCCGGGCCACGAAGAAGTAGCTCGGGTCGACCCGGCTGCCGGAGCTGCCGAAGTACTCCTGGTTGTAGCCGACGCCGTCGGTGGAGCCCTGGGTGGACCAGTAGGTGAAGCCCGTGATGTTGTCGGCGCTGTCGCGCTCCCAGTCGATGAAGATGGCGTTGTGGCCCGAGCCGGAGTGGCGCCAGAACTGGAGGAAGTCGCCGGGGCGCACGTCTTCCCAGGCGACCACCTCTTCGCCGATGCCGTAGTTCTCGACCGCCTCGACCACCCCGGAGCCGTAGAGGTCGCGCACATACCAGTCGGTGCGCAGCTCGTAGAGCTCGTCGAAGGCCACCCCGTTGACGGAGCCGTCGCCGCCGGTCAGCGCGTCGGCGTCTTCGAAGGCCCGCATGAAGACCTCGAAGGTCATGCCCACGCAGTAGCTGCGGCGCTCGGGGTCGCCGGCGCTGAAGAGGTCGCCCTCGTAGTAGATGTCGTGGGGGTTGCCGCCCCAGTCGACGTCGTCGGGCCACCAGTAGGCGTAGGAGCCGTCGGTCGGGTAGGTCGCGACGTGGCTCATGACCATGTCGTTGAAGTCGGACTCGGTGGCCGTGCCGCCCTCGGTCACCGTGATGGTCAGCTCGTGGGAGGCCACCTCGACGCCGTCATCGTAGGCGACGGCCACCACCTCGCGGGCGTAGTCCGTGCCCGTGAAGGCGTAGGTGAGGACCTGGTCGGGGGCCACGGTGCCCAGCGACCAGTCGTCGGCGAAGATCTCGATCTGGTCGACGTTGGACGACGAGTTCACCGTGAAGTGGACCGGGTTGGTGACCGTGGCGCCGTCGCGGGGGCTCGTGATGCTGACCCACGAGGTCTGGCCCTCGACGATGACCGACAGGGCGTGGCTGTTCTGGGCGACGCCGGCCGCGTCCAGGCCGACCACCTCGAGGTCGTGCCGACCGGGCTCGAGCGACATCAGCACCTCGACGGTGTCGCTGCCGTCGAGCACCGTGGCCGTGTGGGGGGCGCCGTCGCTCGAGATCTCGAGGCTGTCGAGGCCCGAGCCGACCCGCACCTCGAGCACGAAGTCGCCCGAGACGGCGGCGCCGTGGGCCGGGGAGGTCACCCGGACGCTGGTCTCGCCCACGAAGTCGGCGCCCGGGTTGGCGCGCCGGCCGGCGGCCTTGTCGTGCTCGCCGCTGCAGCCGCCGCCGAGGGCCGCCACGCCCAGGGCCGCAGTGAACAGCGCAGGCAGGGAGCGGGGCCGCAGGGAGGCAGCGGACCAGAGGGGTCGGGAGAGCATGGGGGCCTCGGGGACTGGACGGGAGGGAGGAGCGGCGGCGACCGGGCCCCGGGGGGCGGCGCGGACGGAGCCCGGCAGGGGCGCCCCGCGCAGGAAGGGGCCCGGGAGGTGTCGGTTCCGGATCCACGGCGGTCCGGGCGGGTCGCGCTGCTCGTGTCTTCCCTGTGACGCAGAACGCTTCCCCCCGCAAGCACCCGGCGGCGGCGAATGCGAATGATGACGGCCGCCCCATCGGCCGCCCCGCACCGGCGCCCCCGGCCGCCCGGCCCCGGTGTGCGGTCAGATGGTGTCCGCCAGTCTGGGGCCGCATCGACTACACACGGGCGCCCCCTGCGTCCCCCCGAGCCTTCCCATGCAGCTCATCGTCACCGAGAAGCCCTCTGTGGCCCGAGATCTCGCCCGTGTCCTCGGCGCCCGCGACCGGGAGGAGGGCTGCATCCGCGGCCCGGGCATGGTGCTGACCTGGTGCCGGGGCCACATGGCCGAGCTCGAAGAGCCCGCCCACTACGACAGCGCCTGGAAGCGCTGGTCCTTCGACACCCTGCCGATGGTGCCCGACGGCTTCTCGCTGCGGGTGCGGGCCGACGCCAAGGATCAGTGGAGCGTGCTGCGGCGGCTGCTGCGGGGCCGCGACGTCACCGAGGTGATCAACGCCTGCGATGCGGGCCGCGAGGGCGAGCTCATCTTCCGCTACAGCTACGAGCTGGCGGGCTGCGACGCTCCGGTGCGGCGGCTCTGGGTGGCCTCGATGACCGACGCGGCCCTCAAGCGCGCCTGGTCCGAGCTGCGCCCCGGCGCCCGCTACGATGCCCTGGCCGACGCCGCCCGCTGCCGCTCCGAGGCCGACTGGCTGGTGGGCCTCAACGCCACCCGGGCGATGACCTGCCTGGCGCGCAAGGGCGGCGGCTCCCAGCTCCTCAGCGTCGGCCGCGTCCAGACCCCCACCCTCGCCATGATCGTCGAGCGGGATCAAGAGATCGCCGCCTTCGAGCCCGAAGACTTCTGGCGGGTCGAGGCGCGCCTCCGCCCTGCCGCGGCGCCCCCCGCGCCCGAGGACGGCGACGACCCGCACGGCTGGGCGGGCATCTTCACCCGCCAGCACCCCGACGCCCCCACCCCGCGCGACCGCAGCAAGCTCCAGGCCGCCGAACGCTTCGGGGACGCGGCCGCGGCCGACCAGCTCGTGGCGGCCGTGGCCGGCCAGACGGGCACGGTGGTGCGGGCGAGCCGCCGCGAGAAGCGCGAGCAGCCACCGCTGCTCTACGACCTCACCTCGCTCCAGCGCCGGGCCAACCAGCGCTTCGGCTTCTCGGCCGCCCGCACCCTCGAGCTCGCCCAGGCCCTCTACGAGCGCCACAAGCTGCTCACCTACCCGCGAACCGACTCCCGCCACCTCACCCCCGAGCAGGCCGGCACCCTGCCCGAGGTGCTCGAGAGCCTCAAGGCGGTGCCCCCGTACCGGCCCTTCTGCACCCAGCTGCTCGAGGGGCCGCCCCTGCGCCCGGGCAAGCGCGTGGTGGACGCGGCCGAGGTGGGCGACCACCACGCCATCCTGCCCACGGGCCGCGATCCGCTGAAGGCCAGCCTCTCGGCCGACGAGAAGCGCATCTTCGACCTGGTGGCCCGCCGGGTCATCGCGGCGCTCATGCCGGCGGCCGTCTTCGACCTCACGACCGTGGTGGTGGCCGTCGATCCGGCGCCCGGCGCCCCGCTGCCCGAAGACGCCCCGCCGCCGCTCTTCTTCCACGCCAAGGGCCGGGTCTGTCGCGATGCCGGCTGGCAGGCCATCGATCCCCCCGGCCGCCAGCGGGGCGACACCCTGCTGCCCGCCGTGGACGAGGGCATGCCCGTCGCCGTGCCCGGCGCCCGCAGCCTCCCCGGCCAGACCCGTCCCCCCCGCCCCCACAACGACGCGAGCATCCTCCAGGCCATGGAGACCGCCGGCCGCCAGCTCGACGACGCCGAGCTGAAGCGGGCCCTGCGCGGCGCAGGCCTCGGCACCCCCGCCACCCGCGCCGCCGTGCTCCAGACCCTCATCAACCGGGGCTTCGTCGTCCGCCGGGGGCGCGATCTCTGCGCCACCGAGCGCGGCATCGCGCTGATCCAGGCCGTGCCCGTCGACGAGCTGAAGAGCCCCTCTCTCACGGGACGCTGGGAGGCCCGGCTGTCGGCCATGGCCGAGGGCCGCGAGTCCCGGGCGGCCTTCATGGCCGACGTGGGCGCCCACGTGGGCAAGATCGTCGGGGCCATCGAGGCCGCCGAGCCCCCGCCTCCCGAGGCCCGCGAGGGCGGCGACGACGCGCCGGCCCTGGGGGACTGCCCGGTCTGTGGCGAGCCCGTGCGGCTGCGCGGCACCGTCTACACCTGCGACACCGGCCGGGGCTGCTCCTTTGTGATCTGGGGCTCGGTGGCCAAGAAGAAGATCAGCAAGTCGGCGGTGAAGAAGCTGCTGCGAGAGGGCCGGGCGGGCCCCTTCAAGGGCTTCAAGAGCAAGAAGAACAAGCCGTTCTCGGCGAGCCTGGTCCTCGACGAGGAGGGCAAGGTCCAGCTGGCCTTCGACGAAGAAGAGCCCGGCGAGGCGCTGGGCGACTGCCCGGTCTGCTCGAGCCCCGTGCGCCGGGGTCGCGCGGCCTACTCCTGCGAGAAGGGCCGCGACTGCACCTTTGTCATCTGGGAGAGCATCGCCGGCCGGGCCATCGAGCCGGCGGTGGTGCGCACGCTGCTCACCGCCGGCCACACCGAGACCCTCGAGGGCTTCCAGAGCAAGAAGGGCAGCGCCTTCGCCGCCCAGCTCGCCCTCGACCCCGCCGGCAAGGTCCAGCTCCGCTTCGAGGACGACAGCACCACCGGCGAGGTGCTGGGCGCCTGCCCCCTGTGCGCCCAGCCCGTGCGGCGGC
>CAXQUZ010000607.1:0-5446 GCA_964226865.1 Myxococcota bacterium | reverse complement strand
CGGCGGCCTCGCCCACGCTCGGGCTGGCCGCGGCGTCCGGGCTGGCGACGAGGTCGTCGTCGGAGGGGGTGCACCGGTCGCCGGCGCCGGCGCTCGTGCCCGTGAAGGGCCCGGCCACCAGCCAGCTGCGCAGGAAGCCGCCGGCGCTCGTGGCCAGGGGCCGGTCGATGGTGCCGTTGGGCACGTCGGGGCAGTTGTCGTCGACGTCGTCGACGCCGTCGCCGTCCCGGTCGGGGTCGCAGTCGTCGGCCACCCCGTCCTGGTCGGCGTCCTCGTCGCGATCCAGCACGAAGCGGCCGGGGCTGACGGGGCCCGCGGCGAGGTCGAGGGTGTAGGCGTCGAGGGCCTCGCCCCCGAGGGTCTGGAGACAGACCGACCAGGGGCCCCCGTCGACGAAGCGCAGGGCCGGGGCCGTGGCCGGATCCAGCGCCACACAGGCGCCCTCGGCGGGGCCCCCGGCGGCCACCACCGCCCCGTCGCCCCGGTGGGCCCAGAGCTGGAGGGGGGCGGCACAGTCGCCGGTGACCGTGGCCTCGACCGCCCCGCAGGCCGGCGCCTCGACCGAGAAGCAGTCCACGTCGTCGGCACCGAGGCCGCCGTGGACCCGGCCGGTGTCGAGGGCCTGGGCGGCGTCCCAGGCGTCGTTGGGCTCGACCTCGGCCACCCCGTCCTCGGCCACACAGCCCGGCAGGCAGCCGTCCCCGGCGACGGTGTTCTGGTCGTCGCAGTCTTCGCCCCGATCGACCACCCCGTCCCCGCAGCGGGGCGCCGTGCAGTCGGTGCGGCAGGCATCGGCGGCCGTGTCGCTGTTGGCCGCGCCGTCGTCGCACTCTTCGCCGCCGTCGACGATGCCGTCGCCACAGCCCGGGGCCACCCAGGGGGCGGCCGAGTCGTCGGGGGGCGGGGCCGTGTCGCCCGCCGGCGGGTCGGTGTCGGGAGGCGCGCTGTCGACCGGCGCCGCAGCACCCGGCGCCGCGGCGGGCTTGCCAGGGGCACAGGCGCCCAGCAGGGCCAGGCAGAGCAGAGCAGGGGGCGGGACGCAGCGGGACATGCGCCCAGTGTAGACCCCCGCTTGGGGCCGCGCCCCCGTCCGGTCTGTGAAGCCTCTGTGGGCCCTGGCCGGAGGCGGACCCGCGCCGCCCGGAGGGGCCCCGCGCCGCGCTACCATCGGGGCATGTCTGCCCTGCTGCTCGCCCTCGCCCTCCCCTGCCTGGCCGGCCCGGCCGCGCCCGCACCGGACGCGCTCGCCGGGCGCTGGTTCCACCCCGGGCCCGGCCCCACGCGCCAGGCCCTGGCCCCGGACGGGCGGCTGCTCGACGAGACCGGCGCCGAGACCGGGCTTGTGGTCGGCATGGCCCGGGCCGTGCTGGTGCGGGTGGACGACCCGGCGGCCCTGCCCCCCCAGCCCGGCGAGGTGAAGCGGCGTCCCCTCCGCGGCGACGGCCACAGCCTGCGCATCGCCCTGGCCCCCGACGCCCCCGACGCGGACGTGCTGGCCCTCGCCCGCGCCCTGCACGACCGCCCGGACGTCGCCTGGGCCCACCCCGACCTGCTGCTGCCCCTGGCCGCCCAGGCCGCCCCGGACGACCCCTTCTACCCCGACCAGTGGTTTCTCGAGAACACCGGCCAGATGGGCGGTTCCGTCGACACCGACGTCGACGCCGAGACCCTCTGGACGACCACGCGGGGCGCCGGCCTGACCGTGGCCGTGCTCGACAGCGGGGTGGACGCCGCCCACCCCGACCTCGCGACCACCTCGGGCTGGGACTACGTCGACAGCGACGCCGACAGCTACCCCGCCGACGGCAACGCCCACGGCACGGCGGTGGCGGGCATGATCGCCGGCGTCGCCGACAACGGGCTGGGCATCGCGGGCATCGCCCCGGAGGCCACGACCTATGGCATCCGGCTGCTGGGCGGCGCGACCTCGACCGCCGACATCCACGACGCCTTCTTCGAGGCCGTCGACGCGGGCGCCGCGGTCATCAACAACTCCTGGGGCATGTCGAACGGCTGCGGCCGCTACACCCTGCCCGGGGCCATGCGCGAGGGCTTCGTCCACGCCGAGAACGCCGGCCGCGAGGGCAAGGGCACGGTCGTCATCTTCTCAGCCGGCAACGGCAATTGCGACAACTCGGGCGACGGCATGCTCGCCCACCGCACCATCATCGGGGTGGCCGCGGTCGACGGCAGCGACCAGCGCGAGAGCTACTCGAGCTTCGGCAGCGGGGTCGACATCACGGGCTTCGCCGGTGGGAACATCGTCACCACCAACATCACGGGCGCGCCCGGCTACGGCGCCCACCGGGGCGATGCCGACTACACGGGCGGCTTCTCGGGCACCAGCGCCGCCGCACCGGTCATCTCGGGGGTGGTGACCCTCATGCTCGCCGCGAACCCGGCGCTGACGGCGGCCGACGTGCGCGAGGTGCTCTGCGCGACCGCCCTGCGCATCAACGTCGACAGCGCCGACTACGACGCCGAGGGCTGGGGCCCCTGGTTCGGCTGTGGCCGCGTCGACGCCGCCGCCGCCCTGGCCACGGTCGCGAACACGGCCCCCCTCGCGCCCACCATCGAGGGCCCGGGCCCGACGCCCTGGGAGGACGCGGTCGTGCTGCGCTGGTCGGCCACCGATCCGGACGGCGACGCCCTGCGCTACACCGTGCGCTGGTGGGTCGCGGACGACGCGGCCGCCGCGCCCCCCGACACGGGCCGGCCCGCCGACAGCGGGCGCCCGGGCGACACGGGCGCGCCGGGCGACACGGGCGCGCCGGGCGACACGGTCGAGGAGCTCGAGACCACCGACACCCGCCTCGACCTCACGGGGCGGGTCGGCGCGGGCACCACCGTCGCCGTCGAGATCGTCGCCCACGACCGCTGGACCGACAGCCCCCCGAGCGCCCCCACCACCTTCACCGTCGTCGCCATCCCGGGCGCGCCGGTCGACACGGGCCCCGCGGAGCCGCTGCCCACCCAAGACACGGCCCCGCCCGCCGCCAGCGACACGGCCCCGCCCGCGGCCGCCCCCGCAGAGACCGGGCCGGATCCGAAGGACGCCGGCGGCTGTGCGGCGGCCGCCACCGGGGCCAGCCTCGCCTGGCTGCTCGGCCTCGGCCTCGTCGCCGGCCGCCGGCGCCCCCGCCCCGGCGACGGCAGAGAGCAGGCCCGCCCCCTCTGAAACCCCGGGGCAGCGGCGCCGGCGCCTGCTACCCTGCGCCCGCGGCCCCGGAGTCCTCCCATGCGCGACGCCCTCGCGACCCTCGCCCTCGTCGGCGTCCTGCCCCTCCTGTCGTGCTCCGGCACCAAGGCCGGCGGCGGCGCCCTCGGCCTCGACACGGCCAGCCTCTCCCAGGATGCCGACGGCGACGGCCACGACGCCAGCGAGGACTGCAACGACAGCGACGCCAGCGTCTCGCCCAGCGCCGTCGAGCTCTGCGACGGCATCGACAACGACTGCGACGGCGAGGTCGACGAGGGGGTGCTGCGCCAGGGCTTCGAGGACGCCGACGGCGACAGCTTCGGCGACCCCGATCGGCCCGTCGCGGCCTGCGAGCTGGGCGGCGCCGTCACCAACGCCAACGACTGCGACGATGCCGACGGCGAGGTCTTTCCCGGGGCAGTCGAGGTCTGCGATGGCCGCGACAACAACTGCGACGGCGAGACCGACGAGGGGGTCACGCTCACGGTCTACGAGGACCGCGACGGCGACGGCCACGGCGACGACAGCACGGCCACGGCGGCCTGCAGCGTCGGCGCCGACCAGGTCGAGGTGGGGGGCGACTGCGACGACGCCGAGCCCGCGACCCACCCCGGCGGCGTCGAGCTCTGCGACGAGCGCGACAACGACTGCGACGGCGAGACCGACGAGGACGTGACCACCACCTTCTACGTCGACGCCGACGGCGACGGCCACGGCGGCTTCGCCGGCACCACCGAGGCCTGCGCGGCCCCCGAGGGCTACGCCGCGGCCACGGGCGACTGCGACGACAGCGACCCCGAATTCCACCCCGGCGCCGTCGAGGACGACTGCACCGACCCCCGGGACTACAACTGCGACGGCAGCGTGGCCTACGCCGACGCCGACGGGGACGGCTGGCCCGCCTGCACCGAGTGCGACGACAGCCGCGCCGACGTGAACCCCGACGCCGTCGAGCTCTGCAACCTCATCGACGACGACTGTGACGGCGACATCGACGACGCCGACGCCGACGTCGACCTGTCGACCGGCAGCCCCTTCTACGCCGACGCCGACGGCGACGGCCACGGCGACCCGGCGAGCGCACTGACCGCCTGCGCCCAGCCCTCCGGCCACGTCGCCCTCGACGACGACTGCGACGACAGCACGGCCAGCACCAGCCCGAGCGCCCCCGAGGTCTGCGACAGCGTCGACAACAACTGCGACGGCACCATCGACGACGACGACCCCCTGGTCGACACCAGCACCGGCAGCCCCTTCTACAGCGACCGGGACGGCGACGGCTACGGCGACGCCAGCGCCGCCACCATGGCCTGCACGGCGCCTTCGGGCACGGTCGCCAACAGCAGCGACTGCGACGACGGCATGGCCGCCGTGAACCCGGCCGCCACCGAGACCTGCGACAGCATCGACAACGACTGCGACGGCGCCATCGATGACGCCGACGCCGACATCACCGGCCAGGCCACCTGGTACCCCGACGCCGACGGCGACGGCTACGGCGGCAGCGCCAGCGCGACGGCCGCCTGTGTCGCGCCCACGGGCCACGTGGCCAGCGCCACCGACTGCGACGACGGCAGCAGCGCCGTGAACCCGGGCGCCACCGAGGTCTGCAACCGCATCGACGACGACTGCGACGGCCTCACCGACGACGCCGACGCCAGCGTCGACCTCGCCACGGCCACCACCTTCTACTACGACGCCGATCGCGACGGCTACGGCCTCTCCACGGTCACGACCCAGAGCTGTGCCGCCCCCTCCGGCTACGCGACGGCCGGCGCCGACTGCGACGACAGCGACAGCGCCACCCACCCGGGCGCGGCCGAGGTCTGTGACGCCGCCGACAACGACTGCGACAGCACCGGCGACGAGGGCCTGACCTGCTCCTACAAGCTGGTCCAGTCCAACCTCAGCTCCGGCCTCTGCGTCGACGACGACCTCTACGTCAACAAGAACGGCAGCCGCATCTACACCGACACCAGCTACGGCGCCCAGTGCGGCCACGTCGTCAACTTCACGGCCACGCCCGGCGACAGCCTCCAGATCTGGGCCGTCGACGCGGTCGGCGGCTGCCGGTACCTCAACGCCGTCTACATCGTCGAGAAGAACAGCGGCAAGGGCAAGCGGCTGGCCAGCGGCTACACCCAGACCTGTGGCCACGGGGCCTCATCGAGCGCCTTCTACAACGTGACCGTCTCGGTTCCCGGCACATTCTGAGGCCGCGCAGGGGCCCCTGAAGCAGGCAGGCCC
>CAXQUZ010000606.1:0-13206 GCA_964226865.1 Myxococcota bacterium | reverse complement strand
GCGCTGGCTGCTCGAGAACCCCAGCCAAGCCGCCGCCATCGTCAGCCGCATCGTGCTGGCCGCCAAGGCGCGCATGGCCAGCCGCGAGGCGACGACCCGGGTCCGCCGGAAGTCGGCCGTCAGCCGCCGCCTCAACCTGCCCGGCAAGCTCGCCGACTGCGCCAGCAGCGACGCCCGCAAGGCCGAGCTGTTCATCGTCGAGGGCGACAGCGCCGGCGGCTCGGCCAAGCAGGCCCGCGACCGCCACACCCAGGCCGTGCTGCCGCTGCGCGGCAAGGTGCTCAATGCCGAGCAGGCCAGCCTGCGCAAGGTGGTCAAGAACAACGAGCTGTCCGACATTGTCAAGGCGCTGGGCTGCGGGCTGGGCAAGGACCTCAACCCCGACCGGCTGCGCTACCACAAGATCATCCTGCTCATGGACGCCGACAGCGACGGCCACCACATCGCCACGCTGCTCCTCGCCTTCTTCTACCGCTACCTCAAGCCGCTGGTCGACCTGGGCCACGTCTACCTCGCCCAGCCGCCGCTCTACCGCATCGACGCGGGCAAGAAGACCTTCTGGGCCTCGGACGAGGGCGAGAAGGAGGCCGTGCTGCGCCGGCTGCCGCCCCGCACGCGCCCCGAGATCAGCCGCTTCAAGGGCCTCGGCGAGATGATGCCCAAGACGCTCTACCAGACGACCATGGACCCGGGCTCGCGCCGGCTGCTGCGGGTCGACATCCCCGACGGTGCGAAGCTGGAGACCGAGCAGGTGGTGAGCGACCTGCTCGGAAAGGATCCCAAGACCCGCTTCCGCGAGATCACGCGGTGGATGGGTCTGGTTGAAGAGCTGGACGTCTGACCGGGGCGGTTGGCCCCCAGCGGAGATGACGGATAGCGTCCCCCCACCCGTGCCCGTGGGGATCTGCGGCAAGACCGGCACCACCACCGAAGGGGAAGCGATGTTTGGTTGGCTGATGCGCCTCCTGGGGCTGCGCCCCGCGGCGCCTGCTGCGGCGGAGACCACCGAGGACGAGACCGCTGCCGTCGGCCGGCCGGGCCAGCCCCTGGCCGTGGTCCCCACCGAAGAGGGCACGGCCGCCACCCAGGTGGTCGTGGCGGGCAGCACCAGCGGCACGCCCCCCTGGGACCGCACCCACTGCGCGCCGGCGATGGAGCCCACCATCGTGCGCCGGCGGCTGCGGGCCGCCCTCGACGAGCTCGCCGCCTCGACCACCAGCGAGGGCGACCGGGCCTTTGTCCAGCGCATCGAGAAGCTGGTGGAGTCCGACCAGCTCGACCTGCCGCCCTTCCCCGACGTGGCCCGCGAGCTCGACGAGCTGCTCCAGCAGACCACCACCGACATCCTCCAGATCGCCCGGGTGGTCGAGCGCGACCCCGGCCTCGTGCGGCGGGTCTGGACCCACGCCCGCTCGGCGATGTACGCCTCGGCCCCCCGCAGCCTCCACCACGCCGTCGCCCGGGTGGGGCTCGACGCCCTGTGGCGCATCGGCATGAGCGTCTGCCTCAACGACACCGTGTTCCGCGTCGAGGGCCACCAGGCCGAGGCCGCCCAGGTCCGCGAGCACGGCATCGTGACCGCCGAGGTGGCGGCCATGCTCGCCGGTGAGCGCCGCGGCAGTCTCTACCTCGCGGGCCTGCTCCACGGGGTCGGCGACCTCATCCTCCTGCGCTGCGCCTCCGAGCCCCAGACCCGGCGCCCCTCCCTCGACATCCTCGAGCGGGTGGGCAACATCGCCCGGTCCCCCCTCGGCGTGCTCGTCGCCCACTCCTGGAAGCTCGACGACGTCGCCGTGGCGGGCATCGGCTTCCAGGCCGACCCGGAGGCCGCCCCCCGCAGCCAGCAGCGCGGCGCCCGCATCGTGCGGGCGGCGGTCATCGCAGCCCACGGGGCCCGCCTCGAGCTCGAGGACATGGCCTACGAGAACGCCGACCCCACGGCCCTGATCCAGGGCCTGGGCCTCGACGGCACCAAGGCGCTGGAGCGGGCCCGCGAGGTCTACGCCGAGCTGCGCGCCCCGGGCGACCCCGCCGAGGGCTGAGCGCCGGGGGGCCCCGCGGCGCGGCCCCGCCAGATCTGGGTGGCCCGGCGCAGAACGGCCTCCGGATCGAGCAGCAGCCCCGGCGTCGCCTGCAGGGCCGCCAGCCCGCCGCAGTCCCGGCCGGCGAGGGCCTCTTCGGCGCTGTGGCTGGCGATGCTGGAGGCGTGCACCAGGGCCGCGACGTCGCGCTGATCGACCGGCGCTGCCCCGGGCAGGGGGTGGAAGCCGATGCCCGTGGCCACGGCCCGCCCGAGCTTCCAGGCGTGGGCCATGAGCAGCCCCACCGCAGCGTGCTGGCCCTGGATGACCCGGTGAAGCAGCTCACGATCCGGCGGCGGCCCGGGCGGAAGACAGCGCAGGATCATGAGCACGCCGCCCTTGTGGAGCAGCGCGGCCATGCTCGCCGCAGGGCCGCTGCCGTCCGAGAGCCAGGCGCAGAGCTCGGCGGCGACGAGGCCGTGCTGGCGGTTGCGCTCGATCCGCGCCTGGTGGCGGCCGATCCGGAAGACCGGGGCGTGGAGGCAGGCCGCCATGGCCACCCGCCAGAGCGCGTCGTAGCCCATGCGCGCGATGGCCCCGTCCAGCGAGGTCGCGCCGCGGGCGAAGTGGGCGCTGCGGGCCCCCTGCCAGACCCGCCGCACGAGATCCGGGTCGCGGCGGACCAGCGCGGCGACCTCGGTGACCGCCGGCTCGGGGCCCCGGAGCAGCTGGTCGAGGCGCAGCGACACGTCCGGGAAGACCGGCAGCGAGAGCTGTTCCTCGCCGAGCATGCGCACGAGGCGGGTCAAGAAGCGCCGCGAGGCCTCGGCCCGGACCGCGGCCTCCGGATCGGCCGGGGTCTGGGCCGGCAGGGCATCCAGCTCGACGAAGAGCGCCCGCAGCACCGCCGCGCGGACCTCGCCCGGATCGGCACTCGGCGCCGGCTGCACGCCGATCCAGGGGGCCGGCACGGGCAGCGGCGCGGCCGACGGACCCGCCGGGGGCCGCGCCAGCAGGGGGGGCGCCACCGGTGCCGGGGCCACCAGCCCGAGCCAGCGCAGCAGCCGCTGCACCGGGTGGAGGGCAGCGGCGGAGGGCGGGGCCGGCGCAGGGGGGGAAGCAGGCACGGGGACTTCAGACCAGGGGGCGCCCCCATGGTAGCCCGCAGCCTGCCCCCCAGGGGCACCGCTCGGGCGCGCGGGGCCTCAGCTGCGCCGGCTGCGTCCGCGCTTGCCGCGCTTCTCCCGCTGTTCCCGGGCGCCCATGGGCACCCGCTCGAGCGTGGTCTGGACCTGCTGCACCGTCACCACCGAGTAGTCCGAGACCGGATCGATGTCGTGCACCCAGTCGTGGTCCATGCGGGGCCGCATGAGCAGACCCGGGCGCCGGGCCCGGAAGCCGAAGCCCCCCTCCATGACGTAGATGGCGTCCTCGTCGACCATGTAGCCCGAGGGGTCCGCGAAGAGCAGCAGCTCGTAGCCCCGCACCGAGCGGTAGGTGTCGGTCACGTCGCCGCTCATGGCCCCGCGCAGGGGCGCCCGCAGCTCGACGATGTCGCCCTTGCGGCCATCGCCGCGCAGGGCCTCGTCCACGATGACGGTCAGCACCTCGATGCGGACCCCGTCCAGCCACTCCTGGCGGCTGGTGAGCACCTCTCCCCGGATGACCAGGGCGGCCCGGCGGGAGAAGAGGTCGAGCTCGGCCTGGGTCTCTGCGACGAGCTCCTGGCGCTCGACCGGATCGAGGCCGCCGGATGGCAGGCCCTCGTCGGCGCCGACCGGGGGCGGGGGCGACGACCAGAGCTCGGGGGCGAGGGCACTGGCGTGCAGTGGCTGGCTGAGCAGCGCGGCGAGCAAGGCGACAGACATCGGGGGCTCCACACAGGGGGTCTCAGTCCCTGGAACGGCCCGCAGCGCCCGGAGGATGAGGGCCCCCGCGCCGATCTCGTGCCTCAGGCCCCCTGGCAGGCAGGGCACCAGAAGGTGGCGCGGCCGGCCTGGACGGCGCGCGCAATCGTCCCCCCGCAGGCGGGACAGGGCGCGCCGGCGCGGCCATAGACGGCGAAGGGGTTCGGGCCTCCGTGCGACACAAAGTGGATCTCGTCGCCGCTCTCGGTCGCGAGCACGTGGTCGATGAAGGCCGGCACGGCCGCCGCGAGGCGCGCGAAGGCACCGGGCGGGAGGGCCGGCACGGGGCAGCGGGGATCGATGCGGGCGCCGAAGAGCACCTCGCTGGCCGCGATGTTGCCGAGGCCTGCCACCCGGTGCTGCTGGAGGAGCACGGGCTTGATCGCCCCCCGGGCGCCGGCGAGGCGGGCGGCCCACCAGGCGCCGTCCCGGGGCGCGGGCCAGGGCTCGGGCCCCAGGCCCCGCTCACCGAAGAAGGCGTCCAGCTCATCATCATCGACGAGCCAGCACTGGCCGAGGCACCGGGCATCGTCGAAGACCAGCACCGTGGGCGCCGCCCCGTCCCGGGCCACCGAGAGGCGCAGCCGGACCCGGCGGCGGTGACCGTCGTCGCGCACCACCTTGCCGGTCATGCGGAAGTGGAGCACCAGCCAGCGGCGCCCGGACCCCGTGTCGAGCGGCAGCAGGGCGTACTTGCCGCGCCGCGCCGCCGGACCGACCCGGGCCCCCACCAGCCCCGACAGCGCCGCCGGCTCTGCACCGCAGAGCAGCCGCTCATCGACCAGCTCGGCGGCCTGCACCACCGCGCCGGCCGCCCAGCGGCAGAGGTTGCGGCACATGATCTCGACCTCGGGCAGCTCGGGCACCGTGACCTCCTGGCGCCGGCGGCCTATCGCAGGCGGACCCCAGCGGGGACCCGGGCTGACGACGGTCGTCGACGACCGTCACCCGCCGCCACGCTGGATCAGGCACTTGCGGCCGGCACCGCCCTTGCATGCCCCCGGACGCGCGCGCCACGCTTCAGCCCCCTCCGACCGGTGCCCCCATGCCCTCCCCTGCCCCCGCCCCTCCGCGTCCGGCCTGGCACCCCTGGGCGGCCGTCACCGCGCTCTATGCCGTGCTGGCCGGGGTCCTCATGGGGCCGGCCGGCGCCGCCCCCTGGCGCGCCCTGGTCGGCCTGCCCTCCATCGACAGCCTCGACACCGCCACCCTCCGGGCCCTCGTGCCCGACGCCATCGCCGGCGGCGGGCTCTCGGTGCGGGCCTTCTTCCCGGTCGGCTTCCCGGTGCTGGGCCTCGCCCCCAACCTGCTCGACCACCTCACGGCCGCCCCCCTCGTGGCCTGGCTGCCCTTCCCGCTGGCCGACAACCTCTGGTGGTGGCTGATCCTGGTCGCCAACGCCGCCGCGGCCCACACCATGGGCCGGCGCCTCGGGGGCACCCACGGCGCCGGGCTGCTGGCGGGGCTCGCCTGGCTCAGCTGCGAGGCCCTGGCCCGGGAGGCGAACCTCCACCACGCCCCCCAGGCCATGATCTTCGCCGGACCGCTGCTGGTGGTCGCGCTGATCTCGGCCCTCGAGGCGCCGGCCCCCGGGCTCCGCCGCCGCCGGGCCGCCCTCGCGGGGCTCTGGCTGGCCGTCGGCGCCCTGGCCTACGGGTACCAGGGCCTCTTCCTCGTGCTGGGGCTGGCCCCCCTCTTCGCCCGCCAGCGCCGCGACACGCTCGCGGTCGGGGCCCTCGTGGTCCTGGCGCTGTGCGCCCCCCTGCTGCTGCCCCAGCTGCTCGCCTGGGACACCCAGCCCCTCACCGCCGGCATGAGCCTCGCGCCCCCCCAGGGCGCGCCCGCGTCCTTCTCGGCCCTGCCCGAGGCCGCCCGCTTCGAGGCCTGGCACGGCCGCAGCCCCAGCCGCTTCCTGTCGCCGAGCCCCGCCGACACGGCCAACCGGGTCTCGCTGGTGTTGGTGGTCGCCGCCGTGCTCGGGGGCCTGCGCGCGCCCCGCTGGCAGCGCTGGGCCTTCGGCTGGACGGCGCTGCTCGGCGCGGTGATGGTGCTCGGCCCCGCCCTGCGCTGGGGCGAAGAGCTCGTGGTCGTCGGCGGCGCGCCCGTGTCCCTGCCCTTCGCCTGGCTGGGGGCCCTCCACCCGGTGCTCGATCGGCTGACCTGGCCCGAGCGCTGGGGACTGCTCGTGCCCCTGGGCCTCGTGGCCCTCGCGGTGCGAGCGCCCCGGGCCGGGCTGCTCGGCGCGCTGATCTTCGCCGAGAACGTCCTCGTCTCCGCCAACCTGCCCCTGGCCGCCGACGACTGGGGACACCGGCGCTGCTGGGCCGCGCTCGCGCCGACCCAGGGGGCCGTGATCGAGCTGCCCCTCGACCGCCACGGGGTCTCGGCCGCCGCGGTCGCCGCCCACACCCGGCTCCACCGCCGGCCCATGGTGAACCCCCTCCTGCTGCCGCCGAGCGTCGCCCCCCCGGCCGACTGGGGCCAGTGGACGGCCGAGACCCCGCTGGTCGTCTGGCTGGGCGAGGCAGAGCAGCCCACGCCGCTGCGGGATCCGGGCGCGGCCGCGGTGCGCCAGCTCCGGGACGCCGGCGTCACGGTCATCGCCATGGACGTCGAGCCAGGGGGCCGCATCAGCGAAGGCCGCCTGCAGCGCATGCGCACCCGCATCGCCAAGCACCTCGGGCCGCCCATCGACCTGGGCTGCGCCTGGGTGTGGTGGCTCGACACCGAGGTGGCCGCGCCCCGCCCCGTGGCGGACGGGCGGGCCTGGCGCGCCGCCGCGGCCGCGTGGAAGAAAGACCACCCGGCGCCCGCGCTCGACACCCTCATCGCGCCGGCCTGGGATCGGCTGCGCATGCCCGCCGCTGGCTCCCGCTCGCGGGGTGCGCAATGATGACCGCCATGAGCACCCTCCCCCATGCTGACCCCGTCACCCCCCGACGGGAGCCCCGCAGCCGCACGGTGCACTTCCGTGAGGTGTTGGGCAAGGGCGGCTTCGGCGCGGTCTACCTGGCCGACGTCATCGGCACGGACGACTTCGTGCAGCGGGTCGCCGTCAAGGTGCTCAGCGCCGAGATGACGGACGTGGCGGACTTTGCGGCCCGCCAGCGGGACGAGGCGCGGCTGCTGGGCCGCCTCGTCCACGAGAACGTCGTGCGGGTGATGGATCTCACCGAGATCGACGGCCGGCCCGCGGTCATCATGGAGTACGTCGAGGGCGCCGACCTCGCCCAGCTGCTCAGCCAGGGCGCCCTGCCCCCGCGCGCCTGCTTCCAGCTCATCGGCGCCGTGGCCAGCGCCCTCCAGGCCGTGCGGGCCACCCCCGATCCCCAGACGGGCCTGCCCCTGGACGTGGTCCACCGCGACATCAAGCCGGCGAACGTGCTGGTCTCGGGCCACGGCGGCGTGAAGGTGCTCGACTTCGGCATCGCCCGGGCCGACTTTGCCCGGGAGGGCAAGACCGGCTCGGTCCAGTTCGGCACGGCCCGCTACATGGCCCCCGAGCAGTGGCTCACCCGCTCGGCCAGCCACAAGGTCGACATCTTTGCCCTGGGCATCACCCTCGCCGAGGCCCTCGCCGGCCGTCCGGTCGAGCGGGCCCCCCTCGAGCCCGTGCGCTTCGGGGACCACGTCGCCGGCGTCGTGGCCCACCTCACGGCCGCCGACTGGCCCGCGGGCCTCGCGGCAGACGTCGGCCGGCTGCTGCACGGCATGCTCGCCTTCGCGCCCGCCGACCGCCCCGACGCCTCCGCCGTGGCCGACGAGTGCCTGCGCCTCTCGGACCTGGCCCCCGGCGCCTCGCTCGCCCGCTGTGCCCGCCAGCGGGTGCCTGCACTGGTGGAGCGCCGGCGCCGCCGCTTCGCCGGGAGCGCCCTGCCCCGGCCGACCACTGTCGACCACGGCAGCGGGGGGCCCCCACCCACCAGCGACCGCGGCAGCGCCGGCCCGACCCGCCCCGACACCCGCCTCTCCCTGCCGGTGCCCGAGCCGAGCGGGCCCACCGCCGGGGCCCCGCTCGACCCGGATCCCCAGGCCCCGACCCTCGTCCGGCCCGCACCGCCCCCCCGGCGCGGGCTCCGGCCCCGCCACGCCGGCGCTGCGCTGCTCGCCGTGCTCAGCCTCGGCCTCGGCCTCTGGTGGGCGGCCGCCCCTTCGCCCCCCGCGCCCCTGCCCACGGCCGCCCCCGCCCACCGGCCCGCCCCCGGGCTCCTCGCCACAGAGGCCCCCGCCCCGGTGGCAGCGGCCGCCCCGGCGCCCCCAGAGCAGGCCCCCGCTGCGCCGGCGCCCCCCGCCGACCCCCCCGCGCCGGCCCCGCGCAGCGCCGCGCCGCCCCTCGCACCACCCCGCCCGGCTCCCGCGCCCCCGGCCCCCCCTCCCGAGGCCGCGCCCCCCGAGGCCGCGCCGTCCGAGGCTCCCCCCCCCGAGGCCGCGCCCCCGGCGCCCGCAGCCGATCCCGCTCCCGCTGCGGCCACGCCCGCCCCGGCCCCGGGACCGGCCCTGCCCGTCCCCCTCACCTCGCCCCCCGCCGGCGCCCGCGTCCGGGGCGACGGCCGCGAGCTCGCCGGCACCACGCCCCGCCGGAGCGTCGCGCTCGCGGCCGGCCGCCACCAGCTGGTGGTCGAGGGCCCCACCGGGCGCTGCGCCGGCCCCATCCGGGTCAGTGCCGCCCGGGCCAACACCTTCCTCTGCGATCTCGCCACCAGCAAGATCTCCGCCCGCCAGTAGGCCCCCCCTCGGAGTCGGCCATGCTCCTCGCCCTCGCCCTTGCCGCCGCGGCCCTCGCCGCCCCCGAGGCCGATCCGCCCGGCTGCCCCGCGCTCGACCCGGCCCTCGCCCACGCCGAGTCGGTCGCTGCAGCCTCGCCGGCCGCCGACGCCGCCGCTGCGGCCGCCGCCATGGCCCCGGTCGAGCAGGCCCTCGCCTGCGCCCCGCCGGCGTCTCCCGCCGCCGTCGCCCGGGTGCTGCGGGTCCAGGGGGCGCTGTGGTTCCGCCAGGGCGCCGCCGAGGAGGCCCGCCTCGCCTTCGCCAGCGCCGCCCGCATCGACCCGGCCGGGTGGACCGAGGGCCTCGGAGCCGAGCTCCGCCAGGCCTTCGACGCCGCGGGCGCCCAGACCGACCGCCTCGGGAGCGGGCGCCTCAGCCTCTCCCCCGCGCCGCCCGCCGCCTTCGGCACCTGGCTCGACGGCGCCGCCCAGGAGCTGCCTGCCTTCGTCCCGAGCGGCCTCCACCTGGTCCAGGTCGTCGCCCCCTTCGACGCGCCGGTGGCCCCCGGACGGGCCCGCAGCGCCCGCCTCGCCCTGGTCTTCGATCAGGACGACCTCGTCGTCGACCCGGGCCCCGTGCCCCTCCAGCCCGCCTGGATGCCGACCGACGGCGCCGCGCCCCCGCGCGGTCCGTCCCGTGCCCGGGTGACCCTGCTCGCGTCAGGGGGCGCCCTCGCCGTGGGCGGCGGCGTCACGGCCATGCTCGCCCGGGCCCAGGCCGGGCGCGCCGAGCGGGCCTCGGCCGACTTCCTGCAAGACCCGCCCTCCGAGGCCCGCTTCGCCGCCGAGCAGCGGGCGACCCTCGACGAGATCGACAAGGCCGAGGCCGCCCAGAAGGTCTGGGCCACCTCGACCTGGGCGCTGCTCGGCCTCGGCGCCACGGCCGTCAGCGTCGCCTTCGTGTTCTGAGGCCCCGCCGGGGCTCAGCGCCCGAGCACCGTCTTGACCGCGGCCACCACCTCGTCGTGGAAGCGCCCGTTGGTCACGACCACGCCCTTGTTGGCCGAGAGGCCCCGCCCGAGCGAGAAGTCGAGGGGCTTGCCGTCCACGTCGGTCACCGTGCCGCCGGCGGCCTCGATGACGGCGACGCCGGCCGCGTGGTCCCAGGTCTTCTCGACGTAGCCGGGGCGGGTGGGCAGCCGCAGGTAGACCGCCGCGTCCCCCCGGGCGACAGCGGCGTACTTGCACTGGCTGTCGATGCGGTAGGGCGGCGCCGTGATGCCCAGCATCTCGGCCACCTGGGCCGAGTGGGACTGGCTGGTGTGGGCCTTCTCGACCGACTCACAGAAGCGGGCCGACGCCGCCTCGGCCACGGCGCTCACCGCGATGGGACGCTCGGTCGGGTCGTCCACCCCGCGCTGCACAGCGCCGCCGCCCTTGGTCGCCACGAAGATGCAGCCCGTCTCGCCGCCCGCCGCCGTCGCCGGCAGGTTCGGGCAGCCGAGCACCCCGAGCACCACCTGGCCGTCCTCGATGAGGCCCAGCGCCACCGCGTACTGGTCGAGGCGCAGGAAGCCCTTGGTGCCGTCGATGGGGTCGAGCACCCAGTGCCGCCCCGTGGCGCCGCCGCCGTAGACGCCCCGGTCGATGGCCGCGAAGATGGCCTCCCGGTCGAGGGCGGGGATGACCGCCTGGACACTGGCGACGACCTTGTCGGCCAGCGCGGCGTTCTCGGGCTCGCGCAGGGCCGAGGCGTCCTCTTCGCCGACCAGGGGGATGCCCGGGGCGACCGCGGCGAGCATGTGGCTCACGATGGCCTGGGCGGCGAAGTCGGCCACCGTCACGGGGCTCTTGTCGCCCTTGGCGAGGGTGCCCCCGGCCTGGGCGATGAGGCGCTGCTGGACCTCGCGGCAGACCTTGCTGGCGGCGACGACCGCCTCGACGGCAGGGCCGCGGAGATCGGAGAGGGATGCGGGAGCGGACATGGGAGACTCCAGGGCTTCAACAGAGCGGGACCCGGCCTCTACTCCGTCGCCGCCGCGGGCGCCGTCGCACGGCCTTGTGGGTCGAGATCGAGGGCCCAGGGCGTGTCGGTCCGGAGCCAGCCCCGGATGCGCGGCAGGGCGGGATCCGGCCGGTCGGGCCGGGGCGAGTGGTCCGCCTCCATGAAGACCGTGAGGGCCTCCGGGTGGCGCGCGAGGAAGAGGTTGACGTTCGCCGGCTCGTTGTCGACGAAGAGCACCGGCGGTCCCCAGCGCCGGATCTCGCGCAGGGCCTCGTCCTTGAAGACCGTGTCGTCGGTCTGGAGGTCGGGCTTGACGACGAGGTGGGTGCCCGGCCGGTCGTAGGGGAAGCCCGCCCGGAGCAGGGCCTCCTCGGTGCCCGCCCGCATCTCTTGGTGGCGGCCCGTCAGGTAGACGACCTGGAGCCCGGCCCGGTAGCAGGCCCAGACCATGGAGCTGGCGCCCGGAAACGCGTGGTCATGGAGCACATAGGCGCCGTCGAAGAACTTCTGGGCGAAGTAGGACTCGACGTTGGCCTGCATCTTCTCGGCCCGCTCCGGGGCGATGCCGGCCCGGGCCATGGAGCGCCCGAGGTCCCAGTCGGTGAGGTGGTGGGGCTGGATCCGGTAGAGGTCCCAGTAGCCCTGGCGACAGGCCAGCTCGCGCAGCAGGTGCACGATGCGGTGGCGGGTGTCGAAGATCGTGCTGTCGAGGTCGAAGACCCCCACCGCGCCGTCGGGGGCCGCGTCCGCCGCTGCGAGGATCCGGTCGAGGATCCTGTCCTGGTCGGCACTGCGGGAGAAGGGGGAGATGCCGAGGGGACGGTACACGCGCGCTCCGGGGCGGGGGATGGACCCGGGTTACCCTGCTGGCTCCGGGTGCGGTCCCGCCCCGATCGTCCGCCGCACGAGGTGCCCATGTCTGCCAGCTCTCCCGCCGACGCCGGGGCCCCCTCCCCCGCCCCGCCCCTCGACGCGGCCGCCGCCGGCCTGCGCCAGAGCCTCGAGGCCCTGGGCTTTCGGGACGACCCCGAGATGGCCACCACCCCCGAGCGGGTCAGCGCCTTCCTCGCCGAGTTCCGCCGCGGGCCCCTGCCACCGGTCCAGCCCCTGGCGACGGCCTCGACCAGCCCGCTCGTCATCCGGGCGACCCCGTACTACAGCCTCTGCGCCCACCACCTGCTGCCCTTCTTCGGCCACTGCACCATCGCCCTGCGCCCGAACGGTGCCATCGCGGGCCTGGGCTGGTTCCCGCGGCTGCTCGACAGCCTCGCCCGGCGCCCCCAGCTCCAGGAGCGCCTCGCCGAAGAGCTCGCCCACCACATCCACGAGGCCCTGGCCCCCCAGGCCGTCGCCGTCGTGCTCACGGCCCGCCAGATGTGTGTCGAGATGCGGGGCGCGAAGGCCCACGGCCTCTACGAGGTCACGGCCACGGCCGGCGCCCCGGACCCCGAGCTGCTGACCCTGCTCCACGCCGGCGCGCGCCAGCCCTGAAGGGCCTGGCAGCCAGCGCTTCAGCCCAGCTCGTAGAGGTTGATGGAGCGGTTGCCCTGGATGGGGATGCGGCCGAGCAGCCGGGTGGAGGCGTCGGTGTGGCGGGAGGCCACCTCGGTGAGCAGCACCCGCCCGCGGTGGGCCGAGAGGTTCATCATCCAGCGCGCCAGGTAGAAGGGGCCGGCGAGCTCCCAGCCCTCGCCCGGGCGCCGGGTCTCGGGGAGGATGCGGGCGACCCCGGGGGCGATGCCCGTGCTGAGGCGGAAGCCGGCCTCCTGGGCCGCGGCCTGGAGGTGCTGGGCGGTCGCGACCGCCCGGGAGACGAAGGAGCGCAGGCCGCCCCGGGCCACCCAGACCACCAGCAGCACGCCCTCTTCGCGCTCCCAGACCTCGCCGCCGGCCTCGTCGACGATGCGCATCCAGTCGTCGGTGAGGCGATCGAGGCTGCGGCGGGGCGAGGCGATGCTGCGGGGCGGGGGCGCCGCCTCGACCGCCAGCACCACCACCGCCGAGGGGGGCACCTTGCGCGAGGGCGGGGCCGCGCTGCCCTCGCCGCCCCGGGCCTTGGCCGAGGCCGCGGCAATGGCGGCCTTGACATAGTCCGCGAGGTCGTTGTTCGTGGCCCGGTGGCCCTCGCGGACCATCAGCCCCGACAGCACCTCGAGCATCTCGCCGGCGGTCTGGAAGCGGTCCTCGGGCTTGCGGGCGAGCACCTTGAGCAGCAGCGCCTCGAGGTCTTCGCTGATCTCGGTGCGCCGGGCCCGGGGCGACGGCACCTCGGCCCGCTTGACCCGCTCGAGGGTCTGGTCGCGGGAGCGCGCCTTGAAGAGGCGGGTGCCGGTCAGCATCTCGAAGAGCACGATGCCCAGGCTGAACAGATCGGTGCGGCGGTCGAGCCCGCGCCCCTCGACCTGCTCGGGGCTCATGTAGGCGTACTTGCCGCGGATGACCTGGTGCTCAGCCGCGCCACGAACCTCGGGCCCTTCCCGGTGCGCCTCGCGCTCTTCGTGGTGGCCGAGGTGCTCAAGGCCCTGGCCTTCGCCCACGACCGGGCCGACGAGGCGGGCCAGCCCCTCCAC
>CAXQUZ010000605.1:0-2201 GCA_964226865.1 Myxococcota bacterium | reverse complement strand
CTACCCGTCTTAAGACACTCTGTCCCTACCCGACGCTCTTCCGATCTGTCGACGACGACGAGGGGCTTCTTGTGGCGGTTCCAGGCGGCGACGGCGTTGACGATGCGGTCGGCCCCGACCTCGCGGGGGTTGTCGGTGCGCACCCGCATGCCCGTCTTCATGCCGCGCCCGACCACCATGCAGGGGCACTTGAGGTAGCGGCGGGCGGCCTTCTCGATGGTGTAGAGCACGCTGGGCACCACCTGGCTCACGACCACCCCGTGCAGGGCCTCGACCGCGATGCCGCGGTGGCCGAGCAGCTGGAGCAACAGCAGCCCCATCTCGTCGGTGGTGCGGGTGGCGGTGGAGACCCGCCAGCGCTCGACCACGGCGCCGTCGACCATGGCCCCGATGACGGTGTTGGTGTTGCCCACGTCGATGACCAGCAGCATCGGTCCTCCCAGGCCACCTCGCCGGACGAGGGGCGCCCGGGGGGTATCCAGCCGCCGGGGTGTTGGCGCGGACGATCTGGCGACGGGCTCCCCCCCCACCCGGGCCCGCCCCACCGGCGGCCGCGGCCCCTGGGCTACACTGCGCCCGGATCGGCCCGCTCCGGGCCCCGTCGCCCACGCCCCCCGGGGAAGCACGCCATGCCACGCTGGGCCCGCCACCTCGCCCTCGCCGCCCTCGCCGCCCCGCTGCTCGCCTGCACGGGCGTCTGGGATCTCGTGCTCGCCCGTGACCTCCAGGCCGACATCATCCTGCTGATGGGCGAGGCCGGGCTCGACCCCGCCGGCCTGGACTGCGCCACGGTCTCCGGCAGCCGCCGGGGCCACTGCAGCCTGGGGGTGCGCAACCCCGACGACACCGAGGCCCTGGCGACCCTCCTCGGCCTCACCGAGACGCCCATCTCCGAGCTGCGCATCGGCGAGGCCGACGCCTGCCTCTCCCGCCCCGAGCACGCCGGTGACCGGCCCCTCGAGGCCTGGGTCGGCAGCCGCCTGCCCGCCGAGCTCGACCCCCTCGACCTCAGCGGGCCCCTCGGCCAGTTCGTGCTGGTGCGGGACCCCGACAGCGGCCAGAGCTGTCTCTCGGCCGACTACCTCTACGGCTGAGCCGCCGGGGCCCCGGTCCGGCCGTCAGTCGCCCGGGGCCTCGGGCTCGGCGTCGCTGCGGAGCACGGCCGTGCCCACCGTGCGGGCGTCGGCATCGAGGTGGCGGGCGGCCCGGCGGTGGCGCTGGACGAAGCTGTGGGCGGTCGCGATGGCCACGGCCTTCGAGGCGAAGCGCGGCACGAAGCAAACCTCGTCGATGTAGCGGCAGCCGTCCGAGCTGGGCTCGACGCGGTGGGTGTGGATGAACTCTGCGTAGAGGGCGTTCTCGCTCTCGTCGGTGAAGAACTCGCCCGCCACATGGGCCGTCACCCGCAGGGGCCAGGCGATGGGTCCGAGCCGCGCCTGGACCACGGCCCCGGCGAAGAGGGCCGGCCGCTGATCGGCCGGCAGGGCGAAGGGCAGCCAGGGCGGAAACTCGTCCGCGATGGCCCCCAGGTCGGTCTTGCGGGCCCAGACCGTGGCCGGGCTCTCGAAGAAGCGGGTCCAGACCCGCAGGCGCCAGCGTGTCATCGCTCCTCCCCGGTGGCCCCGGCCACCATCTCCACGTCGCCGGCCAGCACCGGCACCCCGTCGATCAGCAAGGCCCCGTCCTCGCGCAGCCCGGTCGCCGTGCCCTCGCGGGCGCCCACCCGCACCCGCCGGCCGAGGGTCCGCGCCCGCGCCCGCCAGGCGTCGAGGGTGGCGTGCACGTCGGTGGCGTCGACGGCCCGCACCAGCCGCCCCAGCAGGGCCGCGCGGTCGGTGGTGTCGCGGCCCAGCGTCGCCAGCGAGGCGGCCGCGGGCAGGCCCGGAAAGGCCGTCTGGCGGACGTTGATGCCCACCCACAGCACCACGTGGACAAGCTGCTGGCCGCGGCCGAAGGGCTCGGAGTGGGTCTCGAGCTCGGCGAGGATGCCCCCCACCTTCTGGCCCTCGGCGCTCATCAGGTCGTTGGGCCACTTGAGCCAGAGGTCGAGGGCCTCGGCCATGGCCGCCGCCCAGAGCAGCAGGCAGCGCGGGGCCCGGGCGGGGGGCACGGCGGGCCGGAGCACGAGGCTGAACAGCAGGTTCTCGCCCGGCGCGGCCTCCCAGCGGCGGCCCAGGCGCCCCCGGCCGGCGGTCTGCTGC
>CAXQUZ010000604.1:0-3666 GCA_964226865.1 Myxococcota bacterium | reverse complement strand
CACGGCCTGCGGCGACGAGAAGTCGGACGGAGGGGACGACAGCGCGGCGTCCACCGACGGCGGGGGCGACGGCACCGACGGCACGGACGGCGGCGACGAGGGGGGCGACGAGGGCGGCGACGACGGGCTTCCCCTCGCCGGCCTGGGCACGCTCAGCGGCGACTGCGGCGACGTGCTCGGCAGCGACGAGCTGGCCACGGCCGCCCCGGCCCTCTTCGTCAACACCCTCGACCTCGGCGCCGACGGCTTCGACCTCGACCAGCTCTCGGCCGGTGGCACCGAGGTCTGGACCGACGGCAACCTGGGCGGCAGCTCCATCGAGAGCGAGGTCATCGCCTACGAGGTGCTCTACCGCTGCGAGCTCGCCGCCCTGGTGAAGACCGAGGGCGAGATCCTCTACACCGACGACGGCGGCAAGAAGACCGACCTGCTCGTCGACATCGACGGCCACAGCATCGGCGTCAGCGTGACCCGCGCCTATGGCTGGCCGCCCGAAGACCCCTACACCCTCGAGCAGGCGACGACCCTGCTCGAAGACAAACTGGCCGACATCCCCCTGAGCACGGCCAATGTCGACAGCAGCGACGCCTGGGAGAAGCAGATCCTCAGCGTCATCGCCTACACCCCGGACCACGCCGCGCGCATCGCGGAGGCCTGGGCGGCGCTGGACGCGGGGCTCCAGGGCGACACGGTGCTCTTCGTCACGGCCACCGAGGGCGACGACGAAGACCTCTACTGAAGGCTGGCGGGCCCGGAGGCCGGGACGGGCCCTGGTCGGCCGGGCCACCGGGGCCAGCAGCGGCGCGGCTCAGGCATACTTGCTAACCGTGTTGGCCACATAGCCGTACTTCTGGGCCATGCGCTGCTGGGTCTGGGCCACCACCTCAGCGATGCGGTTCACCGAGCCCGCGCCGCCCTTGACCACCTGGTCGACCTGGGCGGAGAGCTCTTCGGCGAAGCGACCGACCGTCGCGCCGCGCGCCTTGAGCTCTTCGAGCTGCTGCTGCATCTCTTGGATGGGGGCGGCCGCCGAGTTCATGTCGATGCCCTCCTGGCCCTGGACCCGACGGGCTTCAGCGCCGTCGAGCAGGCCCTTGAGCTGGGAAGACAGCTCTGCGGTGACCGCGAAGAGCTGCGACACGTTCGCCTGGGCGGCGGAGCGGGGGGTCGTGATGGGCGCACTGGGGGCGCTGCCCGTCGGCGCCTGCGTGGCGTTTCGCACCATGCTGGCCTGGATGGACTGCGTACCGGCGCCAGAGTTGATTCCACTGACCATGTTGCGGGACCTCCACTCCAAGGGACGGACCCGCCGTTCGTTCAGAATAGGCGTCGTGGGTGACGGGAATCGGCACGGGCACGACGGGGCCGCGCCCTCGGCGTGGGCGCCGCCTCCAAACACAGCGAGGCCCCCACCCAAGATGCCGCTCTCATGGGCATCTTCGGCGAGGGCCTGGCGGCCGGGCGGGGCTCAGAGGTCTTCGACGGCGCTCTTCTTGATGGCGATGTCGTTGTTCTCTTTTGTCTCGAGCATCTTCACGCTCGCCCAGGTGGCGCTGACCATGCGGGTGATGGGATCCTTGACGAAGGTGAGGACGACCTTCTTGCCCTCCCAGGCCCACCGGCCCGTGTCTTCGTCGCCGCTGGTCGGCTCGCCGTAGGCCTCGATCAGGGCCTCGCGGAGGGGCACGGCGTTGGCCTCGCCGAAGGTGGTGACCTGGACGGTCATCAGCTGCTCCATGTAGCAGGTGTAGCTGATGCCGAGGAGCTCGGCGGCGCCGACCTCGAGGCTGTCGGCGGCCCGGGTGTACTGGAGCATGCCGAGGTAGGGCGCGCCGTCCTTGGACTCGGCGCCCATGCCCGCCTTGACCGCGGCCTTCACCGCGGCGGTGTTGCCCTTGAGCCCGTCGATCTCGTCGCAGCGCTGGCCGAAGGCGACGTCGCGAAAGCCGCCCTGCTTGTCGAGGTTCTTGAGCGCGCCGGCGTGCGCGGGCGCGGCGCCGATGCCGACACCGAGAGCGAGGCCGGCCACGGAGGCGGCGAGCGCGGGGAGGCGGCGGGCGGGGCGGGCACTGGAGATCATCGTCACTCTCTGCTCGGGAACGATGCCCCTTTTACCGCACGGGGGCCGGCCCTGTCCCCCCGGAGGGCCGAGGGCGGGCCTGTCCCTGCGCTACACTGCGGCCGGGCGCCCCTCTGGGCGATCCCAGGAGGGGCGCATGCGGTGGGCACACCGGACCGGACGGGCTGTGGGGCGCGGCCGCGGGGCTCGGAGCGGGGCGCTGGCACTGGCGCTGGCTGTGGCCGGCTGTCCGCCCGACGAGGGCAAGGGCGCCGGCGACAGCGGTGCCGCAGCGGGCGGAGCGACCGGCGACGACGGCGAGACCGGCGCGGACGGCGGGGCGGGGGACGACGGCGAGACCGGCGACGACGGCGCGGCCGACGGGGACGACGGCGGGACCGGCACGGGGCTGCCCGCGAGCCCGGCGCCCTTCACCCTCCAGCTCTCGGGGGCGCTCGATCGCGCGCTGGTCTTCGACAGCCCGAGCTGCTCCCACCTCGAGGGCTCGACCAGCTTCCGCCAGTTCTGGCGCGGGGACGGCCACGTCTTCGTGTTGATCATCGAGATGGTCGGCACCTTCCCCGAAGCGGGCGGCCCGGGCGCCTGGACCGCCGCCGACGGGGCCCGGGTGAAGCTCCAGGAAGAGGCCGGCGGCGACGGCAATTTCTTCCAGAGCGACCCGGCCGATCCCGCACTGGTCTTCACCCTCGAGGGCTTCGACACCGACGCCGACGAGGCCTGGGGCACGGCCACGGTCGGGGCCCTGCTCGACGCCGAGGGGGCCAGCCTCGCCCTCGACCCCCAGCCCCTGCCGGTGTGGTGCGCGGGCTACTGAGGGGACAGGTCCCGGTGCTGGGCCGGGACGCGACGGGACGAGGAGTCGGGGATGCGTGCAGGGGGCAGGGGAGCGGGGTGGACGGCCGCGGGGCTGTGGCTCGGGCTGGGCGGGGCGGTGGCCCGGGCGGCGCCGGCGGTGGCACCCGCGCCGGTGACCACCTGGATTGACGTGCCAGAGGCCATCCTCGGTCCCTCCGACGAGAGCTGTGGCGCCCTCCAGGCCCGGGCGGCCGCCGAGCGCGGCACGGGGGCCCCGGTCGAGACCAGCGGCGGGACCGTGCGGGGGCAGCTCCGCCCCTTCACCCCGGCCGGCGGGCCCTTCGTCGCCGCAGCGGTCCCGGATCCCGTCGTGCGCTGGGCCCACGCCACCGCGGGGCTGCTGCCCGGTGCCGGCGGCATGCCGCCCGATCTCCAGCCCCTCGAGGGCGATCTGGCCACCCTGCGGGCCCTGGGCGATGTGCTGCGCGCCGCCGAGGCCGGCCGGCCGGTGCGGGTGACGGTCTACGGCGCCAGCCACACGGGCGGCGACTTCTTCACGGGCCACCTGCGCCGCGAGCTCCAGCGCCGCTACGGCGATCGGGGCCACGGCTGGGTGCTGCCCGCCAGCCTCTACCAGGGCTACCGCGGCCACGACATCAACCTCTGCTCCTCGGCGGGCTGGCGCTCGGACTGGGTGGGCCGGCGCGGTGGCCGGGCCGACGGCCTCTACGGCCCCGGGGGCGCGAGCGTGGCCTCGGCGGATCCGGCCGACTTCGGCACCCTCGAGACCA
>CAXQUZ010000603.1:0-22575 GCA_964226865.1 Myxococcota bacterium | reverse complement strand
TTTTCATTTTCGATTAATTCTTGGGTGTCATCGTAGAATATTTGAAGTTTCGATGCTTTGTTTGTTAGTCTGTCTATTTCTTCTTTTAAATCCTGATTGATATTATTGGTAGCTTTCATATGCTTGCTGCGGCTCGGGCCCGACCTCACCTTCGGCGACCGCGCCCGGCTCCGGCTCACGGCCAGCCTCGACCACTTCCGCGACCAGTACCTCGCCGACCAGCGCGCCGCGACGGCCCTCGACGCCTACCAGGAGACCCGCGAGACCGCCGGCGAGCTCGAGGCGGCGGCCACCGTGCGGCTGGGCACCCAGCACGTGCTCGCCACCGGCGTCGAGCTGCGGGGCGAGGCGCTCCAGACCGACCGCATCTCGGTCGACCGGGCCCAGCGCCAGCGCGCCGGCGCCTGGCTCCAAGACGCCTGGGACCTGCCCCTCGCCCGGCCCCTCACCCTCGTGGGCGGGCTGCGGGCCGACCGCGACAGCCTCTTCGGCAGCGCCCTGACCCCCCGGGCGGCGCTCCGGGCCGATCCCCACCCCGCCGTCGTCCTGCGGGCCAGCTACGGCCACGGCTTTCGGGCCCCGCCCTTCAAGGACCTCTACCTCCAGTTCGCCAACCCGAGCGCCGGCTACGTCGTCGTGGGCAACCCGGCGCTGCGGCCCGAGACCTCCCGCAGCATCACGGCCGGCGCCACCTGGGAGGCGGTCTCGGGCGGCCGGCTCTCGCTGCGCTCCCAGCTCTTCCGCAACGACCTCTGGGACATGATCGACGCCCAGCTCGGCCGGGCGGCGGCCAGCGGCGAGCCGGCCCTCTACAGCTACGCCAACATCGCCCGGGCCCGCACCCAGGGCCTCGAGGCCGGCTTCACGGCCCGGCCCCTGCCCCTGATCGGGCTGCTCGGCGACCTCACCTTGCTCGAGGCCCGCGACCTGACCGGCGACCTGCCGCTGTCGGGCCGGGCCCCCACCACCCTCACGGCAGCCGCGCGCGTCGGGAGACCCGACCATCTGTGGAAGCTCGATCTGCGGGCATCCTGGCGTGCAGCGGCGCCCTTCCTCACCACCCGGGGCGACACGACGGTCGTCGAGACGGTGCCTGCCCGCACCACCCTCGACCTCGTGGGCCGCTGGGCCCCCTCCCGCCGCCTCGGCCTCTCGGCGGGCGTCGACAACCTGCTCGACGCCGGCGAGGCCCAGCGCGACCCCCTGCCCCCCCGGTGGCTGTGGGTGGCCGTCGACGGCCGCTTCTCCCGCCCCTCCGCCCGCGAGGCCCGCCCATGACGCGCCCCGTTCCCTGCCTGCTCGGCCTCTCCCTGCTGCTCGGCGGCTGTGCCCGCGACCTGCGCACCTGGGTCGACCGGGACGACGCCCCGCCGGCGAGCACCGTCGCCACCGGCGAGACCCTGGCCAGCACCGGCACCCTCGACACCGGTGCCGATCTCAGCGTCGAGCACGTCGTGCGCATCGACGCCACCGACGAGGTCGAGCCCGTCCACTACGACTTCGAGCGCGAGGGCCTCGTCGCCTCCGACCTGCCCTGGGACCTCCAGATCCGCCGCTACGTCGTGGCCCTCAACGGGGGCAGCAGCGGCACGGGCCAGGGGGCCGCCGTGGCCCTCGAGGGCGGCTGTGATGCGGTGGTCGAGGCCCCGGCCGAGGGCTGGGTGGAAGACGCCCAAGATGCTGATGGAGACGGCATTGACGAGCTCGCCCTCAACGACTGGTACGACTACGATGTCGAGACCCATGTGTTGACGCCGCGGCCCCTGTGTTGGGTGCTGCGCTCGGCCGAGGGCGACCACTACGCCCTCGAGTTCCTCGACTACTACGACGACGCCGGCACCCCCGCGATGTTGCTGTTGCGTTGGTTCGCCGTCGCGCCCCCCGCTTGAGTCTCTGCCCGGCGCCCGCCCCTGTCGGCGGCCGCCCCGGGCCCCCTGTCCCGTTCTCGCCCCTGGAGCCCCCCATGCGCCCGTCCCCGCTCACCGCCGCCCGCTGGCGTCCCCTCTCGGCCCTGCTGCTCGTCGCCCTCGGCGCCTGTGCCGACACCAAGTCCACCGGCGACTCGGGCAGCCCCGCCACCGAGGCCGACGCCGACGCAGACACCGACACCGACACCGACACCGACACCGATGCGGACGCAGACGCAGACGCAGACGCCGATGCCGATGCCGACGCAGATGCCGACGCAGATGCGGACGCCGACGCAGACGCAGACGCCGACCTGCGCCACAGCGTCTCGGCGCCCGATGCCGACGGCGTGGTGACCGTCCAGGTCGACACCACCGGCGGCCTCGCGACCGTCGCGCTCGACGGCCCCACCGTCTCGTCCAGCGCCACCGCCTTCACCCTCGCCGTCGACGGCTACACGGTGCGGGTCGACGGGGGCAGCTCGGGCACGGGCGAGGTCACCGTGGCCCACAGCGCCGCGGCCTTCGACCCGGCCGCCCGGGCCCCCGAGGCGGGCTGGACCACCGACGACGAGGGGGGCGCGGGCCTCGCCTTCGCCGACTGGTACGACTACGACAGCCCGACCCACGTGCTCAGCCCGGCCGCCGGCAGCTGGTTCGTGCGCAGCAACAGCCGCCGCCTCTACCAGCTCGCCTTCACGAGCTACTACGACGAGACCGACACCCCCGGGCTGCTCAGCTTCGTGCTGGTGCCCGCGCTGGTCGAGGGCGAGCAGCGCATCGACGCCGCCGACGCCACCGCGCCGGTCTACCTCGACCTCGACACGGGCGCCGTCATCGCCGCCCCCGCCAACCCGGCCACCTCGACGGCCTGGGACCTCGCCGTGGCCCGCACGGCCCTGGCCCTCAACGGCGGCACCAGCGGACCGGGCCAGGGCGCCGCCATCACCCTCGCCGACGGCACCCAGTGGGCCGAGGTGGTCGACACCGGCGCCGTGCCCACGGACGCGGCGTGGGTCGCCGACGCCGCGCCCGCCAGCGAGTACGAGAGCGGCACGGCCCTCGAGACCTGGTACGACTACGACAGCAGCACCCACGCCGTGCGGCCCTCGCTGCGGGTCCACCTCGTGCGCGACGCCGACGGTGACCTCCACAAGCTCCAGGTGACGCACTGGGACGACGGCACGGTGGGCCTGCGCGTGGCCCCCCTGGCGGACCGGTGAGGCCCGCCGTCGCCGGCTGGGCCGCTGGGCTCGCCCTCGCCGCCCCGGCCGCCTGGGCGGGCACGGCCACCGACGCCCAGGGCACGGTGCACCGCGTCGAGACCGCCCACTGCATCATCACCCTCGGGGCCGGGGTCGCCGAGACCGTCGACGCCCTGGGCCGGAGCGGCGACGTCTGTGCCGCGGACGCCTCGGTGGCGGCCTACGCGCCCCTGGCCGCCAAGGTGCGGCTGCCCTACCACCGCCAGCTCAGCGCCGAGGGGCTGCTGGCCCAGGGCCCCGACCTCGTGCTGGCCGACGCCGCCTCGGGCCCCCCGGCGGCCCTGCAGCAGGTGGCCGCGGCCGGGGTGCCGGTCTTCGTCGTCGACGACACCCACACCGTCGCCGCCGCCGCCGCCCGGGCCGAGACCCTGGGCGCCCTGCTCGACGCCGACGGCCCGGGCCTCGCCGCCCGGATCCACGCCGAGGTGGCGGCCGCCCAGGCCCTGCCGGTGGCGCCGGGCCAGCGGGTGCTCTTCGTCTATGCCCGGGGGGCGGGCACCCTGATGGTCGCCGGCACGGGCACGGCGGCCCACGAGATGATCACCCTCGCCGGCGCCGACAACGCCCTCGGCGACAGCGAGGGCTGGGCGCCCCTCACCCCCGAGGCCGTCGTCGGTGCCCAGCCGACGGCCCTGCTGCTCACGACGACGGGGCTCGCCAGCGTCGGCGGCGCCGCGGGGCTGCGGGCCCAGCCGGGGCTGTCGCTCCTGGGCGAGGTGCCCGTGCTCGACGTCGACGACCTGCTGCTGCTGGGCTTCGGCCCGCGCACCGGGGCGGGACTCGCGGCCCTCCGGCGCGCCCTGGCCCGCCCATGAGCAGCGCCGCCGCCCCCCCGCTGCGCCAGGCGCGCCGCCGCACCGGCCGGGCCCGGGCCTGGACCCTCGGCTTCGCCGCCCTGGCCCTGGCCGGCGCGGTGGTCGGGGCGGGGGCCGGCGCCTTCGAGATCCCCCTGGCCCAGGTGCTCGGCGGCCTGGTCGAGCCCCTCGGCCTCGCGGGCCCGCTGGCCCCGGGCGCCCGGGCCGGGGCCGTGCTCTGGAGCCTGCGGCTGCCCCGGGTGGCCCTCTCGCTGGTGGTGGGGGCGGGCCTGTCGGTGGCCGGGCTCCTGCTCCAGGCGCTCTTCCGCAACCCCCTGGCCTCGCCCCAGGTCATCGGGGTCTCGTCCGGGGCGGCCCTGGGCGCCGGCGCGGCCATCGTGCTCGGCGGGGCCGCCACCCTGGGCCAGACCCCCGTGGCCCTGCCCCTCGCGGCCTTCGCCGGCGCCCTCGCCACAGCGGCCTTCGTGCTGCGGCTGGGCCGGCGCGGGGGCCGGTCCTCGGTGGCCTCCCTGCTGCTGGCCGGTATCGTCGCAAACTCCCTCTGCGGAGCCATTCTCGGCCTGCTCTTCTTCGTGGCCGACGACGCCCAGCTGCGCTCGCTGACCTTCTGGACCCTCGGCAGCCTCGGCGGCGCCACCTGGCCGGTGGTGGGGCTCGTGGGCCTCGCCGTGGCCGCCCTGGTCGCCGGGGCCCAGGGCCTCGCCCGCTGGCTCGACCTGCTCCAGCTCGGCGAGGAGGAGGCCCTGCTGCTCGGGGTGCCCGTGGCCCGCCTCGAGCGCGGGGTCGTGGCCCTCGCGAGCCTCGCGGTCGGGGCCATGGTCGCCTTCACCGGGGTCATCGGCTTCCTCGGCCTCGTCCTGCCCCACCTGGCCCGGCTGCTGCTCGGCCCGGGCCACCGGGCCCTCGTGCCGGGCACCGCGGCCCTCGGCGCCGCCGTGCTGGTCTGGGCCGACCTGCTCTGCCGCACGGCGCTGGCCCCGGCCGAGCTGCCCATCGGCATCCTCACCACCCTGCTCGCCACCCCCTTCTTTCTATTGCTGCTCCACCGGGGCGGGGGACGGCCATGAGCGCGCCGGCGCCCCTGCTCGTCGCCACGGGGCTGCACCACCGCCTCGGCGGCCGGCCCGTGCTCCAGGGCATCGACCTCGCGGTGGTCCCCGGCGAGCGGGTGGCCCTCGTCGGCCCCAACGGCACCGGCAAGAGCACCCTGCTGCGCTGCCTCGCGGGGCGGCTGCGACCCGACCGGGGCACGGTCGTGCTCGCCGGACGCCCGGTGGCCGCCTGGGACCGCCAGGCCCTCGCCCGCCGGCGCGCCGTGCTCTCCCAGCAGCCCCCCGGGGCCCTGGCCTTCACCGCCGCCGAGGTGGTCGCCATGGGCCGCAGCCCCCACGGCCGCCGGGGCGAGTCCGCCGCCGTCGCCCGGGCCCTCGCCCGCACCGAGACCACGGCCCTCGCCGACCGCCCCCTGGGCCAGCTCAGCGGCGGCGAGCGCCAGCGGGTCCACCTCGCCCGGGTGCTCGCCCAGCTCGATCCCGGGCCCCCGGGCGACCGCCCCCCGGCGCCCACCCTGCTGCTGCTCGACGAGCCCACCAACACCCTCGATCCGCGCCACCAGCAGCGGGTGCTGGCCCTCGCCGGCGCCCACGCCCGGGGCCGCGCAGGCGGGGCCTGCGTCGCCGTGCTCCACGACCTCAACCTCGCCGCCGGCTGGGCGGACCGGGTCGTGCTGCTCCACGCGGGCCGGGTCCAGGTCGACGGGCCGCCCGCCGTGGCCCTCGCCCCCGTCCAGATCCAGCGGGCCTTCCAGCTCGCCACCGTCCTGCTCCCCCATCCCCAGACGGGCCGCCCCGTGCTCGTCCCCTCCCATCCGGAACAGCCATGAACGCGCCCATCCCGACGACGCCCCCCGCCGAGCCCTCCCTCTACGCGCGCTGGCAGGCCCTGCGCAGCCGCGCGCCCCGCACCCGCATCCGCGACGCCGCCGCCCAGCTCGGGGTCTCGGAGGCCACCCTGCTCCAGAGCCGCCCGGACGGGGTCACGCGCCTCGGCGACGACCCCCGGCCCGTGCTCCGCGCCCTGGCCGCGGTGGGCCGCACCATGGTGCTCACCCGCAACGACGACTGTGTGCACGAGCGCAAGGGCTGCTGGGAGAAGGTCTCGGTGCGGGGCCCGGTCGGCCTCGTGCTCGGCCCCGACATCGACCTGCGCCTCTTCCTCTCCCAGTGGGCCGTGGGCTTCGCCGTCGAGAGCACGGGCCCCCGGGGCCCCCTGCGCAGCCTCCAGTTCTTCGACGCCCACGGCGACGCCGTCTGCAAGGTCTACCACCAGCCCGAGGGCGGCGACGGGGCGGCCTGGGACCAGCTCATCGCCACCCACCAGGCGCCGGCCGCGCCCTTCGTGGCCACCCCGGCATCCCCGGCATCCCCGGCATCCCCGGCACCCACCGACACCACGGTCGACCCGGCCCTGCTCGCCGACTGGGCCGCCCTGCAAGACACCCACGACTTCCACGGCATGCTGCGGCGGCACGGCGTCGCCCGGCTCGTCGCCCTGCGCGGGGCCCTGGGGCGCTTCACGGCGCGCCTCGACCGCCAGGCCCCCACGGCCCTGCTCGAGGCCGCGGCCGCCCAGGGCCTCGACATCATGGTCTTCGTGGGCAACCCGGGCTGCATCCAGATCCACACGGGCCCCGTGCAGCGCATCGTGCCCATCTCCGGGAACACTGACTGGATCAACGTTCTCGACCCCGACTTCAACCTCCACCTGCGCAGCGACACCCCGGCCGAGGCCTTCCTCGTCCGCAAGCCCACCGCCGACGGCGTCGTCACCAGCGTCGAGCTGCTCGACCCGCAGGGGCGGGTGATCGTCCAATTCTTCGGGGCCCGCAAGCCGGGCATCCCCGAGGACCCCGCCTGGCGTGCCCTCGCCGAGAGCCTCGTGCCCACGGCCTGAGCCGCCCCCCCGTCCATGCCCCGCCCGCCCCTGTGTCCGGCCCTCCGCCGGGCGGCAGGGCGCGGTGCGTCTTGACGCACGACAAGAAAGCCACTTGAAAACGAAATCGGCTTTCATTATCAACAACCCGATCCGCCGCGCCCCCCCCTTGCGGCTCTCCTCGGAGCAGACCCCATGCACTCCCCGATCTCGCGCCCCCTGCTGGCCACCCTGGGCCTCGCCCGGTCCCTCACCGTCGGCGCCTGCGGCGACGACAAGTCCACCGACTCCGGCGCCGCCGCCACCGACGGCTCCGACGGCTCCGACGGCTCCGACGGCTCCGACGGCTCCGACGGCTCCGACGGCTCCGACGGCACCGACGGCGGCGACGACACCCTGCCGGCCGTGGCCGCCGAGGTCGCTGCGACCTACGCCGACCTCGTCCGGGCCAGCTACGCCGACAGCCACACGGCCGCGGTCGCGCTCGACGGGGCCATCGAGGCCTTCGTGGCCGCCCCCGGCGACGACACCCTCGCCGCCGCCCGCCAGGCCTGGCTCGACAGCCGCGAGCCCTACCTCGTCACCGAGGTCTACCGCTTCTACGACGGCCCCATCGACAACCCCGACGACGGCCCCGAGGGCGCCATCAACGCCTGGCCCCTCGACGAGAACTACATCGACTACGTCGACGGCGCGCCCGAGGCCGGCATCATCAACGACCGCAGCGTGACCCTCGACACCGCCACCCTGCTCTCGCTCAACGAGGCCGGCGGCGAGAAGAACATCGCCACGGGCTACCACGCCATCGAGTTCCTGCTCTGGGGCCAGGACCAGTCCGCCGACGGCCCCGGCGCCCGGCCCTGGACCGACTTCGACGTCTCCGGCGCCAGCCCGGCCCCCAACCCCGACCGGCGCGCCCTCTACCTGGGCCTCGTCAGCGACATCCTCGTCGACCACCTCGCCGGCCTGGGCGCCGCCTGGGCCCCCGAGTCCGGCTACGGCGCGGAGTGGGCCGCCCTGACCCCCGAGACCGCCATCCAGCGCATCCTGACGGGCATGATCGTGCTCTCGGGCTTCGAGACCGGCGGCGAGCGGCTCCAGGCGGCCCTCGACAGCGGCGACCAGGAGGACGAGCACTCCTGCTTCTCCGACAACACCCACCGCGACATGGTCCAGGACGTGGTCGGGGTCCAGAATGTCTGGCGCGGCAGCTACACCGCCCTCGACGGCACCGTGGTCTCGGGACCGGGCGTGAAGGACCTGGTCGAGGCCATCGACACCGACCTGGCCGGCCGCCTCGACACCCGCATCGACACCTCGGTGGCCCTGGCGGAGGCGCTCCAGACGCCCTTCGACCAGGAGATCGCCCCGGGCAACGACGAGGGCCACGCCCGGGTCCAGGCCCTCATCGACTCCCTGCGCGACCAGGAAGACCTGCTCTTCGAGCTCTTCACCCTGCTCGGCCTGTCGGTCGAGATCCCGGAGTAGCCGATGCCTGCCGTCCTCCCCCGCCCGCGGCCCGCGGCCCGCGGCCGTGCCCTCTGCGGGGCCCTGCTGCTGCTCTGGGGCGCCGGCTGTGCGGCCCCCGGCGCCGCCCGCTCGGGCGCTGCCAAGCCCGGCACCGACAGCGGCGACAGCGGTCGTCCCGACACCGGTGGGGCCGCGCGCGAGCGGGCGGTGGTGGAGGACGGCGAGTGGCTGCCCGGCGGCGCGGGCACAAACACCCTGATGCTCGGCAGCAACGCCTTCATCATGCCCGCCGCCAACCTCTCGCCCGAGGACGAGTCGGCCTTCTACTCGGGCAACAGCTTCTTCAACGAGGCCTGGGTCGAGGCGCCGGCGAGCACGGCCTCTCGGGACGGGCTGGGGCCGGTCTTCAACGCCCGGTCCTGCTCGGGCTGCCACTTCAAGGACGGCCGGGCGCCGGCCCCCGACGGCAGCGAGGTGCTGGGCTCGCTCGTGCGGCTCGGCGAGAATGGTCATCCCCACGAGGTCTACGGTGGCCAGCTCCAAGACCGGGCCAACCCCGGGGTGCCCGCCGAGGCCGCCGTGGCCGTGGACTGGGACGAGCGGCCCGGGGCCTATGCCGACGGCAGCCCCCACAGCCTGCGGGCGCCCGTCCTGCGGCTCAGCGACTGGGCCCACGGCGACCCGGGCCCCGCCCTCGAGACCAGCCTGCGGGTGGCCCCCCAGATGAGTGGCCTCGGGCTGCTCGAGGCCATTCCCGACGCCGCCATCGAGGCCCTGGCCGACCCCGACGACCGCGACGGCGACGGCATCTCGGGCCGGGTCCAGCGGGTCGTCGACCCCGAGACGGGCGCCCCGGCCATCGGGCGCTTCGGCTGGAAGGCCGAGCAGCCCCGGGTGCGCACCCAGTCGGCAGGCGCCTTCGCCGGCGACATGGGCATCACCAGCCCCGTCGCCCCCGCAGACGACTGCACCGCCGCCCAGCACGCGTGTCTGGCGGCCGAGAACGGCGGCACGCCCGAGCTCTCCGAGGAGCTTCTCCAGAAGGTCGCCATCTACGCCGCCGCCCTGGCCGTGCCCGTGCGCCGCGAGTGGGACGGCGACGAGGTGCTGCGCGGCAAGTGGCTCTTCGGCGAGCTGGGCTGCGCCGCCTGCCACACCCCCCACCACCAGACCGGCCCCACCGCCCCCGTGTCGGGCATGGCCGACCAAGACATCTGGCCCTACACCGACCTGCTGCTGCACGACATGGGCCCCGGCCTCGCCGACCACAAGGCCGTCGACGCCGCCACCGGCCAGGAGTGGCGCACCCCGCCGCTCTGGGGCCTCGGCATGGTGCCCGAGGTCAACGGCCACGACCACCTCCTGCACGACGGACGCGCCCGCGGCCACGCCGAGGCCATCCTCTGGCACGGCGGCGAGGCCCAGCCCGCCCGGGACGCCTTCGCCGCCCTCGACGCCGACGACCGCGCCGCCCTCGTGCGCTTCCTGGAGAGCCTCTGATGCCCCGCCTGCCCGCGGCCCTGCTGCTGGTCCTGCCCCTCGCCGCCTGCACGGCCGGCGACCGCAAGGCCCCCGCCCGAGACTCGGCCCTGCCTGGCGGCGACACCGCCAGCGCCCCGCTCCACAGCCCCGAGGCGGTCATGGCCAGCCTCGGCGAGACGGTCATCCTGCCCGACTACCGCGCCTTCGCCGAGGGCAGCGCCGCCGCCGCCGCCGCCGCCACGGCCTTCTGCGCCGCCCCCGACAGCGCCGGCCTCGACGGGCTCCGGGCGGCCTGGTGGGCGCTGCGCTCCCCCTGGAAGCAGGCCGAGGTCATGCGCTTCGGCCCCTACCGCGAGCAGCCCTGGCGCATCGGCCCGGCCATCGACACCTGGCCCGGCGATCCCACCGTCTGGCAGGAGATCCTCGACGACACCGCCGAGATCGATGTCGACCTCTACGGCACCACCCGCAAGGGCATGCCGCCCGTCGAGTGGCTGCTCTGGGAGGGCGGCGACGCGGCCCTGGCGGACTTCACCGCGGCCGAGACCGGCGCGCGCCGCTGCGCCCTGCTCACGGCCCTCTCCGACGAGCTCGCCCGAGAGGCCGCCGCCATGGTCACCGCCTGGGATCCCGACCAGCAGGACTGGCTGGCCCAGCTCACGGCGGCCGGCACCGTGCCCGTGCCCGAGGGCGAGGCGCCCTTCTTCGAGGACGGGGACGCCGCCTTCTCGGAGTACGCCAACCGGCTCATCTTCGCGGTCGAAGACACCCGGCTGATGCGGCTCTCGAAGCCCTTCGGCGAGCTCGAGGGCACGGCGCCCCAGCCGGCCCTGCTCGAGTCGCGCTTCAGCGACCGCTCCCGCCAGGACGCCCTCGACACCCTCGCCGGGGTCCGCCGCCACGTGCTCGGCGACGGCGGGCTGGGCATGGTCGACCTGCTGCCCCCGGACGACCGCGCCGCCCTCACGGCCGCCTTCGAGCAGTCCTGGGCCACCGCCGAGGCCGAGGTCGCGGCCATTCCCGAGCCCCTGGCGGCCAGCCTCGACGACGACCCGGCCAGCCTGCGCCGGGCCATCCAGGCCCTGACCGCGCTGCAGGTCGTGCTCCAGGTCGACATGGCCCAGGCCTGGCAGATCACCGTGCGCTTCAACGACAATGACGGCGACTGAGGCCGGTGCCGCCGCCGGGCAGCCGCACTGGCACGCGGGGCTCGACGCCCGGCCCTTTGTGGTCTTCAGGGTCGCCTTCGGGCTGTTGATGACCATCTCGGCCCTGCGCTTCGTGGCCAAGGGCTGGATCCACAGCCTCTACGTCGACGTGCCCCTCCGCTTCCCCTGGCCGGGCTTCGGCTGGGTGCCCGAGCCCTCGGCGGCCGGCTTCCACCTGCTCTTCGGCCTGATGGCCGCGGCGGGCCTCGCCATCGCCGCCGGCTGGCAGCGCCGCCTCGCCGCCGCGCTCTGCCTCGTCTGCTTTCTGTGGGTCGAGGTGCTCGACCTGTCGACCTACCTGAACCACTACTACCTGGTGTCGCTGCTGTTGGGCATCCTCGCCGTGGTGCCCCCCGTGCGCGACGGGCGCATCCCCCGGTGGGCGCTGCGGCTGCTCCAGGGCCAGGTGGCCGTGGTCTACCTCTTCGCCGGCCTCGCCAAGCTCAACCCGGACTGGCTGCTCCAGGGCGAGCCCCTCCACACCTGGCTCTCGGGCAAGACGGCCCTGCCCCTCGTGGGGCCCTGGCTCGCCCACCGGGAGGTGGCCCTGGCGATGAGCTGGGCGGGCTGCCTCTACGACCTGAGCATCGCCGGCTGGCTGGCCTGGCGACCCACCCGGACCCTGGCCTGGATGTCGGTGGCCGCCTTCCACCTCGCCACGGCCCTGCTCTTCCCCATCGGCATCTTCCCCTGGCTGATGATGGCCGCGTCGACGCTGTTCTGGGAGCCTGCGCGCCCCCGACCGGCCCGGCCCCTGCCCCCCATGCGCGGCGGCCTCGCCCTCGCCGCGACCTGGATGCTCGTCCAGACCCTCGTGCCCCTGCGCCACTGGCTGCTCCCCGGTGACGTCGCCTGGACCGAGGCGGGCACCCGCTTCTCATGGCGGGTCATGCTCCACGAGAAGACCGGCTTCGTCGAGTTCACCGTCGTCGACCGCGACACGGGCCGCCGGCGCCGCCACAGCCCCCGGGCCGCGCTCAGCCAGCTCCAGCTCGACCAGATGTCGTTCCAGCCGGATCTGATCGTCCAGTACGCCCGCCAGCTGGCCGCCCGGGAGCAGGCCCAGGGCCGGCGGGTGGCGGTCATGGCCGACGCCTTCCTGGCCCGCAACGGGCGGCCCTCCCAGCGCTGGATCGACCCCACGGTCGACCTGACCGGGCCGCTGCCCCGGGGCTGGATCTGCCCAGAAGGGGCCAGCTGCCCGCCTGCGGGCGCCGAGAAGGCCCGAGCCGAGGCGGTCGAGGCCAGCCGCCCCCAAGAGGAGCACGGAAAGCCCACCAGCCATGGGCCATCCTGACCGAAGAAGCCCGCGCCCCTCTCGCACCCCGTGCCTCCCATGCCCATGCCGTCGCCCCTGGCGCGCCTGCTCGACGGCGGGGTGCGCCCCGACCAGAGCCCCGCCGCGCGCTTGCTGCTGCGGCTGGGCAACAGCATCGCGCTGACCGACGGCGGCACGGGCCTCATTCTCGCGGGGCTGCTGTCGTGGCTCGGCGGCACGCCCCTGTGGGCGCTGTTCATCGCCGTCTGCTTCGCGCCCCAGGTCGCACCGCTCTGGCTGAACCGGGTGGGCCGCGCGCCGCTTGCCCGCATCATCACGGTGTTCTGGACACCCTTCGCCATTCTCGCCACCTCGCTGGTGGTCGGCCCCGAGGTCCACATCGAGCTGGGCCTCGTCGTCTCGCTCTCGGCGGGGCTGCTGCTCGTGCCCCTCGGGGTGCCCTGGCGGCGGGCCATGCTGGCCTGGCACTTCGTCTGCCTGCTGCTCATCCTCGTGTTCCGCACCCTGAGCGACTTCCCGGGCCTCGTTCCCCTCGAATGGAGCGCCACGGCCACGGGCTTCCTGGTCTTCATCACCCTGGCCAACGTGGCCCAGCGCCTCAACGCCCTGCTCCACCAGCTCCGGGATCAGGTGCAGCAGACCGAGGCCGCCCGGGTGGCCGCCGAGCGGGCCAACGCCGCGAAGACGGTCTTCCTCGCCCACATGACCCACGAGCTGCGCACCCCCCTCGGCGCCGTGGTCGGGCTCAACGAGCTGCTGGCCGACACCCCCCTCGCCCCCGACCAGGCCCAGCTCGTCCGGCGCTCCCAGCGCTCGGCCGACCACCTGATGACCCTCATCAACCAGCTCCTCGACCTCGCCCGGGCCGAGTCGGGGGCGCTCCAGCTGGCCCGAGAGCCCTTCGACCTCATCGACTGCCTCGACGAGGCCGTGGCCCTCTGCCAGCACCGGGCCGATCGCAAGGGGCTGCCGCTGCGCCTCGACACCGCGGCCCTCGCCGCGGCGCGCTGGCGCCTGGGGGACGCGCTGCGCCTCAAGCAGGTGGTGGTGAACCTCGTCGCCAACGCGGTCAAGTTCACCGACCGGGGAGAGGTCAGCGTCGAGGCCACGGCCCGCCCGGGCACCGACGGGGGCCCCCCCTGGGTCGTCATCGCCGTGCGCGACACGGGCATCGGCATCACCGAGGCCCAGCGCGCGACCATCTTCCGCCCCTTCCACCAGGCCGACACCAGCATCGCCCGCCGCTTCGGCGGCACGGGGCTGGGCCTCGCCATCAGCCTCCAGCTCGCCGAGGCCTCCGGCGGTGCGCTGACGGTCGACAGCCGCCCCGGCGCAGGCTCGACCTTCACCCTCCAGCTCCCGCTGCCCCTGACCACAGCGCCCGAGGCGGCGGCGCCGGCCCCCGCGGCCCTCGAGCGCCGGCTGCGCATCCTGGTCGCCGAAGACAACCCGGTCGTCCAGCATGTCTTGCGCAAGCTCTTCGAGAAGCTCGGCCAAGATCCCGTGATGGTCGGCGACGGCGTCGAGGCCCTCGCCCGGGCCCGGTCCGAGCGCTGGGACGTCGTCTTCCTCGACATGCGCATGCCCCGGCTCGAGGGCCCCGCCACGGCCCGGGCCCTGCGGGCCGGCGGCTACGCGGGGCGGCTCTGTGCCCTGACCGCGAGCGTCCATGCCGACGAGCACCAGGAGTGCCTGGATGCGGGCATGGACGCCGTTCTCGTCAAGCCCGTCTCCCTCGAGTGGCTCCACCGCGAGCTGGCCTCCACCGAGCCCCTCGCCGCCCGCTGAGGGCCACGCCCCCGCCCCGCATCAGGCCCGCTGGCCGAGGGTGAGCAGGCTGCCGAGCTCGGACTTCCAGGCGGCCACCCCGGGCGCCGGGGCCACCGTGAGCTGGCGCTGGTCGACCACCTCGAGCCCAGCTGCCGCGAAGGCGGCCCGCCACCCGGCCCGGTCGCGCAGGGTCATCGGCACCCCGAGCTGGTCGGGCCAGTCGTGGCTGGCCACGTTCTCGGCGTAGTGGTCGACCACACAGGCGAAGCGGCCCCCCGGCGCCAGCAGCCGGGCCACCTCGGCCAGGCCCGCCTCGAGCACGGGCAGGTAGTAGAAGACCTCCATCGAGAAGATGGCCTGGAAGCGGCCCGGCGCGAGCAGCGGGCTCGCGTGGTCGGGGAAGGGGGCCTGCACGAAGTCGACAGGCAGCCCCGCCGACCGCTCGCGGGCCCGGGCGATCATGCGCCCGCTGGCGTCGAGGCCGACGGCCCGCCCCCCGCAGCCCCGGGCGGCGATGGCAGCGGCGGCCCAGCGCACGGTGTAGCCGTTGCCACAGCCCACATCGAGGTAGTGCAGGGGCCCCGTGACCGCGTCGATGCCGAGCAGGTCGAAGGCCTGGCGGGCATGGGGACCGTGGCCCCGCTCCATGCCCTCGGCCCGGCCGGCGTCGGCCCACTGGTCGAAGACGGCGGTGACCCGCTGGATGGTGGGATCAGAGGAGGGCATCGGGGGCTCCGGGCGGGGTGGGGGAGGGGGCCCCTATCCCCGCCGCGGGGCCCCGCTGGCGGCCCCCGCCGGAGGGAACACGAGAAGGCGGGGCGGCGGAGACCTGGCCCCCAAGACGACGGCGCCCGGGCCCCCACCGCGCGGGGCCCGGGCGCCGGAAGGGAGCGGGGGGCTCAGTCTTCGCGGCGGCGGGCCACTGCCATGGCGCCCATCCAAGCCAGCAGGGCCACCGGGGCCGCACCCGCGCCCACCGTGGCGCAGCCGCCCTTCTCGAAGTCGCCCGCGTCGGCGTCCATGTCGCCCCACTCGACCTCGGCCGGCGCGTCGCCGCTGCCGTCGTCGACCTCGTCGGCCGGCACGTCGCTGGTGCCGTCGTCGCCGCTGCCGTCGCTGCCGCTGTCGCTGCCGCCGCTGTCGCCGCCCGTGCTGCTGCCGCTGTCGCCGCCGCTGTCGCCGCCCGTGCTGCCGCCGCTGTCACCGCTGTCGCCGCCGGTGCTGCCGCCGCCGGTGCTGCTGCCGCCGGTGCTGCCGCCGCCGGTGCTGCCGCCGCCGGTGCTGCCGTCCGTGATGGCGCCGGTGTAGCCCGTGATCCAGGAGTGGTAGGCGTCCACCCGGGCGCCGCCGGTCGCGCCGCCCACACAGCCGGGGGTCACGTAGGAGTTCACGGCCGCGAGCTCCCAGGAGCCGTCGGACTGGTACTCCAGGCCCGCGCCGCCCGAGTCGCCCGAGCAGACATTGTAGGTGCCCGAGGAGTCGTAAGAGACGATGAACTGGGCATCGTAGCTGTAGAGGGGGATGTCGGCGTAGCGCTTCGTGCCCGAGTCGCTCGCCCGGTCGCTCGTGATGCCGTAGCCGACATAGCGCAGGCTCGAGACCGTGAAGGTGCCCGGGCTGTCGGTGTTCATGGGCATCGGAGACATGCTGGTCACGTTCGCGTCGAGCTCGAGCACCCCGATGTCGTTCTGCAGCGAGGAGCTGTTGTAGGACGGGTGCTCGACCCAGTCGATGATCTCGGCGTAGTCGGTGTAGGAGGAGATCGAGCGACCGAAGAGGATGTAGGGCGTGGCCCCGTAGTAGCGGACGTAGTCGTCGAGGGCCTCGACACAGTGGGCCGCGGTGACCACCCAGTCGGCGTCGACGAGGGTGCCCGAGCAGAAGTCGGCGCAGCCGCCGCTGGTGCAGGCGACCAGCGAGCCGACCTGCTCGTAGGAGGAGGTGGCCGTGCCGTTGACGACCGGCGGGGCCTCCTGGGCCTGGGCAGGCAGCGTCATCGACAGGATGAGGGCGGTCAGCATGGCAGCTCCGGAGGGGTGCGGGACGGCCGGCGCGCGGCGGGCCCGGACGGGGCGTCAGGTCGAGGGAAGGGGCAGAGAGACAGGGGGGAGGGGTAGCCGCCCGGGACGGGGGTCGCTGTGGGGACCCTGTCATGGCTGGCGGCACCCGGGCCGGGGGCCTCCGCCGGGCGTGGGCTGCCGGGCGGCCTCAGCCCCTCCATGCCGCCAGCCCCCCGGATCGATCACGGCCGGCGCCGCCAAGGGCCCGATTTTTTCGGGCGGCAGGCCCCAGAGGCGCCCGGCTCCGGTCCCGGGAGCGGCCCCGCCCCGAGGCCCCGACCGGCGCGGGGCCCCCGGGGGCGGCTATGATCCACCCCCCGCCCCCGCCCCGAGCCCGTCGTGTCCCAGCCGACCCCGCCCCCGCCGCGCTCCCCCGCCAGCGTCGCGCTGCCGGTGCCCGAGTCGGGCGACTTCCTGAACCCCTGGGCCCACGGTCCGCTCATCCGCTACCTCGCCTGGCTGCGCCAGCTCCACGGCGACCTGCCCCTGCCCGCTCCGGGCCGCGACCCCCGGGCGGGCATCCCCCTCGACGAGCTCTTCGTGCCCCCGGTGCTCGGCGCGGCGCCCCCGCCCGACCGGGGCCTCCACGGCGCCGACGGCGGCCTCGACATCCTCGACCTGCTCGAGCGCCACCGCCACGTCGTCGTGCTCGGCGAGGCCGGCAGCGGCCGCACGACCCTCTGCAGCTGGCTCGTCCACGCCCTGACCGATCCGGCGCCGAACCCGGTCATCGAGCGGCTCGGCCGCCTCGTGCCCGTCGTGCTGCCGATGGGCTTCCTCGACATCGACAGCGGGGTGCGCACGGTCGAGGGCCTCGTGGCCCGGCTGGCCGACCTGCCCTTCTGGTACCCGGGCATGGACGAGCTCTTCGGCGAGCTGCTGCTCCGGGGCCAGGTCCTCTTCGTGCTCGACGACCTCGACGGCACCGACGAGCTCGACGTGCGCGACGCCCTGCGCGACGCCATCCTCGACGCCGTGGCCCGCTACCCGACGGCGAGCTGGCTGGTGACCGCCGAGCCCGGCGGCTACGCCCTGGGCCCCCTCGAAGACCCCGAAGACGACCTGCCCGCGGCCCTCGCCGCCCTGCCCGAGGCCCGCCGGGCCCCCCTGCCGGTCTGGTGGCTGCGGCCCTTCGACCGGGGCCAGGTCTGGGGCTTCGCCGCCAACTGGCAGGCCCTCGCCTTCCCCGACGAGCCCCGGGCCGCCGAGGCCTTCCTCCAGGCCATCGACGCCGCCCCGGCGGCCCGCAGCATGGCCCGGTCGCCCGCCATGCTGGCCATGCTCGCCACGGTCCACGCCGCCCGGGGCGACCTGCCCACCGAGCGCGGGGTGCTGCTCGACTGGGTCGTCGCCGGCTGGCTCGCGGCCCTCGACAACGTGCCCGGGGCCGAGCGGGTCCACATCGACGGCCGCCGCGCCTGGGTCGAGGCCCTCGCCCGGGCCGCCGAGGCCGAGCGCATCGCCACCTGGGACCAGTGGGTCGCCGCCGGCGCCCCGGGCAGCCTCGAGACCCGGGTCCACACCCCCACGGTGCCCTGGAGCCAGGCCTTCTACCTGCTCCGGGCGGCCGTGGTCGGCGCCGGCCACCCCGACCCGGGCCCCGAAGACACGGCCAGCTTCGTCTACGGCGTGGCCCACCGCCCCGGCGTGCTCGTCGCCCGGGCCGGCGGCCTGGGCTTCGTGCGGGCCGACCACCAGCGCTTCCTCGCCGCCGTCCACCTCGCCGCCGACCTCTCCCTGGCCCGCGACCAGCGCGCCACCAGCGCCGCCCTCCAGACCCTCCGCGGCTGGTCCCGCATCGCCGAGAACAATGACCTCATCGAGCTCTTCGATGTTCTCGGCGCGCGCCCCGGGCTCGCGGGCAAGGTCTTCGACGAGCTGCTCGATCCCGAGCAGCGCCCCCACGACGTCGACGAGCTGACGGCCCTCGGCCCCCTCGCCCTCGCCCTCCAGGACGAGCGGGCCCCGGCCGTCTCGCCGGCGCTGCGCGAGGCCGCCCGGTCGCTGGTGGACGAGGCCGTGCTGCGCTCCGCCGCCGAGCGGGGCCGGGTGCCCCGGTGGGCGCCCGACATCGACGCCCTGCGCGGGGTCGGCCCCCTGCCGGCCCTCGACCTCTCGGGCAACGCCAAGGTGGCCGATCTCGGGCCCCTGGCCGGCCAGCGGCGCATGGCCCGCCTCGACCTGGCCGGCTGCGCCCAGGTCGAAGACCTCAGCCCCCTCGCCACCCTGCCGGCCCTGCGCTGGGCCGACATGCGCGACTGCGCCAAGGTGCGCGACATCGGCGCCCTGGCCGACCTCCAGAACCTCCGCTGGCTCGACCTCGGCGGCTGCACCGGGCTGACGGATCTGCGCGCGCTCGGGGGCCTCCAGGGGCTCCAGGCCCTCGCCCTGCACGGCTGCACCGGGCTGACCGACCTGACCCCCCTCTGCGCCATCCGCAGCCTCCGGGCCCTGGTCATCTCGGACTGCCCGGGCATCACCGATCTCTCGCCCCTGGCGCGGCTGCCCCCCGGGGGCACGGTCTGGGCCCGGGGCAGCGGGGTGCGCTTTGTGCCCGTGGGCCTGGGCTGGAGCGTCATCGGCCTCTGAGCGCCCCGTCGGTCCCCGGACCGCCGAGCGTGAGGGGGGCGAGGGCCCGGCGCACCGCCGCCACGAAGGCCGGCCCGGGATCGATCTTGGCCGTGCGGTAGCCCGGATCGCGCTCGGCGAAGAGCGGACCGCCCTCGAGGGACCGGTAGGCGTGGTGGCCGAAGAGGGTCTGGATGGTGGGCCAGCGCGCGACGAGCCCGCGCACGAGGGCGGCGTTGGCGGCGACCTGGGCCGGGGTCAGGGGCGCCCGGCCCGGCCCGCCGAGGGGCGCATCCCCGACGTTCTCGATGCCGATGGTGCAGTGGTTGAGGCCGATGACGTGGCGCATCACCCGGGTCTCGTCGACCAGCCGCAGCACCCGGCCGTCCCGGTCGACGAGGAAGTGGGCGCCCACGTTGAGCGCCCCGGCCCCCGCCAGCTCGGGCCGGCCCCCGAGGCGCGCCGGGGCGAAGGTCTGCCAGGCGCTCTCGGCCGTCGTGCCGCCCGTCCAGTGCAGGGCGACGGCCCGGGGCTGCATGTGGACCTCGCCGGGGGGGTGGGGGTGGCCCGGGGGCAGGTGGGCGGCGAGGTAGGCCGCGGTGAGCTCCCGGCGCAGGGGCTCGTGGGGGAGGGGACGATCGTGGATCTCCTGCGCCGCGGCCGGGGGCCCCGGGACCGGCGGCGGGCGGGGGTCCGCGGGCGCCGCGGGGCGGGATCCACCGGCCCGGGACGGGACGGCGACGACGGCGAGCAGGCCTCCGAGGAGGCGGCGGCGGGGCCAGGACATGGGGCCATCATGCCAGGGCCGACCGGCCCTTGGCGGGGGGGCCAGGGCGGCAGGGGCCCGGTGGCCAGCTTGACACCGGACCGGGGCGCGTCGTTTCATCTGCGGGCTTGTCGGCCCCGGTCCCGCCCACTACGGGTCCGCGACATGCCGCTGGGAGGGCCTGGCTCTCCCCGCGTCGCCGGCTCCCGACGCTCTGAGGTCTTGCCTCCATGACCCGCTCTCGCCTCCTCGTCCCGCTGCTGGCCTCCCTCGTGGGCGGCTGTGCCATCCGGGGAACGGTCCACCTCTCCAAGGCGGAACAGGCCATCCTGCGCCTCGAGCCGGTCGAGGCCGAGACCTGGGCGCCCTACTCCGCCACCATGGCCCGCCAGTACATGCTCAAGGCCCGCTCCGAGTGGGCCCAGGCCGACTACGGCGAGTGCGAGATGCTCTCGGCCCAGGTCCAGGAGTGGGTCGACCGCGCGGTCGAAGAAGCGGTCGCCAACAAGGCCACGGGCCAGCTCCCCGACACGCCTCCCGACTGGGTCGACCCCGTCGAGCTCAACGGCGCCCCCCTCGCCGCACCGGCCGCTGCGGCCCCGGCGGCCGAGACCACCACGGCCCCGCCCGCTGACGGCGCCGCCCCGTGGGGAGGCCAGTGATGCCCCGCTCTCTCTGCCCCCGGCGCGCCCGCCTCGCCGCCGCCCTGCTCGGCCTCGTCGCCGTGGGCGGCTGCATGAAGTCCCCCGACCTGCCCAAGGTCGCCCAAGACATCGACGCCGGCCTGGCCGAGCTCGAGGCCGACCAGTGGGCCGAGCAGTGCGCCCCCCGCGAGTACGCCGCCGCCCGGGCCCACCGTGACTTCGCCGCCATCGAGTTCGAGCAGGGCAACGGCCGCCACGCCGGCTACCACCTCGTCGAGAGCAAGGTCCAGCTCACCGAGGCCGCCCGCCGGGCCGACGTCTGCCGTCCCAAGGACGACGACAAGGACAACATCTACGACCACGAGGACGCCTGTCCCGACGAGCCCGAGACCGTCAACGGCTACAAGGACGAGGACGGCTGCCCCGAGGTCGACGTCGACAACGACCTCGTCTTCGACGACGCCGACCAGTGCATCGGCGAGCTCGAAGACCGCGACGGCTGGCAGGACGACGACGGCTGCCCCGACCCCGACAACGACCGGGACGGCATCCTCGACGTCGACGACCGCTGCCCCATCGATGCCGAAGACATGAACGGCTACCAGGACGAGGACGGCTGCCCCGAGGGCAACGTCGACCGCGACCTCGACGGCATTCCCGATGCCCGCGACAAGTGCCCGGACGAGAAGGAGAACATCAACGAGTACCTCGACGAGGACGGCTGCCCGGACGTCAAGCCCGACAACGTCAACGTCACGGCCGACCGCATCGAGATCGAGGAGAAGGTGCTCTTCCAGACGGGCCGCTCGCGCATCCTGTCCCAGTCCTACGGCATCCTCGACAGCGTCGCCCAGGTGCTCCGCGACTACCCCGCCCTCCAGGTCCGCATCGAGGGCCACACCGACTCCCAGGGCTCCGACCGCATCAACCAGCGGCTCAGCCAGCAGCGCGCCGAGGCGGTCTTCGACTACCTCGTCGGCAAGGGCATCCAGGCCAACCGCATGGATCCGGTGGGCAAGGGCGAGGAGTTCCCCATCGACACGAACCGCACCTCCGATGGCCGGGCCAACAACCGCCGGGTCGAGTTCCACATCACGAACAAGTAGGCGCCGCCCAGCGCCGGCCCATCGATCGATGGCCGGCCGCCGGCGACCGACCCTTGCGAAGACGGCCTCTGTCAGGCCGTCTTCGTCGTTCTTGGACAGAGCGCCGTAGACGCGGCCTGGACGTCTTGCTATGTCAAGAGGGACGTCTCTGCAGGCTCCCCGCCTGTGTTCCCCGCGCGCCCGACCCTCCCCCCGGGCGCCGCCCGCGCTCCCGCGCGCCCTCCTCCCGCCCTTCCTCCTCGGGAAGTCCCCATGTCCCAGTCCCTTGCCTTCGCCTTCGACGAGAGCCCCCGCGGCGCCGGCGGCACCGGCGCGACCGAGCACATCGCCCAGGTCCTCACGGACAGCGGCGTCGACGTGCCCGCCAGCCTCTACGACGAGGCCCTCTCCCTCGCCCGCGAGGGGCGCCTCGCGCCGGCCACCGAGCGGCTGCGCATGCTGCTCGTGCTCGACCCCTCCGACGCCAGCGCCGCCCTGCTCCTGGGCAAGGTGCTCGCCTCGCGCGGCCAGTGGCAGGAGGCCCTCAGCCAGCTCGACAGCGCCGCCGAGAAGGGCGCCCGCATCCCCGCCGAGCTGCGCGACCAGGTCGAGCTCCGGCTGCGCCGCCAGGTCCAGGAGGCCGAGGCCCACCGCACCCGCGCCGCCTCCCAGACCCAGGGCGAGCTCCGCACCCTGCGCCAGAAGGCCAAGCGCCTGCGCAGCGAGACCGCCGTGCTCGAGGGCCAGGTCGAAGAGCTCAACAAGCGGGTGAAGCTCTGGAGCAGCGCCACGGCCCTGGTGGCCGGCGCCTCGGCCGCCCTGCTGCTCGCCGTCATGATCTTCGGCGGCCCCACCGCCGACCCGGCCGACCCGGCCGACAGCCTGCCCCCGGCCGCCGCGGTGGTCTCCAGCACCCCCGTCTCCGCCCCGAGCGCCGCCCCCACGGCCGTGCCCGTGAGCGCCCCGACGGCCGCCCCCGCCGCCCCCGCGACCGCCACCCCCCCGGCGGCCGCCAAGCCGCCCCCGCCCCCGCCGGCCCCCTCGGCCTCGGGCGAGGTGATCCACACGGTCCAGAAGGGCGAGACCCTCGGCCACATCTCGCGCAAGTACTACGGCAAGTCGAGCGAGTGGCGGCGCATCCTCAAGGCCAACCGCGACCAGCTCCCGACCGAGAAGGCCCTGCGCCCCGGCATGAAGCTGCGGGTGCCCCGCTAGCAGAGCGCCGGGCCCCCCGCGCCGGGGCCCCCCTGTGCTTGGCTGGGGCCTGGCCCTCGCTCGCTCCCGCAAGCTCGTCGTCGCGCTGCTAGATCGGACGAGCGTCGTGT
>CAXQUZ010000602.1:0-2404 GCA_964226865.1 Myxococcota bacterium | reverse complement strand
CACCTCGCCGGCGTAGCGGTTGTGGGCGCCGGCGACCGTCGCCAGCCACCACAGGGCCTTGAGCTTGTTGTCGGCGTGGGCCTCGTGGGTGAAGGTGCGGGCGAGCTGGCTCACGTCCTCGAGGCGGCCGGCGTGGAGCAGCTCGAGCAGCTTGCGGTTCCACTCGTCGTCCTGGCGGGACGAGAGCCGGTCCTCGGCGGGGGGCACGGGCCGGGGGTGGAGCCAGTGGCTCAGGTTGGTGACGGCCACGGCCACCACCCGCTGGCCGGCGGCGACGGCGTCCCGGGCGCTCTTGCCGAGCACGACGGTCTCGGCCCGGTCGGCGTACATGTTGCACGAGCAGATGCTGGCCGGGATGCCGAGGCCGTCGGTGAGCAGCCGCAGGGCGACCACGGCGCCCGTGTCGATGGGGAAGCCCCGATGGTCGACGGTGCGCGCCTGGAGCCCCCGCGCCCGGGCCGCTGCGGTCCAGCGCGCGCCGAAGGCCGGGTCGAAGGCGAAGCGGTAGGGCATTGCGCCCAGGGCGTGGAACTCCTGGTCGACGTGGGTCCACTGGGCGTCGGCGGCGGCCTGGACCTGGTGGCCGATCACGCTGGCCCAGCCGGCGCTGTAGAGCAGGACCAGATCGGGCTTCAGGGCGGCGATGCGGGCCCGGGCGGCCGCGTAGCCGTCGGCGAGGGCCCGGTAGCCGGGGCTCGCGTCGGGGCAGAGCAGGGGGTGGGGCATGCGCGGCACGATGAGCGCCAGCTCGACCGGGTTCGGGGCGGGGCTCATCGGGCCTCCTCGGCGCGGGTGGGGTCCCACTCGACGACGGCGTTGCCCGTGCCGATGACGGTGCCGTAGCCGTGGACCTCGGCGGGGTAGGTGGGCAGCCCGAGGGCGGCGAGCATCCAGGTGAGGGAGCCCTCCTTGCACTCGGAGGTGGCGTGCTCGATGTAGTCGGGCATCTCGGCGAGCAGCCGGCCCACCTGGCCCGTGCGCATGAGCTGGAGCACGTGCATGTCCCAGAGGTACTGGCCGTGGTGGTAGATGTGTTCCCGGCTCATGTCCTCGGGGATCTCGGGCTCGGTCGTGAAGTGGCGGTGGGACAGCGAGTTGCTGGCCAGCACCAGGGCCTTGCGGCCGGTCTTCTCGATGGCCCGGCGGGTGGCCGCGCCGAGGGCCAGCATCTCGGTCTCGCCCACGTCGTTGTTGGTGCGCCAGTAGGTGCGGTTCGACGAGAGGGCGACGATGGGCAGGTCCCACTGCGGCCGCACCATGTGGGCGCTCGTGATGGTGCCGTAGTCGACCCTGAAGTCGGGGTTCCGCATGGCCTGCATGGCGAGGCCCGCGGCGCTGCCCTCGGCGACGATGGCCTCGGCCAGCTCGACATCGCAGCGCAGGTCGTAGTGGAAGCGGAAGAGGTTCGGGAAGATGGGGTCGACCGAGAGCGACCGGAACCGGGGGGCCGCGAGCACGTGGTTGCCCTGCTCGGTCTTCCAGTGGGGCGAGTGGATGACAATGACGTCGATGTCGTGCTTTTCGAGGTTTCGGCGCAGCCGCTCGTAGCCCCAGCGCAGGGTCTCCCAGCCGCACTCGGCCGAGGGCTCGTTCTGGGGCGGGTTCTCGGCGTAGACCAGGTGGGGCGGGTGGGGCGCCAGGGCCCCGGCGACGACGCGCCCGGTGCCCGGCTCGGCGGACGGCATGCGGCCTCCCTCGTGCGGTGGAGGCCCGTCCTATCCCGCTGGGCGGGGGGATCCTGCCGGGGCTTTTGCCGCCAGCCCCGGGGCCGCCAGGGGTAGACTCGGGCGCCGGGGGCGCGCCCCGTCCCCACCTCTCCTCCTGCGCCGAGCTCTGCCATGTCGCCCGTCTCCCGCCTGCTCTCTCCCCTGTCGGTCTCGGCCCGGGCGCCGGGCCGGGCCTGGCTGCCCCTGCTGCTCTGCGGGGCCCTGGTCGGCTGTGGCGACAAGGACGACCCGTCGGGCGACTCGGCCAGCGGCGCCTCCGAGGGCGGCGGGGTCGGCGGCGAGGGCAGCGGCGGCGAGGGCGGCAGCGGCGACGCCTGTGCCGACGAGGACCTGGGCTCGGCCCTGGGCACCAGCCTGTCGACGGGCTCGACCGCGGGCCTCAGCGACGACTTCGCGGGCTGCAGCGGCGGCGCCGACGAGGGCGGCGGCGGCGAGATCGAGCCCACCGAAGACGAGGCCGCCCCGCCGCCCGACAGCGGCATGGTCTGGGACTCGGGCGACGGCCCCGGCTACGACTCGGGCGAGTGGTCCGAGAGTGCCCCCGACAAGACCTTCCGCTGGACGGCCCCCTCCGACGGCACCTTCACCGTCTACACCCTCGGCAGCCGCTTCGACACCATGCTCCAGCTGCGGGCGGTCGACTGCGACGGCGCCATCCTCGAGTGCGACGACGACGG
>CAXQUZ010000601.1:0-6137 GCA_964226865.1 Myxococcota bacterium | reverse complement strand
GCGCTGAGCAATACGTTCGGAACACTTTCCATGAGTACAAGTTACGAGGATACATCCGTGGCACTGGTGGTGCACTACCCCGGGCGGGTCTGCCTGCTGGGCGAACACTGCGACTGGGCCGGCGGGGCCAGCCTGACCGTGCCGCTGCCGATCGGCGTGCGCCTCGCGGTCGAAGACACGCCCGGCGCCGCGGGGATCCGGCTGCGCACGGCGGTGCACGGCGAGCTGCACGAGCAGCGCATTCCCCTCGAGGGGGCGGTCGATCCCGCGGGCGGGGTGCTGCGCTTCGCCCCGGCCTGTGCGGCCGCCCTCCATGCCCGGGGCATCGCCCTGCGGCCCTGCGCCCTGTGGGTGCACGCCAGCCTGCCGCCGGCCCGGGGCTTCTCCAGCTCCGCGGCCTACAGCCTGGCCGTGCTCGACGGCCTCGCCCGCCACGCGGGCCACGAGCTCGACGCGGCGACCCTGGCCGAGCTGGCCTTCCATGTCGAGCACGAGCTGCTCGGGGTCGCCTGCGGGCGGCTCGATCCCCTCGCCTGTGTGGCGGCGGCCCCGGTCTTCCTCCCCTGGCGCCCGGACGGCACGGCCCCCCTCCGGCGGGTGGCCCTGGCGGCACCGGTCGAGCTGGTGGTCGCGGCCTTCCGGGGCAGCCGCCGCGACACCCCCGCCATCCTGGCGGCGCTCCGGGCGGCCCACGGGGGACGGCTCGGCGCCGACGGGGGCAGCGCCGGGGCGGGCCAGCGGGTGCGGGCGGCCCTGGCCACCTTCGCCAGCGAGGCCGAGGCGGGGGTGCACGCCCTCGAGGCCGGGCGGCTCGAGGCACTGGGGGCGGCCATGTGGCGCTGCCAGGAGGCCTACGAAGAGGCGGCCGAGGGGGTGCCGGCGCTCGCGGCCCCGATGCTCCAGCGCCTCTGCCGGGCCCTGCGGGAGCGGGGGGTGCTCGGGGCCAAGTTCAGCGGGGCGGGGGGTGATGGCTCGGTGGTGACCCTGGCCCGCTCGCCGGACGAGGCGGCGGCCCTGGCCGAGCTGCTGCGGGACGCCGGGCTCTCGGTCTGGCACTGTCGCCTCGCCGGGCCCTGAAGCCGTGCCTCAGCCGGGGCAGCGGCTCGTGCGCAGCTCGTCGAGAACGGCGTCGAGACGGGGATCTGGGCGGGCCGGCACGTAGGGCGCCAGCCGCGCGGAGTCCCAGGCCGGCGCGGCACAGATCGACAGCCCGTGGTGGTCCATGCGGGGGCCCAGCTCGCGGGCGTACATCTGGCGGCCGGCCTCGACACAGCGGGCGGCGTCGGCGGCCTCGAGGGTGTCGCAGGTGGCGAGATCGACGAAGCTGCCCTGGCCTTCGAAGCCGTTCTGGTAGAACTTGGCCCAGAAGCGCTGGTCGAAGTCCTCGGCGCCCTCGACGTCGGCCAGGATCGGCGCCCAGTGGGCGTGGATGCGGCGGGCCCGGGGCAGCGCCTCGCCGAAGGCCCGGGCGCCGGCGCGGTGGATGAGCCGGTGGACCTCGCCCTGCCAGAGGTGCTGGGCGCAGTCGGCCCGAAAGGGGCCCGCCTGGGCGCAGGCGGCGGCGGCGGCGCGGTCGTCCTGGCGCTTGCGGGCGCGCTCGGCGGTCACGAACCAGCACTCGGCGCGCCAGAGACCGTCGGGCAGCGCCGGGCACAGTGCGCCCGGGTCGCCGCTGGGACGCCGGGCCTCCGTCATCACCACGTGCAGTCCACAGTCGCCCTGGAGCACGGGGTCGCCGATGCGCTGGCAGCGGGCCAGCAGCGCGGCGGGCGCCCCGTCCTTGTCGGAGACCACCGCCGTGTAGGCGGCGCGGTCGGCCCCCGGATCCGGCCCACAGGCCCCGAGCGCCGCTGCCAGCAAGACGGTGCGCATGGGGCTCCAGGGGCCGCGGGGGACAGGCAGCTCAGCCCCAGCCGCGCAGCCGGTGCTCTTCGAGACGGTACAGCGAGAGGGCCTCGCGGAGCACGCCGTTGGCGATCTCGCGGCCCTCGAACTGCTCGACCTCGACGACCTTCTGCTCCAGCGCCTTGTAGTCGGTGAAGAAGCGGCCGATCTCCTTGGTCACGTGGCTCGGCAGCTCGCTGACGTCGGTGTACTCGGCGAAGGCCGGGTCGTTGACGTGGACGGCGATGAGCTTGTCGTCCTTGGCGCCCTGGTCGAGCATGTGCATCACACCGATGACCCGCGCCTCCATGATGGTCAGGGGCACGACGGGCTCGTTGCCGAGAACCAGCACGTCGAGGGGGTCACAGTCGTCGCAGTAGGTGCGGGGGACGAAGCCGTAGTTGGCCGGGTAGATGACCGAGCTGTAGAGCACGCGGTCGACGCGCAGCAGGCCCGAGGGCTTGTCGAGCTCGTACTTGACCTTGGAGCCCTTGGGGATCTCGATGACCACGTTGATGCGCTCGTGCGCGCTGTCCGGGTGGTTGGGGAGGTCGTGCCAGGGATGCGCCATGGGATCGATCCGGGTGAGGGGTGGACCCCGCCGTATGTAAGGCGGCCGGCGGAATCCGTGGCGCTCCTGTGACAAGGCAGCCGGGCCCCGGGCTCAGCGCCGGCGGCCCTTCTCCAAGACCGCGAACTCGACGGACAGCTGGCGCGCCTGGCCCCCGTCGATGCGGGTGCGCGCGTCGTGGCGGGTGCGGCGGCCCTTGGCGGCCACCAGCCGCACGTCGTGCCAGCCCGGGGTCAGGGGCAGCGGTCGCATCGGGGTGCGGCCCACCTTGCGCCCGTCGACCCAGACGTCGGCGGGTCGGTCGGGGAGCCCCTGGAGCACCCCCTGGGAGAAGGCCTTGGCGCGCCGGGCCCGGGCGGCCTCCACCGACTCCTCGTCTCCCCCGCCCGCGCCGGGGGCGGGGGCCTCCGGCACCGGGGCCGGATCGCGCGGCGCCGCCGAGACCAGGGCCGGTGCTGCGTCCGTGGCCGGACCTTCGTCCGCGGCCGGACCCGCGTCCGGAGCGGAGGGGGCGCCGGCGGAGGGGGCCGGATCGTCCGGAGAGCTCGCCTCGGTGGCGCCCTCGGTCGGGGCCACGAGCTGCACCAGCTGGGGCTGGCCCTTCACGAGGTGGAGCCAGGCCTGGTAGCCGGCATAGCCGACAACACCCATGAAGATCGCGACCAGCAGGCCCTTTGCGAAGCCCGCTGCCCCGTGCTCGCCGTTGTCGACCGGCACCAGCTCGGGCCGCACCGTGCCCCGGCGTGCCCCTTCGGGCGCTGCCGGCACCCGCGAGCCCGGCACCCGGGAGGCCCCCGCATCGGGAGCCGGGGCGTCCTCGAAGGGCGGCGGCGGCAGGGAGGTGATGGGAGAGTCGAGCTGCTTGAGGAACACGGGCTGGGGGTCGAGCAGCGGGCGCTCCTCGAGCTCCTGCTGGAGGCTGCTCTGGCCCATGAGGGGCAGCCCGCCCGTGTCGGCCTCGTGGGCCCCGGCGTCCTCGTCGTCCTCGTCGTCGAGCTGGGGGCTGCGCCAGTCGGTGTCCCAGGGATCGGTGGCGGGCTGGGTCGGCACCGGGTCGGCCGTGGGCAGCTCGTCGCCGAAGGCCCGGCCAAAGGCCGCGTCCAGCGCGCCGCCGGGGCCGAAGGGGTCGTCGTCGGCGCTCGGAGCGGCCGGCGCCGGGGCGTGGGTCCAGGGCACCCGCCCCTCGGGGGGCACGGGCAGGGCCTCTTCGCTCACGTCCTCGTCCCAGAGGCTGTCTTCGCGGCCCCGGGGCGGCGGCGTCGCGGGCGCCGTGCCCGAGAGCGCATCGGTCCAGGGATCGCGGGCGCTGTCGTCTTCCCAGGGGGTCGGTGCCGGCGCCGGCGCCGGTGCGCCACGCGCGGCCCAGGGGGCCTGGCTGGGGGCCCGCCAGTCGTCCTCATCGGCCGAGGAGCCAAAGCTGGTGCGGAGGGAGACGCGGGCGGTGTGGGACGTGTCGCGCTCGTCGGCGTCGTCTTCGGGATCCTCGTCGACGGGGGGCATGCCGAGGGCGAGGCCCCGGTCGGCGAGACCACCGCCCCGCTCGTCGGCGGCCGGGCGGTCGAAGGAGAAGCGCCGCAGGGGATCGCCCGCGTCGGCGGCGGGCGCCGGGGCGGGACGGGGCGCGGCCAGGGGGCGGGGCACAGGGATCCGGGGGGCCACCGGGCGCACGGGCTCGGTCGCCCCCTCCGAGCGGTCGGCCTCGGGGCCGGCGTAGCCCTCGTCGAAGACGAAGACGTCCGGCTGGCGGGTGTCGGCCGGCGCGCTGGCCGGCGGGGCCGCCGGCGGGTCCTCCTCGTCGAGGAAGAACATGTCCGGGCCGCGGCTGTCGCGGGGCTGCGGCGGGCGGTCGTCATCCCAGGGCATGCAGTGCTCGGTCGATCGGGGTCATGGCAAGGCGGCGGGGGGGCGGGACGTGGGGCTCAGCCCACGGGGGGCCGGACGTGGACGGCCGTGGCCTCGTCCTCGGGGTCGGGGGCGCCCGGCGCGGGGGACGCAGGGGCCACGGGGCCCGTCGGGGCCTCGTCGTCCAGGTCGAGCTCGTCGGACTCGGGGGCCTCGTGGAGCCACCACGGGAACCAGACGAGGCGCAGGGGTGGACCCGCCACCCGCTGGCGGTCGAGCAGATCGGCGAGGCGCTCGGCGACCCGCTCGGTGGAGAAGCCGCGCCCGAGGCGCAGCTCGACCGCGTGGCAGTCGAATTCTTCGCTGGCGCTGGGGCGCACCCCGGTCACGGCCAGCGCCTGGGTGAGGCCCTGGAGCGCGGCGTGGGCCCGGTCGACCAGGGCGGCCTCGTCCGGGTCGGCGGGACGGGGGCAGCGCCGGGTCGGGGGCGCCACCGGGAGCACCAGCCGCACGCTGAGCACCCCGTCCTCGTCCCGGCCGACCCCGACCAGCGCCGTGCGACCGGCGGCGAGGGGGCGGGCCCGCTCGTCGTCCAGCAGCGGGGGGAGCGCGTCGGCCAGCCGTGCCAGCATGGCCTCGTCCCGGGCGGGGGCCCCGGCCTCACGCACCGCGATGGCGCCCTCGGTCCGGGCCAGCTCGTCTTCGAGCCGGGCGATCTGGGCCCGCAGGCGCCGCTGGGTGGCCGCCAGCTCGTCCGCCGCTGCCGCGTCCGCCAGGGCGGCCCCGTGCAGGGCGCGTGCCTCGCGCGACAGCGTCGCCAGCAGCCCAGGGGCCTCGGCCGGGAGCGCTGTCATGGGGACCTCGCGGAGGAAGGGAGGGGGCGGCGTCGACACCCCGTGTATCGAACCGAGGCGGCCGGACCAAGACGGCGTGATGCAGCCAATGTCGGCGGGCGCGGCCCCCAGAACAGGGCATCGACGCCCCCAACCAGCCAGCGGCCCCGCCACGGGGGCCCGGGGCAGGCGGGCCCCGGGGAGGGCATGGGCCCCTGCGCGGCCGGGGTCACCCTGTCGTGCAGGGAGCCGACCACCCCGAGGATACCACGGGCCTCGGCCACTGGCCGTGCCGTCCGCGGGGGGTGCTACCCTGCCCGCCTGGAGCCCCCATGAGCGAGTCCCCCTCCGGTGCCCGTCCCGCGCCCGACCCCGACGACTGGGTCGTGTGCGCCAGCGGTCTCGGCAAGCGCTTCGACATCTACGTCAACGACCGCAACCGCCTCTACGAGTTCTTCGGCAACCGGGTCCACCACACCGAGCACTGGGCCCTCAAAGACATCGACTTCTCCGTGGCCCGGGGCCGCAGCTTCGGCATCATCGGCCCCAACGGCGCCGGCAAGTCGACCCTGCTCAAGATCATCGGCGGCATCACCCGGCCCTCCGAGGGCAGCCTCGAGCTGCGCGCCAGCCTGAGCACCCTGCTCGACCTGGGCCTCGGCTTCCACCAGGAGTTCACCGGCCGCCAGAACATCCAGCTCAACTGCTCGCTGCTCGGCATGAGCGAGGCCCTCATCGAGGAGCGCATCCCCGAGATCATCGCCTTCGCCGAGCTGGGCGACTTCATCGACCTGCCCGTGCGCACCTACTCGGCCGGCATGAACCTCCGGCTGGGCTTTGCCATCGCCGCCCACACCGACAGCGACGTCTTTCTCGTCGACGAGGTGCTGGCGGTGGGCGACCAGTACTTCCAGCGCCGCTGCGTCGACAAGATCGAGGAGTTCGTCCAGCAGGGCCGCACCATCATCCTCGTGAGCCACGACCTGCACGCCGTCCGCAGCCTCTGC
>CAXQUZ010000600.1:0-5527 GCA_964226865.1 Myxococcota bacterium | reverse complement strand
CGATCGGGCCCCCGGCCCCTGCCGGGCCCCCGCCCCCCGGCCAGCCGGCGCGGGGGCCGGGCGCCCGCCGCCCCCCCGGCCGCCCTGCTGGCGTGCGGCCGCGTCGACCTTGGCCAGGAACGCCGCGCCCTGGTCGAGGGCGGCCCGCAGCCGCGCCCGCCCCTCGTCGGTCTGGCCGGCGTCGAGCGCCAGCAGCCCGTCGATGGCCACGAGGATGCCCTCGCGGTTCGGGCAGGCCCAGTCCTGGTTGTGGAGCGGGTAGCTGCCCGCGAGCAGGGCCCGGGCCTCACCCGCCCGGCCCGTGCGGGCGAGGTGGCGCAGCCCGGCGTTCCGCAGCTGCTTGGCGTTGTAGTAGCGGCTGGCGTGGCTGTGGGCCTCGACCCGGGCGATCATGTCGGTCAGCAGCGCCACGTCCTCGCCAGGGGCGGCCGCCGCCAGCGCCGCGGCACGGTCGGCCAGCCAGTCCTGCCAGGCCGCGTCGGTCGCCCCCATCTTCACGAGGGTGCCGATGGCCCGGGGGCCCGGCTCGCCGGCCACGTCGATGAGGCTGTCGCCCGTGGGCAGGGCGCCGAGGGCCGCCGGCGACAGGGCCGCGCCGGGCCCGACGACCGTCGCCGGGGTCGCCAGCAGCGCCGCCAGCCCCGCCTCGTCGAGGGGAGGACCGCCGGCTCGCGCGGCGATGACGGCGTCGAGAACGGCCTGGAGCCGGTCGAGCTCGGCCTCCCAGGAGGGGGTCGTCCAGTGGCCCCAGGTGCGCACCCCGGACAGGGGGCCGCTGGCCTCGGCCCAGGCCGCCCAGAGCTCGACCCGCAGCATGTGGCGCTGGTCGAAGTCGGCGAAGCCGTCGAGGTCGAGCTTGTGGGGCGGGGCCCGGCGCAGCCGCGCCAGATCGGCGTGGATGCGCTTGGCCTGGGCGGCGTCGAGGGTGGGGGCGGTGGCGAGGCGCAGCAGCCGCACCCGGAGGGCATCCACCGCGCCCACCCCAGGGGCAGGATCCGCCAAGGACACGATGAGTGCGGCATTCTCACGCGCCTGGCGCACGAGGATGTCGCGCACGGCCCGGGCGGGCCCGCCGCTGTCGAGCTGGACCGCCGCCAAGCGCTCGGCGCTCTCGGACCAGACGGCGGCCGCGGCCGTCCGGTCGCCGCCCCGGGCCAGGTCCTGGGCCAGCGCGTGGGCCGTGAAGCCCAGGTGGCCGATGAGCCGCAGCCGCACGCCGTCCCAGTCCGGCTCGCCGTACCAGTGGTGCTCGGGCACGAAGGGGCCGCGGTCTTCGTGCCAGATGGGAAGGTCGGGCGGCAGGGGCGGGGCCTTCTGGCCCTGGTCGTGGACGGGCGCCGCCGCCGCTGCGTCCACCGCCACGCTGCTCGGCGCGGGCACGGGCCCGTCGCTCGGGCCCCCCGCGGGCCCGCCGCCACAGCCCGCGAGGGCCAAGATGAGCACCAGTGCCCGCATCAGTCTGCTCCCCGCGCGCAGCGGAAGCCCGAGGTCTTTCGGCGGATCTCGGGCAGGAAGTGGTGGCGCTCGCCCGCCGGGTTCGGCGCCAGATCGAAGAAGTAGGAGCCGCCGCGCACGGCGACATAGAGGCCGGGCCCAGGCGCCCGGGCGTCGGCCAGCCCGCCCGGGTGGGGCCGGCTCTCCATCAGCGCCCAGGTGTCGACCCGGTGGTCGGCCGTGAACTCCCAGGCGTTGCCGAACATGTCGAGGGCGCCGAAGGGACTGGCACCGGCCGGGAAGCTGCCCACCGGTGATGTCGTCCGGTAGCCGTCGGAGGCGTCGAAGTTGGGCGCCTCGATCATGCCGTGGTTGAGCTTGCTCTCATCGTACTGGTCGCCCCAGGGGTAGTGGCGATCCTGGCCCGTGGGACCGAGGGCGGCGAGCTGCCACTCGGCCTCGGTGGGCAGCCGCTTGCCCGCCCAGGCGCAGTACTCCTGGGCGTCGTACCAGCTCGCGAGCACGACGGGGTGGTCGCCCGTGCCGTCGGGGTAGCGGGCGCCGTCCCAGTTCCACCCGTCGCGGGCCCAGGCCTCGTCGACGTGGGGCGGCCGGTAGCCCGTCGCCGTGAGGAAGCGGGCGTAGTCGGCCCGGGTGACCTCGGTGCGGTCGATCCAGAAGGCCTCGAGCCAGACGGCGGTGGGGTCCATGCCGTTGCCGCCCCGGAAGCGCCACGGCAGGGCCTCGCCCGGAACGGCGGCCAGCGCGCGCCCCTCGACCCGGGCGGGCGGCGCCCCCGCGGCCCGGGCGGCCCCCCCCGCGCCGTGGGCCGCGGCCCCGGTCGCCCCCGGCTGGCCCCGACCCGGCGCCTTGCCCCGCCCGGGCGCAGGCACGCTGTGGCGCGCCCCGGCCGGCGGCGGCACCCGGCGCAGCCCGAGCTGGGTCCAGCCCGCCGGAACCTTGACCATGCCGTCCTGTTCGACAACCTCGAAGGCGACCCGTCCCTGGCGCTGGCCACGGCCCGGCGCCTTGCCGCCCCGCTGGGGCCCCGGTCCGCCCTGGCGCCCCGCGGGCCGGCGCTGCGCGGGGGTCTCGGGCGCCGCCGTGGTCGGGGGCGGCGCGGTCTCGGGGGCCTCGGGCGCTGGGCTCCCGCAGCCCACGAGCACGAGCGCCAGCAGCAGCCCCCGGTCGGGCCCGGTCATGGCTGGCCCCCGCCGCGCACACAGCGGAAGCCGACCGTGTAGGCCACCCGGTCGGGCCGGGCCGGCTCGCGGTGGTGGCAGGTGGCGTAGGACGGCAGGTTCATCCACGAGCCCCCGCGCAGCACCCGCCAGGGCCCGGCGGCCGCCGGCCCCGCCGGGTCGGTGGCCGGTGCCGTCGTCCAGCCCGCCGCCTGGTAGGCGTCCGCCGTCCACTCCCACACATTGCCCGCCATGTGGACGAGGCCGAAGGGCCCCCCACAGGCGGGATCCTCTTCGGTCACGGGCGCCGTCTCGACCGCCTCGAGGGCGCCGAACTTGCCCCCGGCGTACCACCGGGCCGCCACGGCCTCGTCGTCCCCCCAGGGAAAGCGCCGGGGCGCCGTGCCGCAGGCCGCGTACTCCCACTCGGCCTCGGTGGGCAGCCGTCCCCCGACCCAGGCACAGAAGGCCGCGGCCTCGTGGGCGGTCACGGCCACCACCGGGTGATCCCCCGGCCGCCCCGCCGCCCGGTGGTCGGCGCCGGCGCCGTCGGGGTGGGCGGCCCGCCACGCGGTCCCGGCCGGGCTCCAGGTGGCGGGATCGGCGGCCACGAAGGCCGCAAACTGATCGATGGTGACCTCGTGCCGCAGCATCTCGAAGGCCGTGAGCCGCACCTCGCGGGGCGGCGCGTCCGGCAGGGCCGGGTCGCCCTGGGGGAAGACGCCGCCGGGCAGGGCCACCCAGTCGAGGCCGGCAGGGGCCCCCGGGGCGGCCAGGGCGGCGCTGAGCAGGACGAGGAAGGGGCCGAGCACAGGGGCTCCAGGGAGGAACGGGCGCCGAGAGGATACACCCGAGGCCAGCCGGGCCGACCCGGCCCCGTCCGCCCCCCGCCCCGGAGTCCCGGTGCCGCGCCCCCTCCTGGTCCCGCTCCTGTTGCTGCTCGCGAGCGCCTGCGGGGCGTCCCCGGCGCCCGAGGCCCCCGCGCCCGCGGCCCCCGCACCCGCACCCGCCGGATCCACCGCGGCGGCCCCCTCGGCCCGTCCCGGTCCCGCCCGGGGCGGCCCCCCGGCCCAGGGACGCGGCAAGGCCCCCGCCCACCGGGGCCCCGCTCCCGGCGCCGCCCCCCAGGGCCCCCCCGTCAGCGGGGCCGCCCTCCAGGATCCCGCCGGCGTCCCCGAATTCCACGCCTGGCCCGCCCCCGCGGGGCCGGCCATCACGGCGCTCGGCGACTGGTCGGCCCCGACGGCCCTCAGCGCGGGCGAGGCCGGCGGCTACCGGCCCCAGCTCGCCGCCGGCCCCGACGGCACCCTCCACGCCCTCTTCTACGCCCGCACCGACGCCGGCGACCTCATCCGCCACCGCATCCGCCCGCCCGGCGGGGACTGGCTGCCCGCGCGTCCCCTCGGCTTCGACCGCCTGCGCAACTGGGGGCCCGACCTGGTCGTCCGCGACAGTGGTGAGGTGGTCGTCGTCTTCGACCATGCCCAGCCCGACTTCTCGAGCCGCGGCTGGCTCACGGTCTTCGACGGCACGGACTGGTCCGCGCCCACGCCCCTGACCGCCGCGGGCGGCGGCCACGAGATCGGCTCCGGCCACGTGGCCCACGGCCCCGGCGACGCGCTCGCCTACGTCTGGATCGGCAAGGAGCTGGGCCCCGACCACCGCTTCCAGGCCTGGTGGCGCTGGCACCGGGACGGCGCCTGGAGCGCACCCGTGGCCCTCACCGACGGCAGCGCCGACGCCTGGCACACCAACGTCGAGCGGCGCCCGGACGGCTCGATGCTGCTCGGCTACGACGTCGGCACCGGCGGCGCCGAGACCGTGCTCTACGTGGCCGAGGGCCGGGACGGGGCCTTCGGGGCCCCCGAGAACCTCACCGCCACGGCCACCCCGGGCGAGCGGCCCCACTTCGCCTTCGGCCCGGACGGCACCGACCACGTCGCCTACTTCCACAAGCAGGCGGGCCGCCCCCTCCACGTCTACGTGCGCAGCGGCCGGCCGGGGGCCTGGGGGCCGAACCAGGAGCCCAGCCGCGGCCTCGGCGGCTTCCACTTCGACCCCGACATCGCCGTCGACGCCCAGGGCCGCCGGGTCATCGTCTGGGGCTGGGACAGCGGCAGCGCGGCCGAGCTGGTCTACGCCGTCGACACCGGCAGCGGCTGGTCGGCGCCCCGCCTCGTCGCCCGCCTCGGCGCCGGCAAGCCCGGCCTGCCCAGCATCGACGTGGCCCCCGACGGCCGCTTCCACGTGGTCTGGAACCAGGGCGTGCGCGGCCGCTCCCAGGTCTACCACGCCGCCCTGGCGCTCCCATGAGCCCCGTCCGCCTCCGGCCGCGACCTGTTGTCTACAGCCTGCTGGTGAGCATTCTCGCCGCATGCGGCACGCCGACAGCCCCAGACCCGGCCCCGTCTTCCGCGTCCCCCGCGTCCCCCACGCCGCCGCCCGGCGGTCCGGCGCCGGCCGCGGCCTTCCACGCGACCCCGACCTTCTCGCTCGGCCCCGCCCCCGAGGGCCCCCCGCGCACCGTGGTCATCGTCAGCCTCGACACCGTCTCGGCCCCCCACCTCGCCCTCTACGGCGGGCCCGCCGAGACCCCCGCCCTGGCCGCGGTCGCCGCCCAGGGCCGCCGCTACGCCGACGCCATCACCCACTTCCCCCAGACCTGCCTGTCGCACTGGACCATGATGACGGGGGTGCTGCCCCTGCTCCACGGCAACGCCCCCGGCCACGCCGGCTCGCGCTGGACGGGCCCCACCCTCGCCGAGCTGGCCCAGCGCGCCGGCATGCCCACGGCGGCCGTGATCGGCGGCGTGACCCTCCAAGACCGGGCCTGCGGCCGCGCCCGGGGCGTCGGCCGCTACGACGCCCCGTTCGCCCGCGACCCCCCCGACATGCGCCGGCCCGCCGCCGCG
>CAXQUZ010000599.1:0-2598 GCA_964226865.1 Myxococcota bacterium | reverse complement strand
CGACCTTCAAGAACCCGCCCGGCGACGCTGCCGGCCGCCTGATCGACGCCGCGGGCCTCAAGGGCCACCGCATCGGCGGCGCCCAGATCAGCGAGAAGCACGCCAACTTCTTCCTCAACACGGGCAGCGCCACGGCCACCGACCTCCACGCCCTCGTGTGCCACGCCCGGGCCGCCGTGCATGCCGCCTTCGGCATCGCACTGGTGCCCGAGGTCCACCCGGCCGGCGACTGGCCCCCGGGAAGCTGGCCCCTGCCGCCCCTCGCCGGATAGCCGCCCGTCCCCCTGACGCTCGAGACGAACATGACCGCCCCCACCGCTCCCGCCGACGCCGCGCCCCCCGCGGGCGAGGTCCAAGACCGGCTCGTCTTCCTGATCAGCACGCCCCGGGCGGGCTCGACCCTGCTGATGCGCATCCTCAACGCGACCAGCGCCATCTACAGCCGGCCCGAGCCCCACCTGCTGCCCCCCATGGCCCACCTGGGCTTCTGGGAGACGGTAGAGAAGGCCCCCTACGACCAGCTTCAGGCCCAGCAGGCAACCCGCCAATTCGTCGCCGACCTGCCCGGCGGCGAAGACGACTACTGGGCCGCCTGCCGTGCCTACCTCGACGTGCTCTACGGCCGCATGCTCGAGACCGCCCCCGAGGGCGAGCGCTTCTTCCTCGACAAGACCCCGGCGAACGCGCTGGTGCTGCCGTGGCTCCAGAAGGTCTACCCGCGGGCCCGCTACATCGTGCTCACCCGCCACCCAGCGGCCATCTTCTCGAGCTACGCCAACAGCTTCTTCGACGGCGACTTCCAGGTGGCCGTCGACTTCAACCCCGTGCTCTCCCGCTACGTGCCGGCCATGGCCCGCTTCCTCCGCGAGCAGCCCTGCCCCATCCTGCACGTGCGCTACGAAGACGTCGCCAGCCAGCCCGAGGTCGAGCTCGAGCGCATCTCCACCTTCCTCGGCATCCCCTTCGAGCCCGAGGCGGTCGAGTACAAGCGCAAGGACGTGGCGGCCGGGCTGGGCGACCCCATCGGCGTCCAGCAGCACTCCCGCCCGGTGACCAGCTCCATCGACAAGTGGGCCACCGAGCTCGCCGCCGACGACAAAAAGTTCGAGGTGGTCGCCAAGCAGCTCGCCGGCGTCGATCCCGACGATCTCGCGACCTGGTCCTACCCGGTCGAGGGCCTCTGGGATGCCATGAAGGCCGCCGATCCGGCCGCCTGGCGCCCCAAGGAGAAGAAGTGGGACCGCTGGGCCGCCCAGCGCCGGGCCCTCGTGTGGCTGCGCAAAGACATCAACGACAAGCCGCTGGGCGGGCTGCTCCGCAAGGTGCGCTTCTACTGCGATGTGCTGCTGCGGGGCTGAGGGGCTGAGGGGCTGAGGGGCTGAGGGTCCCCGGCCCACGGCCCGCGGCCCGCGCCCTCAGGAGGCCCGGGCCCACCACGCGTCCTGCAGGGCGGTCGACAGACCGAGCGCCCGGGCCTGGTCGAGCACCCAGCCGTTGCGCCAGCGCCACTCCTTCACCCGGGCGGGGAAGTGGGGGATGCGGGCGCTGTAGGCCGCGACCCGGTCGACGAGGTCTGCCGGCGAGAGCGCCAGCCCCATGCGGGCGGCCAGCACCGGGTGGAGCTCGCGCACCAGCGCGGCCACGTCTTCGCCGTGCTCGGCCGAGATCTCGCCCACCTTGGCGCCGGTGGCCGAGCCCACGAGCCCCACCGCACAGATCCAGGCCAGCTTGACGGCCTCCTCGCGCGCGTAGACCGCGGGCGCCACGGCGGCGGCGTCGACCCCGTGGGCCTGCATCATCTCGGCGACGGTGGCGGCGTGGGGCCCGCAGAAGACGCTCGTGCCGCCGGGCACGGGCGGGTCACCGACCTTGGGCACGGCGACCCAGAGCACGCCCCGGGTGAGACCCGAGAGGCCGTGCTGGTCGAGCCAGCCGCGCACCGTGCCGTTCTGGACCAGCACCAGATCCGCCACCCGGCTCGGGTGGACCGATGCGAGAACACCGTCCAGATCGTCATTTCGGGTACAGACCACGATCGGGAGGGACGGCCCCGGCTGGCCGAGGCCGACGGGATCCTCGCTGCGGGTGATGCCGACGGGGCGCCAGGGGCCCGCGGTCATGCCGCAGAGCAGGTGGCCGATGCGACCGCGCGCACCGAGCACGGCGACCGCCGGGCCGGCGGCGGGCTGGGGCTCAGACATCGGCGCCCTCCGGCGGGACGAGGCGACCACCGGCCGCGGCCCATGCGCCGACGCCGCCTTCCATCGAGGTGGCGTTGAAGACGCCCTGGGCCCGCAGCAGCTCGGCCGCCCGCAGGGAGCGCCCGCCGCTGCGGCAGTAGCAGACGATCTCGTCGCAGTCGGCCACCTCGCTCCAGCGGGCGGCCAGCTCGCCGAGCGGGATGTGGCGGGCGCCGGCGATGATGCCCTGGGCCACCTCAGCGGGCTCCCGCACGTCGAGCAAGACCACGGGCTCGCCCGCCTCGACCCGCTCCAGCACCTCCTGGGCACCGGCCGCGATGCTGGCCAGCGACTCGGCGGCAGCGGGCGGCGAGGCGGCCGGGGGCGGGGCCGGGGGCGGGGCCTCGGTGACCGGGCG
>CAXQUZ010000598.1:0-9867 GCA_964226865.1 Myxococcota bacterium | reverse complement strand
CGAGATCGTCGACATCAACAACGAAGAGCGCACCGCTGCCTTCGCCGATGAGCTGTGGCAGGCCCGCCAGCGCAAGGGCATGACCCTCACCAGCGCCCGCTCGGTCATGCACAACCCGCTGTGGACGGGCCTGATGATGGTGCGCCGGGGCGAGGCCGACGGGCTCGTGGGCGGCATCGCGACCCCCTACAACCAGACCATCCGCCCGGCCCTCCAGGTGCTGGGCACCCGCGCGGGCGTCCAGACCGTCAGCGCTGTCTACGCCATGCTCTTCAACGACCGGCGCCTCTACTTCGGCGACTGCACCATCAACCGCCACCCCGACGCCGAGACCCTGGCCCGCATCGCCCTGAACACGGCGGCGGTGGCCGAGAGCTTCGGCGAGCAGCCCCGGGTGGCCATGCTCAGCTGGTCGGACTTCGGCGAGGGCGGCAGCGACCCCGAGACCAGCAAGGTGCGCAAGGCCGTGGCCATCGCCAAGTCGCTGCGTCCCGACCTCGTCATCGACGGCGAGATGCAGGCCGACACGGCGGTCGACCCGGTCAAGGCCAAGGAAGACTTCCCCTTCAGCGCGGTGGCGGGCGACGCCAACGTGCTGGTGTTCCCGGATCTCGCCAGCGGCAACATCGCCTACAAGCTGCTGCGCGACCTGGGCGGCGGCACGGCCATCGGCCCCATCATCCACGGCCTCGGCGCGCCGGTGAACGTGCTGGCCATCGGCAGCACGGTCGACGACGTGGTCAACGTCGCCGCCATCACGGTCAGCCAGGTGCTCGACCGGGCCCGGGAAGACGAGGCATGAGCGAGGCCCCGCCGGCCGACCCCTTCCTGGGCGGCGCCCTGCTCGGGCCCGCCGAGCCGGACGGGGCGGTGCCCTTCGTGGTGGCCGGTCCCGCGGTGGACGACAGCTGTGTGGTCGTCGCGGGGCTGCTCGTGGGCGGCTCCGGGCTGCGCGAGGCCGAGGGGGCCCGGGTGGCGCCCGCCGACGCCCAGGGCCTGCTCGACCGCAGCGCCGGCCAGCACGGCCTCGCCCGGGTGCCGCTCCACGTGGCCCTCCACTTCGGGGACCGGGCCCTGCGCGAGGGGGGCCACGCGACCCCGGCGCTGTTGGCGGCGCTCTGGGAGACCGTGCCCGAGGGGGTGCGCACCACGGCGGCCCTCACGAGCCCCCTGCGCCGCCTCGACAAGAGCCTCGTGCCGGCGTTTCTGGCCCAGTGCGGGCCGCTCATCGAAGACGGGGGCCTGCTCGTCTTCGGCGTCTCCCAAGACGCCCTCGCTGACGTTGTTCCCGGGCTGGTTGACACCCTGCGCGGCGAGGCCGATCGCGACCAGCGCCAGGCCGCCATCGCCGACGCGGTCGCCGCGCTCTCGGTGGCCAGCCTCGACGGCCCGGCCCGGGCCCGGTGGGGTCTCGCCCTCGACGTGCTCAGCGCCGCCTACCCGGCCGGCGAGGCCCAGCGCGCCGCCCGCCACACCGCCCTCGCGCTGCGGGACGGGCTGCCCGGCGACCGGGTGCCCTTCGTGCGCATCTGGGTCGAGCGGGCCCTGCGCAGCACGGTCGAGCTCGCCCTCCAGCTGGGCGGGCCCCGCTCCCTGCGCGAGCGCCTGGCGGCCCGGGGCGTGCCCTCCGGCGAGGCCTGAGCCCGGCCCTCAGCGGGCGAGGGTGTCGGTGCCCATGGCGAGGCGCAGCCCGCGCACGGCGTGGGCCGAGTCGCCGATCATGTCGAGGTACATCTGCTCGCTGGCCTTCCGCAGCGCGGGCAGCTCGCCGTAGACGCCCTGCTCGTCGAGGGCCTGGACCGTGAGCACCACCTGGTCGGCCGCGCCCTTGAGCAGGGCGGCCTGCTGGGGGGTGGGCTGGTAGATGCCCAGGATGGCCATCTTGTGCATGGTCTCGAGGAAGTGGCCCGTGAACTTGAGGCGCTGGATGAGCAGCATGACCATGTGCTGGGGGTTGTCCAGCTTCTTCATGATCTCGTCGTAGATCTTGAGCTCTTGGGGCAGCCGCCAGAACATGAGGGCGACCTGGGCCTGGAGGGCCTTGTCGCTCAGCTCGGTGCGGTGGCCCCGGCCGGCCGCGTAGGCAACCCCCTGGAGCAGGTGGGCGCCGCCACAGGTGAAACCGAAGACGCCCTGGCCGCGCTTCTGGAAGGTGGCCCCGGCCTGCATGGCCTCGAAGAGGAACTGGCTCTCTTGGACGAGCACCGAGGTGTTGAACAGGGCGAAGTCCTGGAGCGACATCACCGTGCCGTCGGCGGCGACCCAGCGCAAGGTCTCGGCACCGTCGGGGGGCGGCGGCGCCCAGGTCGCCAGGGCCTGGAGGGCCCAGGGCATGTCGTTGGGGCTCGAGAAGGAGGAGCGGTTCTTCACCGGGTCGATGGACGCCGAGATGAGGGCGCCCCGGTACAGGTCGGCGAGGGTGTGGGGCTGGCCGTCGACGACCACGGGGCGGTCGGGGGACGCCCCGGTCTCGGCGAGCACCTTGAGCATCAGGCTGGCGTGGGGCTCGACCCGCTGCTGGCCCCGGGCGCGGGGGAAGCGCAGGAAGCGGTGGCCGTCGACCTCGAAGCCCTCGGCGTAGGTCTCGAAGAGGTGGTCGGTGGCGTTCTTGCCGTTCTGGAGGGCGAAGTCGGGGCCGAGGGCCAGCATGCCGTGGCCGATGGCCCAGGGGTTCTCCGGGTCGCCGGCGTGGGCCTGGAGCACCCCCACCAGCTTGTCGACCGTGCGGCGGTAGCGGTCGTCGGCGGGCAGGGGGGCGGGGGTGCGGCCGGCACCGGTGGGCGCGACGGGGGCCAGGGTGGCGATGTCGGCGGCCGTGAGTGCCGGGGCCGTCGAAGCGGCGGTGCCGCGGGCCGTGAAGGTCTCGGTGCGCGCTGCGGGCGCGGCGGCGGCCGGGGGCGGGTCGGCGGGGGGCGTCGCTGGAGCGGTCGCCTCGTCGCTGTCGCCACAGGCCCCGAGCAGCAGCAGTGCCAGCAGTGCGGTGCGCATCAGCCCCCGTCCTTCTGCTTCGCCGCCTCGGCCTCGGCGGCCTCCTGGTCGAGCTTGAGCTGGGTGGCGTCGATGCGCTCGATCTCGTCGTCGCTGACGATGAAGACGATGCCCTGGTGCACGGCGAAGCGGGGGTGGGTGAGGGGGCGGTCGATGACCTTCATCGACCACTCCTTCTTCTTCGGCGTCTTGAACTTGTGGACCCAGCCCGTGTCGGTGAGGATCCAGATGGCCCCCTCCTCGTCGAGGGTGATGTCCATGTCTTCGAAGCCCTCGTCGAGCTGGTCGTAGGGAATGACCGTGCCGTAGCGGAAGCCGTCGACGGAGTAGCGCACCACGTCGCGGCCGTAGGCCATGAGCAGGTTGCCCTTCTTGCCCACCTCGACGGCGTTCGGCGTGCCGTCCGCCAGCTTGAAGCGGCCCACCTCTTCGGAGTCGAGGGTGTAGACCACCGCCTCGTTCTCCATGATGGTCACGAGCTTCTTCTTCTTGGCCACCCAGGCCACATAGGCCTCGCCGCCGACGCTGGGGCCGGGCGACTTCTTGGACTCGACCGTCCACGAGATGCGCGGGGTGCCGTCGCCCTTGTAGATCTGGACCCGGCCCAGGGCGTCGATGCCCACGAAGCCGTCGTCCTCCTTGCCGGGGATGAGGTCGATGTCGATGGGGGTGACCCAGGCGCCGGACTCCTCGCCCGCCTTCGAGCCGGTCGCGTACCAGTCGCGGGTGCCGTCGAACCACCGGTTGGTGATGTCGCGAGCGGGGCCCCACTGGCGCTGGGGGCGGCCCTTGGGGCCGAAGCGCTGGATGCGGTTGTTGCCGATGTCGGCCACATAGACCCGGCCGATGCGGTCGGCCTCGATGTTGATGGGCTCGCCGAAGGACTGGAGGGCGCCGAGCACGTTGCCGGGCTCGCCCCAGTAGCCGACGTTGCGGTTCTCGGTGCCGATGAGGTCCTGGTAGGCGTAGAAGATCTCGACCAGCTCCTCGAGCTGGGCCTGCTCGGTGCCCGTGGCCCGCAGCGCCGCCATCTCGAGGGCCGGGATGCCGTTGGCGTCCTTGAGCTTGCGGATGGCCTTCTGGGCGCGCTTCGAGGACTGCACGGCCTGGGCCCGGAAGCCGTCGGGCACGTAGCGGGCGACCATGGGCCGGATGAAGGGGGCCCCGTCGGCCACGGCGTCCATGATGACGGCGAGGCTGTCGCGGTCGCCGAACTCGGCGTCCTTGCAGGCACCGTAGGCGCTGTCGAGGGTCTCCTTGAAGACGGCGGCCTTGCGCTCGGCGTCCTTGCTGGCGAGCCAGATGTCGAGGCGCTTGGTGTTGGCCTGGTCGTTGGTCGGGTAGTTGACCGCGATCTCGGCGATGTGGAGGTCTTGGTAGACGAAGCCCTCGTGGGCCTCGGTGGCCTCGACCTTGATGCGCCGGCCGCTGCCGCTGAGCGGGATCTCGACCCGCTGCAGCCCGTCTTCGACCCGGACGGGCTCGCCCTGGGGAGCGCCGTCAACATAGACCTGAAGCCGCGCGGGGCGGGCACTCTCGCGGTGGGAGCGCTTGCCCTGGGAGAGGTCGCCGGGCCAGACCGTCACGTTGGTGAGGGCCGTGCTGCGGCCCAGGTCGACCTCGATCCAGGCGCCCTCGCCCGAGCCGGAGTCGCCCTCGGCCCAGGAGGTGGAGAGCAGGCCATCGAAGGCGAGAGAGGCGCGGTAGCGGACGTCTTCGCGGGTGAGCTCACTGGAGGCGCGCGGGGCGGCCACCGCGGACAGGCTCGCGGCAAGCAGCAGCCAGGCAGGCATCGGGACTCCGATCGGAAGCAGAGGGGAGGGAAGGGGGCGATGGTCGCAGGCGGCCGGCGCCGACACGAGGGGCGGGCGCCGGGCTTTGCCGGATGCTCACGGAGGCCCGGGGCGCTCAGCCTGCCGGAACCGGCGCAGGGCCGGGGAACCAACGCATCACGATGTTGCCCGCTTCCTCGCGGTCACGGGCGAGCACCGGCAGCGCGAGGGCGCCGGGCGAGAGGGGCGTCGTGGCCCAGGGGCTGAGCCAGGCGCGGGTCTCGGCGGGGATGCCGCCGCCGGCGGCCGGCGCGGCGAGCACGAGGCCGCAGAGGTCGCGGTGGAAGGGGTCGCGGAACAGGCTCGGGCTCTGCTCGTCGCCGTAGTGGAGCTCCTGGCCGGCGGGGCCGCCGGTGGTCATGGCCACGGGCTTGCCGAGGAGGTGCTCCCGGAGCGAGCCGCGGCCGATGGGCCAGGGCTGGGAGCTGGTGGCGACCACGAGCACGGGCCGGTGGCGGGGGGCGGTGGCCCGGCGCTGGTCCATGTCGAGCATGATGCGGCGCTGGAGGGCCTCGACGGCCTGGAGCCCGTCGAGGGGGGGCAGGGCGAAGGCGACCACCCCGCCGCGGCCCTGGGCCCGCTCGCCGGTCAGGGCGAACTCGAGGTTGACGTTCTCGTCGTCATAGGCGGCGTAGCGTCCCTCCCAGCCGCCCCGGTCGACCTCGCGCAGCCACAGGTCGATGGCGCGGCGCACCGGCTCGGGGTCGAAGTCGTGGGGCAGCCAGCGGCGCACGACCACGGCGATGCGGGAGCGAGAGCCCACCCGGTCGAGGGCCCGCACGAGCCGCTGGACCACCTCCTGGTCGGCCACCGGGCGCACCTGGCGCACGAAGCCCAGGGCCAGCACGTCGACCAGCTCGCCGTCGGGGCTCCGGGCCTCGACGACGCCACCGGCGGCCCGCCAGGCGACCGGCTCCCAGTCGCTGGCCCGGAGCACCTGGGCAGCGGAGACCGTGGCCACCCCCTGGAAGAAGCGGCGGTTGTCGAGGCTGCCGAGCTGGTCGGCCGTGTGGGCGGCGGCCTCGGCGGGCAGCATGCGGAGCCCGGCCGTGAGCCAGGCGCGGAGGGGGGCCCCGTCGTCCTGGGCGATCTGCCGGAGGAAGGTGTGGCGGGCCCCCGGGAGCCGCCCGAGCTCGGCGAGGAGCGTCGGGGAGAAGGGCGGGACGGGCGGGGACGGGGCCATCATCGGGGCGCTCCGGGCGGACCAGCGCGGCGTGCGCGGCAGGGGCGGCTATCTCGACACGGGCGGTGCTGTCGACCACCCGGGCGAATCGGCGGGGGCGGGCTCAGTGCTCCCAGCGGGCCTTGGGCGGCGCGAGCAGCCCCGTGTCAGGGGCGAAGCCGACCGGGCGGTTGCGGGTGAGGGAGAGCACGTCCATCGGGCAGACCTGGATGCAGATGCCGCACTGGATGCAGGCGGAGTTGCCGTTGTGCATGAGCTCCTGGGTCTGGGCGAAGCGCTGCACGTCGATGCCCATCTGGCAGTGGCGGGTGCACTCGCCGCAGCCGATGCACTTGTGGTCGGCGGCGATGGCGATGCGGGCCAGCCGCTTGGCGATGACCTCCATGTAGGCGCGCAGGGGGCAGAAGAAGCGGCACCAGACCCGGTTGCCCAGGTAGGGGTAGAGGGCGACGCCCACGACGCTGGCGAGCCAGAAGTCGACCATGAGCCCGTACCAGCGCTCGGCAAAGACCTTGGCGTCGGTGAGGGCGCCGGCCTGGACGAAGCCCCAGGCGTCGTTGAGGATGAGCAGGGTGGTGGGGATGGCGAGCAGGTAGATGACCCGGCCGAACCACTCGGCCTGGCGCGCCGTGCGGCCCCGGGGGGCGAGGTGGCGCCAGAAGTCGCCGAGGGTCTCGGCGAGGCCGCCACAGCCGCAGAGCCAGGAGCAGAAGCGCTCGCCGTTGCGCCGCACGTAGAGGGGCACGGCCACGAAGCTCACCAGGGCCGCGAGCCCGAGCCAGGCCAGCACCACCCCGGTGCTGCCGGTTGCGGTCCATGAGGGGGCATCGATGAGCCCCCAGATGTTGAGGGGCCAGGGCACCGACAGGCCGTAGACCTTCCAGCCCCGGTCGCCGCCGAAGAGCTGCCAGAAGAGCCCCCCCTCGCCCCCGGCGGCGATGACGGCCGGCGCCACCAGCTCGGGGATGCCGAAGAGGAAGAGCAGCTGGAAGCCGATGAGCGAGCGGTAGCGGCGCTTCTGCTCGGGCTGGGGGTAGCGGCGGTGGGCCCGAATGCCGAAGATGAGGATGAGCAGGCTGTTGACGGCCGTGCCCCAGAAGGCCCCGTCGACCACCCTGAAGCCCAGGTCGACCCGCAGCAGATCCGGCACGGCGCCGAGCAGGTGGTCGGGGCCGAAGGGAAAGAAGGCCTTCTTCGCGACGTGCAGCTGGCGCGCCTCGTCCCAGGTGGTGCCCCCCTTGAGGATGTAGAAGCACCAGGTGATGAGGGCGAAGGCCCCGATCCAGAGCGCCCGGCCCAGGTGCATGTCGCCCTGCATGCGCACCCCGATGCGGCGCAGGAAGGCGAGGGGCAGCCGGTTGCCGATGAAGACGAAGACCTCGTCGGTGGGCACCGTGGCCGTGGGTGTGGCCGTGGCCGGGGCCGTGGCCGTGGAGGTGGGGTGGGGGGGGGGCGGCGGGGGGTGGGACTCCGGGTCGCTGAAGCGGAGCGCGACCCCCTCCGGGCCGATCTCGACCGGCTGGGAGGCGAGGGCCAGCGCCAGCTGGGGCCCGGCGGCCAGCGCCCGCACCCGCTCCTGGTTGCGCGCCTTGGCCCGGTGGAGCCCGTCGCCCCGGTAGCTCAGCACCACCGAGGCGCCGGCGTCGGCCAGGGAGGCGGCCGCCTCGAGGGCCGCGTCGCCCCCGCCGACCACCACCACCGACTGGCCGGCATGGGCTGCCGCGTCCTTGAGGGCGTGGTGGACCGTGGGCCGGTCCTCGCCGGGGATGCCGAGCTTGCGGGCCTGGCCGCGCTTGCCCGCCGCGAGGATGACCCGGCGGGCCCGGTAGCGGTTGGTGGCCCCCGGCCGGGGGTCGGCCGCGTCGATGGCGGTGGCCTGCAGCCCGGCCTCGCCGACCGTGGTCTCGATCTCGAAGACGCCGCCGGCACGGGCCAGATCGCGGACGGCCTCGGGCTGCTGGATGCGCAAGGCCTTGTCGTCGAGGGCCGCCCGCCAGCGCTCGACGAGCTCTTCCTTGGTCGCGTCCTCGAACCAGAAGTTGCCCGGGTTGGCCATCTCGCGGGGCTCGCTGAAGATGAGCTTGGCCTTCGGGAAGTTCTGGATGGTGGCGAAGGGCGCCTCGCGCTCGATGAGCACGTAGCGCAGGCCCCGCTCCTCGAGGGCCAGGGCGGCGCCGATGCCGGCAGGGCCCGCGCCGATGACGAGCACATCGAGCAGCTCGGGCGCGGTCGCGGGGGCGCCGAGGGTGTCGGCGACGTGGTGGGCGACCTCGAAGCCCTGGCGCAGCGCCACCTTGATGATGGGCGCATCGGCGAGGTCGCCGACGATATACAGCCCGGGCACGTTGGACTGGTGGTTGCGGTCGATCTGGGGGAGCTCGCGGACCCCGAGCTTGGGGGAGAACTCGATGGACACGTTGAGGATGTCGGGGAGGGCCACGGCGCGACTCCAGGACCGGCGGGCCGCGCGGGGGCGCGGGGGCCTGTCGATGCTCCCACTCTATTGCCGTTTCGTCCCGCACCGGGCCCGGGCCCTCGTGGGCGGGCTGATCCTCGCCTGCCTCCCGGGCTGTCGCGGCGCGGAGCCCGCGCTGCCTCCGGTGGTGGCCCTCCTCACCATCGACACGTGGCGCCGGGATCACCTCTCGCCGGTCCACACCCCGACCCTCTGGCAGCTCGCCGCCGAGGGCGAGCGCTACGACGAGGCCTGGAGCCCCATCGGCCTGACGACCCCGGCCCACACGAGCATGTGGACGGGGCTGGCCCCCTGGGAGCACGGGGTCGAGGGCAACAACCACCACGGCTTCTCGCTGGCGCCCACCGTGGCCGTGCTGCCCGAGGCGGCCCCCTTCGCGGGCTGGGCCCGGGGGGCCTTCGTGAGCGCCTTTCCCGCCGGGCCCGCCGGGGGCCTCGACCGGGGCTGGGAGGTCTTCGACGGCCCCGAGAGCGGAGAGCGGCCGGGCAGCGTGGCGGTCGAGCGGGCCCTGGGCTGGCTGCCCCGCGACCGCCCGGCCCTGCTCTGGGTCCACCTCTACGAGCCCCACGGCCCCTACGTGGGCACGGGGGCCACCGATCCCGAGCACTATGCCGAGGAGGTGCGCCGGGCCGACACGATGCTCGCGCCCCTCGTGGCGGCCCTCCGGGCGCGCGGGGCCCGCATCGTGGTCGCCGCGGACCACGGCGAGGTGCTGCTGGAGGAGCGCTGCGGTCGCCAGCACGAGCGCTCCACCAGCGAGCACGTGCTGCGGGTGCCGCTGGTGCGCTGGGAGCCCGGGCGTGCGCCGGCGGTCCACACCCGGCGGGTCGGGCTGGTGGACGTGCCGGCCCTGCTCCGGGGCGAAGACCCGCCCGCCCGGGACCAGTGGCTGGCCGAGTCGGGGATCTGCGAGCCGGGCTGCGCGCCGGGCTGTGCGCCGGTGGGCCTCGCCGGGCGCGACCGGGTGGGCATCGACGACGGGGGGCGCTGGCTGCTGCGCGGCGGCCGCCTCCACAAGAGCGGGGCCCCCAGCGACGCTCTGAAGAGCGCAGTGGAGGCCATTCCCGCTGTGTCGGTGCCCGGGGTCGCCGACGCCGAAGAGGCGGCGATGCTGGGCTATGTCGTGCCCTGAGCTCAGCGGCGGGGCTTGCCCCGGCGGAGCCCGCCCGGCGTCTTCCGCTTGCGCGAGAGGGGCCGGTTCTTCTTGGGCTTGGGCTTGGCGAAGCCCTTCTTGTACTTGAAGCGCTGGCCGGCCTCGGTGGGCTTCACGCCCTCGGCGATGTCGCGCAGCCGGGCGACCTCCTCGCCGGTGAGGGGGCGGGCCTTGCCGCGCTCGAGGCCCAGATCGGAAGAGCACACGTCTGAACTCCAGTCACCGCATGCTATCG
>CAXQUZ010000597.1:0-9365 GCA_964226865.1 Myxococcota bacterium | reverse complement strand
AGACGTGTGCTCTTCCGATCTGATCTTCTTCCGCTGGGACTTCTCGACGCGCATCACCCGGTGCACGTTGATGTAGGGCAGGCCGAAGCGCCGCTCGCCCACCCGCACCACCATGCCCTGGGAGGTGCTCGTGGTGATGGGCACCTCGAGCACGAAGGTCGCCCCCTGGCCCGGCGAGTTCTCGATGGAGATGCTGCCGCCGATGCTGCGGATGGTGTCGGCCACCACGTCCATGCCGATGCCGCGGCCGCTGATCTTGTCGGCCTGGTCGCGGGTCGAGAAGCCCGGCATCAGGATGACCTCGAGGGCCCCCTGGTCATCGAGGGACTGGTGGGGGTCGATGAGACCCTTGGCCACGGCCTTCTCGCGGACCCGCTCCACGTCCAGGCCCCGGCCGTCGTCGCCGATGCGCAGGAACACGCGCTGGGCCTCGAGCTGGGCCTCGAGGCGCACGGCCCCGCGGGGATCCTTGCCCACGGCCGCCCGCTCCTCGGGGGTCTCGATGCCGTGGCCGACGCTGTTCCGGACGAGGTGGACCAGCGGGTCACGCAGCCGCATGAGCACGGCGCGGTCGATCTCGGCGCCCCGGGCCTCGACCTCGAGGCGGGCCGTCTTGCCGACCTCGCGGGCCGCCGCGCGCACCGTGCTCGCGAAGCCCTGGAGGAAGGGCTCGAGGGGCATGAGCTTGAGGGCCCGGATGCCGTCCTCGAGGTTGACCAGGGCCGTGCGGGCCTCGCCGTCGATGCTGTGGGCGCGCCGGGCGAGCTTGTAGGACTGCTTGTAGGTGTCCTTGAGCGACTGGCCGAAGGCCCGGAAGATGGTGCGGAGCTCCCCGCGGCGCTGGGAGGGCATGCCGCGCACGAGCTCTTCGAGCTGGCCGCTGATGCCGCGCCACGCGGTCACCATGTCGGCGGTGTGCTCGCGGAACTCGACCATCTCGGAGGTGAGGGCCTGGCTCTGGAGCTGGGAGACCAGCACCTCGCCGAAGTAGCTCTGGAGGTGGTCGATGCGCTCGGGCTTGATCCGCAGCATCTCCTCCTTGTTGCTGCGGCTGCCGCCGCTCGGGGCCGCGGCCTTCTTGGGGGCCGGGGGCGCCGCGGCCTTCGCAGCGGGCGCGGGGGCCGCAGCGGGCGCGGGCGCGGGCGCGGGCGCGGGGGCCGGGCTCGGAGCGGAGGCACGCACGGGCGGCGAGCTCGGCATGGTCTCCGGCGGGTTGAGCATGGTCACCGTGCCCACGGGCTCCGGGGCCGGCGGCCCGTCCAGATCGGGCAGCGGCGCGCTCGGATCGAGCAGGTGGTCGAGCAGGGCCCGGATCGTCTCGACCTCGGTGGCCAGCTCGTCGATCTCGTCCCCGCTGAACGACCCCTCGCGCGTGTGGATGGCCTTGGCCCGGTCCTCGGTGGTGTGGGTCTTGCTCTCGATCATCTTGGGCACGTCGCCGTCCCCGAGGAAGCCCGCCGAGCCCTTCACGGTGTGGAGGGCGCGCAGCAGGCCGTTCCAGAGCTCGGGCTGCTCGTCCTCTCCGGCCGTGAGGAGGCCGTTGAGCGCGCTCTCGCAGGTGCGAAGCAGCTCGAGAGACTCTTCGGTGAAGGCCTCGATGATTTCGCGCTCCTCTTCGGACATGTCGCTCCTCCGGGGGGGCGGGATTCGTCTGCAGTGCCCTCATCGGCCGGCGGGCCCGGGACTGTTGCGGGAGTGCACACCAGCTGTGGACGATCCCCGCGGGCCGTCCCCGACCAGGGGCGGATCTGGGGGGGAGAGCGGGGGGGCCACCCGCCAGGGAGAGAGGGGGACAAGCGCCAGGCCCCCGGTCCAAGACGCAGCGCGCCCGCCCCGGGGGGTCCGGAGCGGGCGGCGGGGGCCTCGCGGCGCGGGTCGGGGACCGCTGGGGCCCGGTCAGAGACCGTTGAAGAAGGCCGCCGTGGTGAAGAGGGCCTCGGTTCGCAGGATCAGCGTGCTGTCGAGCACCCCCGAGAGGGTGTTGGCCCGGGCGCCCATGGTCACGGGCGCCGGCCGGATCTCGGCCATGCTGGTGCGGCGCACGTCGACGACGTCCCGGGCCATGAGCCCGAGGCGCTGGCGCTCCCACTCGACGATGATGACCCAGCGTGGCTCCTCGCCGGAGCGGCCGGTCATGTAGGCGCTCAGGTCGTGGAGGCTGAGCACCTCGCCCCGGTAGTAGAAGATGCCGGGCACGACCGTGCGGGCCCCGGGCACCGGACAGAAGCCCCGCAGCACCCGCACCTCGCGCAGGTGCTCGAGGGCGATGGCGTACTGGGAGGCGCCCTGGTCGAAGTAGAGCATCTCCTGGTGCTCGCCGCCCTCGGCGGTGTCGACCCGCTTGGCGTAGCGGTGGGCACGCTGGGAGAGGATGGCGTTGATGGCGTCCGCGCTGGCGCTCTGGACGCCGGCGCCGGTGGCCACGGACTCGGCGGCTTCAGCGGGCATGGGTGCCTCCTCGGGGGCTGCGTGCATCGGCATGGATGGTCTCGGACAGCTCGGCGCGGGTGCGGCCGCCGGTGAAGGGCACCGGGTCGGACGGCCCGAGCTGGGCGAGCTGCTGGCGGGCCAGCGCGAGGCGCTTGGCACCGTAGGGGGACGGGCCCTGGCGCAACAGCAAGGTGCCCATCAGGTGGTTCGGCCAGATGGCGTCGGGCTGGAGGAATTGTGCGTGGCGGGCGTGGCCGAGGGCGACCCGATCCAGGTTCATCTTCAGCGCGATCTCGGCCGCCACGAGCGAGTAGCGGACCTCGCCGGGGTGGGCCTCGACCAGGTCGTCGACCTGGGCCAGGGCAGCGTGGGTTGCGCCGTCCCTGACCATCTGGAGCAGCATCCGCACCTGGCGCCGGGCCTCGGCCACGCCCGCGTCCTCGACCGCGACCGGGGGGGCCGCGGGGGCGGGCGCCGGTGCCGGGGGCGCGGGACGGGTCTGGGCCCAGCGCGACACGGCCCGGGCGGCGGGGCCCGGAGCGGGGGCCGGGCTGCGGCTCGTGCTCCGACCGGAGGCGGTGCTTGTGGTGCTGCGGGACAGCGAGCTCTTGCTGCGGGAGGACGAGAACCGGCTGGAGCTGCTGCGGGAGGACGCGGTGCTGCGGGAGGACGCGGCGCTGCTGCTCCGAGACGACCCGGCGCTGCTGCTCCGAGAGGACGCGGCGCTGCTGCTGCGGGCGCTCCACCGGCTCGGGGCGCTGGGCGCGCTCGTCCCGCGGGCCGCCGCCTTGGCGGGCGCGGGCGCCCGTGCGGCCGGGTCGGGGCGCACGAGCAGCCGCACCGTGCCGTCGTAGGTGGCGTCGAAGCCGACGGCCGCCTCCGGCTCCGGATCCGTGGCCGCGATGAAGAGCACCCCGCCCGGCTTGAGGGCGTGGAACAGCTTCCGGTACACCATCTGGATGTCTTCGGGACCGAAGTAGATGAGCACGTTGCGGCAGAAGATGATGTCTTGCTGGGCCGGGTAGGCGTCCAGCTTGAGGTTCCGCACGAGGAAGCGCACGTGGGGGCGCAGGGCCTCCACCACCCGGACGGTGGCGCCGCCCTGGTCCTCGTCGAGCGTCTCAAGCCAGCCCTCGGCGTCCTGGTCGGTGACCGTGCGCATCGACCAGCGGCGGTAGGTGCCCCGCTGGGCGGTCTCGATGGACTTCGGGTTGATGTCGGAGCCCTCGACGGCAAAGCGCCCCCGGAGCTCGGGCATCTCGCGCAGGGTGGCCGCGATGGACCACACCTCTTCGCCGGTGGACGAGGCGGCGCTCCACACCCGCAGGGTCTCGTCGGCGCCGACCGGGTGCTGGCGCACCCAGCGCGCGAGGCTGTGGAACTGGGAGCGGTGGCGCAGGAAGTGGGTCTCGCCGATCGACAGCGACTGGAGGGCCTTCTTGCGCCACTCCGCGTCGCGGGTCACCTCGGGGCCGGCCATGTCGCGCACGATCGCCTGGATGAGGCTCTCGGGGTAGCAGCCGAGGTCCATGCCGAAGGTCTCGGTGGCAAATTGGCGCAGGGCCTCTCTGCGGGCCGCTGTCGAGACCGCTGTCGAGACCGCTGTCGGGGCCACCGTGCTCATGCCAGCACCGCCACCGGCTCGAAGATGGGCAGCACGGCATCCTCGAGGCGGGCGAAGGTCGCGCGCTTGCCGCCGCCCAGGGGGCGCTCGGCGATCTGGGAGGGGGGCACGACCACCACGTCCACCACGTCATCGACGAGCAGCCCGAGGGTCGAGCTGCGCCGGCTCACGAGGATCAGCCGCGAGAGCTGGTTGACCTCTTCGCCGGGGGCCTGGACGTCGAAGACGGGGATCATCTCCCCGCGCAGGTTGAGCATGCCGCGGCAGCTCCCGCCCATGTGGTCCACCCCCGTCAGCGACATCAGCGGCACCACCTCCGACACATCCTCGATGTGCAGCAGCATGTGCTTGCCCGCCGAGGTGAAGTGGATGAACTGCCCCGCGGTGGCCGCGCCGGGCCCGCCGTCCTGCATCAGGTCTTCGTTCATCATCGTGCCGCTCCTTTCGCGCCGAGGATCTGGTCTCAGGCGAGGGATCGGCTCCGGGTCCCCAGATCTTGATGGGCGTGGCGGCGACCGGGCCCGGTGGCCCCTCCCCCCGGGTCGCAACCGGCTCAGGCGCCCGGGGCCCTCTCCGCCCCGCCCGCCGCCGCCACCATCGCCCGGGCCCCGGCAAGATAGACCGCGCCCCTGCGAAAGAAGGCACCGATGCCCGCCGCCCCCGCGGCGCCCCGGGCCCGCAGCGCCCGGGTGCGGGCCGGATCCATGCCCCCGAGGGCCAGCGCGCCGATCCCCGGAGGGCAGCGGCTGAAGATCCCGGGGCCCAGGGGGGGCCGGCGATCGTCCGGCTTCGAGCCGGGGGGGAAGACCGGCGAGAGGGTGCAGAGCTCGAGGCCCGCCGCCGCCGCGACCGCCGCGAGGCTGTGGCAGCTCGCGCTGCGGAGCCCGGGCACGGGGTGGGCCACCGGGGCCACCCGGGCCGGCAGGTGGAGGCCGACCCCGTGGTCCTGGGCCCGGGCCACGTCGTCCGGCCCCTGCCAGCGGAGCAACACCACCGGGAAGCGCCGAGACCCGGCGAGGGCCCGCGCCACGGCCGCGTCATCGTCGAAGATCCTGATCAACAGGCCATCCACACCGACATCGGCCAGCGCCCCCAGCCCGTCCAGCCAGGGCCCCGCCGCCGGGGGGGTGATGGCCAGCAGCCGCGGCAGGCCCGGCCTCATGACAGGGCCAGCAGCAGGGCCACGATGCCCACCAGCACGGGGACGTGGGCCATGTATGCCCAGAGGCTGTGGCGCCCGAGCCAGCCCAGCCCCCGGCCCAGGGCCCCCGGGACGCCCGCCCTCGCCGCGCCCGCCGCCCGGTCCCGCAGGGCACGCCCGAGCACCGCCCCCCAGAGCACGACCCCGAGCCAGGGCAGCAGCGGCTGGATGTCGAAGGTCGGCGGCACCCGCGGCGAGAGGCCCGTCCAGTGCAGGGCGGGGTGGTCGAAGGCCGCCAGCCGCAGCCCGGCCCCCGCCGCCACCAGCGCCGCGCCCAGGCCCGCGAGCGCCACCGTGGGCAGGCGCAGCAGCGGCCGCCCGATCAGCGAGCAGACCGCGATGCTGTGGAGGATGCCGAAGACCACCACCCGCCGCGGATCCAGCACGAGGCTCGCCGCCGTGACCACGGCCGCCCCGGCCGCGATGCGCCCCAGCCGCCGCAGCATGGGACCGAGCGGCGCGGCCGCCCCCCCGGCCAGCACCAGCCCCACCCCCACGAGCCCGAAGAAGGTGCCGGCGATGGCGCGCTGAAAGGACCGCCAGCCGGGGCTGCGCCGCACGGCAAGCTCGACCAGCCCAGCGTCATCGCAGAACCAGGCGAAGTGGTAGACCACCATGGCCACGACCGCCAGGCCCCGGAGCTGGTCCACGGCGGGGATGCGCAGGGTGCGGGGAGCGGGGCCGGCCATGGGGCCCCTCTTAGGCTGGCGGCCGCCGACCGGCACCGCCCCGTCGCCCCCCACTGGCCGGCCACGGGGGGGCGTGTCAGACTGCGCGGCCCCCCGTCGCAGGTCCTGCGGTGCGCATCCCCCCCCGGCCACGCCCCCGACTGCTGCCCGCTGCGCTCGGGATCCTGGTCTCGGGCCTCGCGGCCCTGGGCGGCGCCGGCTGCGGCCCCAAGACGCCCCCGCCGGGGCCCCCCTGGCTCACAGACGCCCGCGTCCAGGGCCCCGAGGCCGACTGGGATCGGCTCTACCCCCGCCACCCCGACCTCCCGGCCACCGTGCCCGGCGAGCGGGGCCGCAGCGCCGCCATCGACACCTCCTGGGCCGCCCGCCTGGCCCTCGACCACCCGGTGCCCGCCTGGTGGGAGCAGGCCCCCTTCGTGCGGCGCTTCTACCCCCTGCCCCCCCTCGACCGCGAGACCCTCGAGGCCGACGAGCTGCGGGTGCGCGACTGGTTCATCGACCAGGGCTTCCTCGAGGCCGAGGTGGGCCTCACCGTCGAGCCCGACCCGACCTGGTGGGGCCAGAACGCCGAGCGCAAGGCCCCGGGCAGCGCCTGGCGCGCCATCTTCACGGTCCAGACCGGCCCGCGCTGGGACATCTCGCGGGTCGATCTGGTCGGCGAAGAGCTGCTCGAGGGCGAGCTGCGGCGGGCCCTGCTCGCGGCCCTGCCCGTCGCCACCGGCGACCACTACACGGGCGCCTCCCGCCGGGCGGCCGAGGCGGCCCTGCGCCACGCGATGGCCAGCCGGGGCCACCCCTACCCCTTCGCCACGAGCGTGCTGGTGCCGGATCCGGTCGTGCCCGGCGGCCCCCGCACGGCGACCCTGCTCTTCCACGTCGACCCGGGCACCCCCGCCCGCTTCGGCACCGTGCGCTACCACGGCCTCGAGCTGCTCGACCGGGGGCGGGTGCGCCGCGCCATCCAGCCGCGCTTCAGCCCGGGCGATCCCTGGGACCAGCGGGCCCTCGAGCGCCTCGAGCTCGGCCTCGATCGGCTGCCGGCCTTCGCCGAGGTCACGGCCCGCCCCGGGACCATCGAGGCCGACGGCACCACCCCCGTCCACGTCCGGGTGGACGAGGCCGAGGCCGGGGGCTGGTCGCCGGTGCTCGGGCTGTCGAGCGAGGCCTCGCTCTACTCGGTCGAGCTGGGCGCCGCCTGGCAGGGCAACCACGTGGGCCGGGGCCTCGCCAGCGGCCGCTTCTGGACCCAGGCCGGCTACCGCGCCATGCCCGTGCTCTTCGGCCCCTCCGCCTTTCTCGGCAACCACGGCCCCGTCGGCGGCAGCGGCATGGAGGCCGAGTTCTTCGTGCGCCCCCTCGCCGGCATCTCGGTCTTCACGGGCGCCAGCGGCCGGCTCGACACCTGGCGCGGCTACCACCAGGCCACCGCCGGGGCCCGGGCCGGCCTGCGCTGGCGCCCGAGCCGCCACCTCACCCTCTCCTTCGCTCCCGAGGTGGGCTGGTGGCGCTCCTTCGCCACCCCCGCCCAAGAGCCCCTCTTCGTGCGCTGGTTCGACAGCGAGGTGCCCGGGCCGCCGCCCGCCCCGATGGACGGCATGCAGCGGCCGCGCTTCCGCTCCCAGGCCCTCGTGCTGCGCCCCCACATCGACCTGCGCTACGTCCAGCTCGACGACCGGGCCTCCCCCCAGTCCGGGGCCGTGGTCGAGGGCACGGTCGTGCCCTGGGGCCGCGCCGACGCCGACAGCTGGACCCGGGCCGCGCTCGCCGTCCACGGCTTCGTCCCGGTGCTGCCCGAGCGCCTCGTCCTCGCGCCCTCCCTGCGCGGCGGCTGGATGGCATGGCACCAAGACGACGTGCTCCAGGCCATTCCCACCCGGTTCTTCGCCGGCGGGGTCGGCACCGTGCGCGGCTGGTCCACCCGCATGCTCAACCCGCCCGGCTGGGACGGCGACATCAACGACGTGCGCATCGGCGGCAACGTCATGCTCACCGGAACCCTCGAGGGACGCTTCCGCATCTGGCCCCAGCTCCACCTCATCGGCTTCGTCGACAGCGGCCGGGTCTGGGAGCGCATGCGCAGCATCGAGAACGACCGCGGCGAGGTCATCGTCGCCGGTGTCGACCTGGGCCAGCTCCAGACCAGCACGGGCATCGGCATCCAGGTGCCCTCGCCCCTGGGCACGGTGGTCACGAGCATCGCCCTGCGGCTCAACCGCGAGACCGACCTGGGCCGCCCCGTGCCCCCGGGCAACTTCCACTTCGCCCTGGTCGAGCACTTCTGAGGCCCCGGCCGGTGCCAGGGCCCCCGGACTCAGTCGTCGATGAGGAAGCGCACCAGCTGTTCCTCGTTGGCCTTGGCGTCGGCGTGGCCCTGGGCCTCGATGCGCGCGGTGAACTCGCGGTCGAAGTAGAGGTAGCTGAGCAGATCCGACTCGCCGCCGGCCTCGTTGGCCCGGTCGACCAGCAGGTTGAGCAGCCAGCGCAGGTGGGGCACGTCGGGGGGCGGGTGGGCCCGGTAGGTGGCGTTGGCCACGCCACCCAGGTCGATCTCGGGGCGGATGGTGAGGATGCGGATGCGCCGCAGCCCGAGGTCCTGGGCGATGTGGTCGGCGAACTGGGGGCCGTAGCGCTGCACCCCCCAGGCGATGAGCCGGTTGGTCTTCTCGGCATTGGCCAGGTCGCGGTCGACCGGATCGGCCATCAGCGCGTTGAGGCTCTTGCCCGCCAGGAAGGCCAGGGTCGGCACCACCTCGTGCTCTTCCTCGATGAGGCCGCCGTGGTCCATGGCCTCCTTGGGGCTGTGGGGGCTGATGACCAGCACCCGGTCGACGCCGCTGTGGAGAACGGGCCGCAGCGGGGTGTTCTGGCGCAGGCCACCGTCGACATATTTGTCGCCCCCCACGTCGATGGGCGGGAAGAGGAAGGGCAGGGCCGAGCTGGCGAGGAGGTGCTCGGGCTGGAGCGGCCCCCGGCGCACACAGGTGCCCGGCAGGGGGTCGAGGTCGATGGTGGGATCGGCCGTGTCGAGGAACAGGGTGTTGCGGCCGGTCTGGAGATCGGTGGCGCTGAAGATCACCGCGCGCATGGCGCCCGAGTCGATGCTCTCGCGCACCCCCTCGTGGGGGAAGAGGCCGTGGACCAGGGTGTTGAGCGGGGTCGGATCGAGCATGGCCGAGACGTTGCCGCCGCCCAGGCCCGTGAGGCTGGTGAGCACGTCGCGGCCGCGCACCGAGTAGATGTCGGGGATGCGCATGCGCTGCCAGACCCGCGACAGGTAGACCATGTAGGTGGGGCTGCGGGGCACGAGGAAGATGCCGTTGAGGGCGCCCACGCTGGTGCCCGAGACGACCTTGGGCCACGGGGCCACGCCGAGCTTCTTCGAGATCGGAAGAGCGTCGGGTAGGAAAGAGTGTCTTAAGAC
>CAXQUZ010000596.1:0-7541 GCA_964226865.1 Myxococcota bacterium | reverse complement strand
CTGGTTCGGCTCCTCATCGAGAGGCTCCCCCGCCCGTCGCGGAACCGGTCCGGGTGAAGCCGATGCCGGCTCCGCCACCCGCGATGCCCTCGCCGCCTCCAGCGGTCCGCACGCCGGCACGCCGTCCACCCCCGGACGACGAGCCCCAGTGGGCCATCGACCTGGAGGGGAAGGTCATCGGCATCCGCAGCTACTCGCAGGACAACGAGCAGCGGATTCGCCGGCTGAGCAAGCGCGTCGACGAGCTGAATGCCGAGGTGAGCGACCTAAACGACGCGGTGGTCAAGATGCAGCAGATGATGCTGGAGTGGGCGCGCATGTTCCGCGGGTGAGGCACTCGATGGAACCGAACCCGTTCCATCGACCTACCGGATGCGCTCCACGACCATCCCTCCGAAGCGGGGCCACGCGAAGAACTGCGCCGCGGCGCCCTCGCTCACCGTGACCGACGAGACCTGCGCGTCGGCGCCGTAGACCTTGCCCATGGCCTGTAGCTGTGTGGTGAAGAAGGGCGGGAGCACCGAGCGGTCTCGTGCCCAGGCGCCCGCGTAGAGCTCGAGCTGTTCCATCGCCGCGTCGCGCTTGGCGGAGTCGTCCTTGCACTCCACGATGCCCAGCCTGCCCGACGGAACGTGGACGGCAAGCACGTCCGACTTCTTCCCCTTGCCGGCACCGTCGAGGAAGCGCCACTCCTGGTTGAGCAGCACCCAGCCGTCGCCCAGCTCGGGGAGCCGCAGTTCGTTGCGCAGGGCCTTGTGCATCCAGCGAATGACCGCCTGTTCCTCGGCGGACTCTCGACGCACCGACGGCAGCCATCGCCGGAACGAACGCCACCGGTCGGTGAGCTCGGCGTCGTTGGGCAGAGGCCGTCCCGACCGGAGCAGGTAGCCCTGGTCCTTGCTGTCTGTGCGGAAGCCCACGAAGCCGGGCGCGCTGTTGTCCAGCACCACCTGGACCACGCCCGAGCCTGTCGCCCGGAAGTAGACCCGCCCCGGCCCGAGCACCGAGTCGCACCGGCGCGCATAGGCCAGGAACGCATCGGTGCCCATCCACGCCACCGCCTTGCGATGCCCGGCTACCACCGCGTTGGCGCGCACGCTGGACACCGCCGTGCCCGTGGTGGCGGGCTTGGGTGACGTTCCCGGTGTCGCCCCGTCCGGGAAGTACCGGTTTCGCATCGCTGTGTGCCATCCCGCCAACTCGGGCGCGTCCGGCGCGGTCCCCAGCCAGTCCGACGCCACCCAGAAGTGCCACCGGGTCGGATCGGTCAGCACACTGCGCCAGCCGGTCGCGACGTCGGCGTGGCCGCCCAACGGTGCGCGAAGCCGACGAATGGACGGGTTGTCGTCATGGACCAGGGCTGCGAAGTCGACGCGTCGGAGCCCTGGGGCGCGGTCGGACTCGAGCACGCGCGCGAGCAGCTGGTTGCGCATCAACTGGTAGCCGTCGTGGCGGAACGGACAGGCTGGCCCACCACCGAGGGCATCCCACTGGAAGAGGTCGTGGCGGTCGGCGAGCGACCAGTAGGTCCGATTGTGGGGCGGCTCGGTGAGCGGACAGCCTCGGCCACGGCTGCGCACCAGCCCTTCGCCGTCGTCGTTGCACCGTCCCCGGTGCTTGGCGCCCTTTCCGCAGCTACCGAAGCCAGCCTCTGTGAACTTCACCTCCACCAGCACGAGGTTCTCGCTACCCGACCGGTCCCGCCACCACACGGCGATGTCCACGCTCGTGCGGTTTTCACCCCGTCGCCCGTTCGTTGGTTCCCCGAAGCCGGATTCACCGCCGTCGTACTCCAGCTCCACCCGCGTCACCTGCTCCAGCTCGCTTGCGACCGCTGGGGGCAGCAACCGACGGAGCGCACCCGTGAGCCGCGCGGGTTGCTCGAGAAACGGGGCCGCGAGGTTGAAGGCGAAGCACTGGGACGACAGCACATGGTGGGCGAAAGTGTGCAGACCGATGTCTTCGCGCTCGATGTGCCGGAGCACCGCATCACGGTGTTCGGGGAGCAGGTTCTCGGCCCAGGAGGCGCGGGGAAACAGGTAGTCTCGGAGTGCGCCGGCATGGGTTCCGCGCTCGACAACGCGGGCGGTGTCCTCCTTCCAACGGACCTGATGCTGCTGCATGGTCGCAGTCCACCCGCTCTTGGGCTTTCGACTCGCCCCACGGGCTGGGGAGGAGGCCCTCGTGGTCGGCGATGCCTTCGCTCCGGGCTTCTCCCACCGAGCAGGGGACCGGTTGGCCTTCTTCGTCAGCCGCTCGGGGTAGCGACCCTGCCAGTCCGCCAGCCCTCGTCCGCACACGGACCGATTGCCACGCCTCCGCACAGCCGGACACGCCTCACCCGTCTTCGTGCCGCCGGAGTTGGGACACGCCGCGATGAAGTCGAGGGTGTCGAACGTGGCGCCGAGGCCGTCCACGACCGTGCCGATGGAGGCGTAGGACAGCGGGCAGGACATGAGCGACCTCCGGGCGATGGCGGGCGGGGTTCGCGATGAGCCGACCGCCAGGGAGCAGCGGGTATCGGGCCACGCGCTTGGATGCCCTTGCGGCCGGTTGCGGAGCGCCCCAGTTCGAATCGGTGGGAGCCATCGGGAATTCCCTCCCAAGAGGATGGGCCAGGTTGGGCCACGGCTCGAAACCGCCCAACAGTAGGCCGCTCTCACCCGGCCCGACCTGTGGCCCAACCTCGACCGCTTCCCTGCGACGTTGGGCCGACGCCCCACCCCACACGTCGCTAGGGAGAGGCCAGCACCAACCCCCGGGGCGCGACCGACGGGTATGCTCGCCCACCAAGCCCCCCGTGTCCCCCGGGCCACGCTCCCGAGGAAGAGGTCTGCTCCCATGTCCCGTGCCCCCGACTCCATCCGGCTTCAAGGCGACACCACTGCCGACCGAATCGCCGAGCTTGAAGCCCTTCTCACCACCCATGCCAAGCGTCCGCTCCAAGGTGACAAGCGTCCGGGGCGCAACGACAAGTGCTGGTGCGGCAGCGGCAAGAAGTACAAGCGCTGTCACCTCGTCGCCGATGAGCAGCGCCGATTCGCCACGGCCCCCGCCGGCAAGCGGTCGATGTCCGACAACCTCCACGCGGTCGTCCAGCCCGTGCTCGACAGAATGGACAATCCCGGCATCGGCGACCTCCAGAAGCTCTACACAGTGGCCGCGGCGGTCTGGTCCACCACCCGCAGCGCCAACACGCCAGCGGAGCTTGCAGAGGGCCTGGAGCGACTCAAGCAGCTCGTCCACGAAACTGCTGGCGGCAGGCTCGACGAGCAAGACGACGCAGCCATGGATGACTTGCTCGTGGCGCTCACCCGCCAGGCCATCCGCACCGCCCCGGAAGACCGGCGCATCGTCGCCAAGGTGCAGGTCACCGAGACCCCCGACGGCTTCCGGGTCGACACCGCATCCCTTGCGGGTGGATGACCAGCCTTCTCCATCGCTCGGGGCTGCGCATTCGTCTCCGGCGACATCGTAGGGGGCCCAATCGGGGCAGGTTTGTCTCGCCCCCACTTCTCGGGTCGTGGGCGCCGATTACTCCGCACTGCCCCCGGCCAGGGTGAGGTCGAAATCAGCGCCCAAGATCGACTTCGGCGCCTCGCACACTCCTCCGGGTGGGGTGGTGGCCAGAGTTGGCCCCTGATGGTGTCTCGCGTCGCCCGCCACGCCAGCCATCCCTCCCACAGTGGATTCCCATGCGGGTTTCTGCCAATATGCGCGCCCGGCTGGAGTCCCGCATGTCCCCGTCCTCCGATTCCCACACGCTCCCCGAGCAGCAGGCGCGCGCGCAGATCGACGCCATGCTCGAGGCCGCGGGCTGGGCAGTGCAGGACAAGGCCGCCATGAACCTCGCCGCGGCCGACGGCGTGGCCGTGCGCGAGTTCCAGACCAAGGCCGGCCCCGCCGACTACCTGCTGTTCCTCGGCAACCAGCTCGTGGGCGTGGTGGAGGCCAAGAAGGCGGGCGTCACCCTGTCCAGCATCGAGGCGCAGACGCAGGCCTATGCCCAGACCGCACTGCGGGAGCTGCAGGTGCCGGTCCGCCCGCTGCCCTTCCTCTACGAGAGCACCGGTATCGAGACCTGGTTCACCAACGGCCTCGACCCCGACCCCCGCGCCCGGCGGGTGTTCTCCTTCCACCGGCCCGCCACCCTCCGCGGCTGGCTGGATGCCGAGCTGGACCGCCGCGACGGCAAGCCCGGGGCCGCGCCCGCGCCCACACTGCAAGGCCGGATGCGCCTCGCCCCCGCGCTCAACACCACCGGCATGTGGCCCGCCCAGATCCGCGCCGTACAGAACCTGGAACAGAGCGTGCGCCAGGGCCGCCCCCGTGCCCTCATCCAGATGGCCACGGGCTCCGGCAAGACCTTCACCGCCATCTCGTCGCTGTACCGGCTCATCAAGCAGGGGGGTGCCCGGCGGGTGCTGTTCCTGGTGGACCGGGGCAACCTGGGCCGGCAGGCGCTGAAGGAGTTTCAGTCCTTCACCACGCCCGACGACGGCCGGAAGTTCACCGAGCTCTACAACGTGGTGAACCTGAGCCACAACAAGGTCGACCCGGTCAACAAGGTGGTCATCACCACCATCCAGCGTCTCTACAGCATCCTCAAGGGCGACGAGGACATCGACAGCGAGGTCGAGGAGGGCTCGGCCTTCACCGGTGGCGGGGCCGCGCTGGTTCGCGAGCCGCCGCCCGTGGTCTACAACGAGTACCTCCCGCCCGACTTCTTCGACGTGGTGGTCATCGACGAGTGCCACCGCTCCATCTACTCGCTGTGGCGGCAGGTGCTCGAGTACTTCGACGCCAGCCTCATCGGCCTGACCGCCACGCCCGACAAGCGCACCTACGGCTTCTTCCAGAAGAACGTGGTGAGCGAGTATACCCACACCCACGCCGTGCGCGACCGGGTGAACGTGCCCTTCCAGGTCTACGAGATCCGCACCCGCGTCACCGAGCAAGGGGCGATGCTCGTGGCCGAGCCCGACACCGTCGTCGGCAAGCGCGACCGCCAGACCCGCGCCGTGCGCTGGGAACAGCTCGACCACGACTTCACCTACACCGCCAGCCAGCTCGACCGCTCTGTGGTGGTGCCCGACCAGATCCGCACCGTGCTGCGGACCTTCAAGGACAAGCTGTTCACCGAGATCTTCCCCGGCCGCCGCGAGATCCCGAAGACCCTCATCTTCGCCAAGTCCGACGACCACGCCGAAGACATCCTCCGCATCCTGCGCGAGGACTGGCCGATGTCGAACGAACAGGCCGTCAAGGTCACCTACAAGCCCGAGCGCACCCTGGGCGACGCCGCCCGCAGGAGCGCGTCCCGCAGGCCCGAGGCCCTCATCCAGGCTTTCCGAAATAGCTACAACCCGCGCATCGCCGTCACGGTCGACATGATTGCCACCGGCACCGACATCAAGCCGCTGGAGTGCGTGGTCTTCTTGCGGTCGGTGAAGTCCCGCGGTCTGTTCGAGCAGATGAAGGGCCGCGGCGTGCGCATCATCCCCGACGCCGACTTCCGCTCCGTCACCCCCGACGCCACCACCAAGACCCACTTCGTCATCGTGGACTGCGTGGGCGTGATGGAGGAGAACAAGGGCGACCCGCCCCTGGACCGGGATCGGTCGGTCAGCTTCAAGAAGCTGCTGGAGCTCGTGGCCGCCGGAAACCGCGACGAGGACGTGCTGTCCACCCTGGCCGCCCACCTCGACCGCATGGACCGCCAGCTCACCGACGACCAGCAGCACATGGTGGTGCAGGCCAGCGGCGGCGTACCCCTGCGCGAGTTGGTGGCGGGCATCCTCGACCGGCTCGACCCCGACACCGAGGACGACCGTGCCCGCGCAATGCACGATCTGCCCGCGAACGCCACGCCCTCCGAGGAACAGCTCCAGGCCGCCCAGCAGGCGCTCCGAGAGGAGGCCGCCTCGCCGCTGGCCCACAGCCCGGCCCTTCGACAGGCCTTGCTCGACGTCCGCAAGGCCCAGGACGTCATCCTGGATGAGGTGACCCTCGACGAGGTGACCCGCGCGGGCGCCCGGCAGGACCTCACCCCCGACCACGACGCCGACAGGCGCTGGTGAGCGAATTCGAGGCCTTCTGTGAACAGCATAAGGACGAGCTGGACGCGCTCACGGTCCTCTACAGCCGGCCCTACGCCCAGCGGCTCACGCGCAAGCAGCTCCTCGACCTCGTGGCGGCCCTCCAGCGCCCGCCGCGCCAGTGGACGGGCGAGGCCCTGTGGGCGGCCTACGAGCGAGTGGAGGCCGGCCGCGTGCGCGGGGCGAGCAAGGGCAAGCTTATGACCGACCTCATCAGCCTGGCCCGGCACGCGATGGGGGTGGACGAGGAGCTGGTGAGCTACGCCGACCAGGCGGCCGCTCGGTTCGACAACTGGCTGGCTCAGCAGGCCAACCGGGGGCGCACGTTCACCGGCGAGCAGCGGGACTGGCTGGAGCTCATTCGGGACCGCATCGCGGTGGATCTGGAGGTGCGGGTGGAGGATCTGGACGAGGTTCCCTTTGCGGGAAAGGGCGGGCTCGGGCGGTTCTATGAACTGTTCGGGGACGAGTATGAGGCGGTCGTGGATGAGCTGAATCGGGAGTTGGTGGCGTGAGCAGTATCCCTGCGCATTGGCAACAGTGCCAGCTTCGGAGTGTCCTCGCGGAACGCCTTTCCAACGGTCGTTCCGTGCGCGACGGCGATGGTTTTCCCGTCCTGCGGCTAGGCGCCCTGCGTGGTGAGAGGCTCGACTTCTCCCAACACAAGACAGGTGCCTGGAGTCGAGAAGATGCCGAGCGGTACGTTGTCGAAGCTGGCGACCTTTTGGTTGCCCGAGGAAACGGCTCGTTGCACCTCGTAGGACGTGCGTCTCTCGTTCCACAGCGCCCGCCAAACGTTGCTTTTCCCGACACGATGATTCGAGTCCGCCCGGAAACCTCCTCCGTGGAACCACGGTTCCTGGCGATTCAGTGGAACGCGCCCCACGTTCGCGCCCAGATCGAATCCGCGGCGCGGACCACGGCAGGCATCTACAAGGTCAACCAGGGCGATCTCAATGGACTGGAGGTGTTGGTTCCGCCTTTGGAAGAACAGAAAGCCATCGTCGCCGCCATCGAGACCCACTTCTCCCGCCTCGACGCCGCCGTCGCCTCGCTGACCCGCGCCAAGGCCAACGTGCAGCGCGCCCGCGCGAGCGTGCTCAAGGCCGCCGTCGAGGGCCGGCTGGTGCCGACCGAGGCCGCCCTCGCCCGCGCGGAGGGGCGGGACTACGAGCCGGCGTCGGTTCTGCTGGCGCGCATCCTCACCGAGCGCAAGGCGGCGCACGAGGCCGCCCAGGAGGGGGCGAAGCGGCGGAAGAAGTACAAGCCGCCGGTGGAGCCGGAGACGGAGGGGATGATGCGGTCGCTGCCGGAGGGGTGGTGTTGGGCGAGTGTGGACCAGCTTGCTGGGGAAGGAGGCCAAGGGCTGTGCGACGGTCCTTTCGGCTCCAACCTCAAGACAGCCCACTACACCGAGGAAGGGCCTCGCGTGGTTCGTCTTCA
>CAXQUZ010000595.1:0-2730 GCA_964226865.1 Myxococcota bacterium | reverse complement strand
CATACGCGATAGCATGCGGTGACTGGAGTTCAGACGTGTGCTCTTCCGATCTCTCGGCGGGGCGGGGATCAGGCCGCGGCCGGGGCGCGCGCGGGCGCAATCGCAGCGGAGGCCGGCGGGGCCACGGTGCCCTTCACGAGCAGCCAGAAGAACAGCGGCAGCTCGCCGAGCATGGCCGTGACGCCGACCACCACGGCGGCGACGGGGACCAGGGAGGGCACGGCGAGCTCGGCGAGGCTGTTGAGGGCGTAGCCGGCGCCGGCGACCATCAGCATCGGCCCGAAGGCCCGCGGCACCCGTCCGCTGCGGTGGACCACCACCGCGAGAAAGGCCAGGTGGAGGGCGAAGAAGGCCTCCCAGGTCGTCGAGATGGCCGCCCGGGCCTCCATCAGCGGGAGCACCAGCTCGGGCGCCGTCGGCAGCACGGCGAGCGCGGTCAGCCCGGCGACGATGCTCCCGCCCATCAGCGCAACCATGAGGCCGCGGGCGACCGCCGCCGCCTGGGAGAGCCCCTCGCCGCCGCTCCGGAACAGCCGGTAGAGCGAGACCACCATGGCCACCTCGGTGGCGGCGATGACCAGCTCGCCGAGCAGCCCGAGGCGGAAGAGCCCGGTCTGGGCGGCGAGGGCCGCGGCGGTCGCAGCGGCGTCTCCGGCGACGTGGACCTGCTCGGGCACCCACATCAGGGCGAAGGGCCCCACCACGACGAGGGGCAGGACGAGGAGGCCGACGAGGCGCGGGCTGGGCGAGGTGGACATGGGGTCTCCGGGGCGGGGGAGGCGGCGGTGCCTCCCGACCCAGAGCCTGTACCTATGCGTCTCCACATGGAACACTGCGGAAATGCGCACTGCTCCCATACACAACTGAATGGGTTGCGCGCCCGGCCCGCCCGGTGTCGCTCAGTCGCAGGCGTACGGGCGGTAGACGCAGGTGTAGGTGTCGGTGTCCCAGGTGCAGCTGCCGTTGGCCGTGAAGGTGCAGGTCCGGGAGCTGGTGGCCATGGAGCAGGTCGCCGCGTGGTCCTCGACACAGTCGGGGTCGTCGGCGAAGAGGGTGTCGCCGTGGTCGAGGTGGGAGCAGACCGAGCTCTCGGCCACGTCGATGACCGTGTAGGCGCCCTGGCCGTTGGTGAAGTGGCAGACCTCGACCTTGGCGGCGCCGATGGCCTCGGCGTCGTCGAACTGGCCCTCCTCGGCACCGCAGGCGACGAGCAGGGAGAGGAGGGAGGCGGAGAAGAGAGAGAGACGGGCCATGACAGGCTCCAGGAGCAAGAGGGGGACGTCGCCGCAGCCGGACCATTGGCACGGGAGGCTGGCGCGGGCAAGCACTGTGCGCGAGCGGGGGGGCGACCGCCGCCCGGCGCGTCCATTCCTCAGGGTCTCCCTCGGCGCCGGCGGGCTCCCCAGCCGATCATCGCCAGGGCCGCCAGCAGCCCCCCACCGCCGGAGGTGGCCCCAGGGGTGGCGCATCCTGCACAGCCGGCGGGGCGCGCGCGGCCGTCGAGCTCGGCCGCCACCCAGTCCCAGATCGCGTCGGCCCGGAGGGTGCCCGTGCCGCCGCCCTCGCAGCTGGCCCCGCCGCCGACCGGGTAGGTGAAGACGTTGATGCCCACGAGCCGGGCGGCGCCGTCCTCGTCCCGCCAGGCCGGGCCGCCGCTGTCGCCGGTGCAGAGGTTGCCCGCCCCCCGGGCGTAGAGCCGCAGCACGACCGGCCCCTCCTCCACCACGGGCAGGGAGAGCGCCGTGGCCACCCCGGTGCTCACCTCGTCGCTGGCCTCGGCGCCGAAGCCGACGAGCACGAGGTCTTCGCCCCACCAGCCCGTGGCCGGCCGCGCGGCAGGCACGGCAGGGGCAACGGGCAGGGCGGCGGCGAGGTGGAGCACGGCGGCGTCCCGCAGGAAGCCCCGGTCGCGGCCCGCGGGGTCCCAGGCGGGGTGGGGCACCATCTCGACGATGCCGACCTGCAGCGCGGCGCCCTCTGCGCCGGCCCCCGGCAGGGCCACGGCGGCCTCCAGCCCGGCGTCCACGAAGATCTCGAGGTCGGCGAGGCAGTGGGCCGCCGTGAGCACCGCGTCCTCGGCCACCACCACCCCGCTGCACAGGGTGACCAGGGCGCCGCCGTCCGCCACCCCGACCGCCACCGCTGCCGGGGTGTCCGCGGTGGGGACGCCGCCGTAGACGACGGGCTGGACGGTCCCGGCGACCACGAGGGGGACGCCGAGCAGGGCGAGGACGGGGATCACCGGAGCAGGCTATCCACGCCACCCGGGCCGGGCGAGACGGGCCGCGGGCCCCCGGCCAGGAGCCAGAGACAGAAGGCCGACTCGGCGAGCAGGGGCAGCAGGTAGGCCGGCTGGAAGGCCCCGGCCGCCGCGGGCCACAGGAAGCGCAGCCCGCTGCCCACCAGGTAGACCGGGCCGGCGGCCGCGACGAGCCCGCCCAGCGCCCGGGGCACCCCGGGGCTGCGCAGGAGCAGGGCCCCCGTCAGCAGGCAGTTCAGGCCGCAGAAGACGAGGCCGATGTCGTAGCCCTGGGCCTGGGCCTCGAGCAGCAGCGACACGAGACCCGCCCGCTGGCCGGCCGAGAAGGCCGCCAGGCTGTCGGCGCGCGCCAGCACCAGCAGCGCGGCGCTGTGGGTGAGCAGGTTCATGCCGAGAATGGCGGCCTGGGTGAGGCGAGATCGGAAGAGCGTCGTGTAGGGAAAGAGTGTCTTAAGACGTGTAGATCTCGG
>CAXQUZ010000594.1:0-7616 GCA_964226865.1 Myxococcota bacterium | reverse complement strand
CTAAATCCAACTACCTCACAGACAACACCTCGACCTGATCGAGATTCAATCAAACAATGATCGCCGATTGATACGAGACCCTCGACGCCACTAATCTCAACCAACATACCGAGCACGGATGTCACGCGCCCATATATTTTATGGGACGCAATCCGATTAATTTCGTCTACTAAATTGCTAAATTGTACACCCACACGATTCTCAATAATTTTAGTATCTATAGGAAGCTAGTGAAGTTCATTGTCTTCGAAACCGTTTAAAGTTTGGTAAAATCAAGGTATAGTGCCGATAGCTTGAATAACCTCAGATCGCACCCTATTGTTAACGAATTCAACGCCTGGATTGCCCTGTGGCGGCTGATCTGGCCCGGGGGCGCCCCCCGGCGGCGCATGCTGCTGGGCTTCGGGCTGGCCGCCCTGGCGGCCGGGCTCGGGGTGATGCCCGGGGTGGTGGGCATGGCCAGCGCCGCCGGCGAGGGTGCCGTGCCCGGCCTCTCGAAGGCCGAGACCGACAGCATCTTCGCGATGCCGAAGGGCCACGCCTCGAACCTGCCGCGCAGCCTCCACGGCCTCGTGCTGATGGAGCGCCACGGCCAGCCCCAGCTCACCACCCTGACCTGGCTGCTCGGCGCGGTTGCGGTGGCCCTCGGCGCCCGGCGGCGGCTGCTCTGGCTGGGGCTGGCCGCGCTCATCGCGCTCTTCGCCATCGGTCCGGTCTTCCCGATGGCCGACGGGCGCACGGTCTCGATGCCGCTCTACCTCGCCGCCTACCATGTGCTGCCCTACTTCGACCGGCTGTGGTTTCCCTACCGCATGCTGCCGCTCGTGTTCCTCGCCCTGGTCCTCGGGGTGGGCGAGCTCGCCGCGCGCCTCGAGCGGCGCTCGGTCCGGGGGACGGCCCTGGCGGCGGTGCTGGTGCTCGGCGGCGCCCTCGCCGAACAGCACCACAACCTCGCCTTCCCGCTCGTGACCCGCAGCCTGCCGGTGCCCGCGGTCTACACCGAGCTCCGGGCGCGGGAGGGCGCGCTCATCGAGCTGCCCCTGGGCCTCGCCCGCATCTCCATCGCCTACCAGCCGGTCCACGAGCAGCCCGTCTTCGGGGGCATGGCCGAGAACGCGCCCCTCTTCTGGCCCGAGGGCTACCGCCAGCAGCAGCGCAACAACCCCTTCATCCGCTTCCTCTTTGCGGCGGTCGACGATCCGCGCCGCACCGACGCCAGCTTCCAGGCCCACCACCTCGAGCGGCTGCGCAGCCAAGGCTTCCGCTGGGTGGTGCTCGATCGGCTCTACGTCGACGCCAACGCCCACCGCAGCGGGCTGCGCGACGCCCCGAGTGCCCAGCGCGCCCAGGCGCCCTTTCTCGCCGAGGCCCGCATCTCGTCGGAGCTCGGCCCGCCGGTGGCGGCCGACGGCGCCCTGCTGGTCTGGGATCTGGCCGCCTGGACCCCGGACGGCCCCCAGCCCGCCCCCGGTGCGCCCTGGCCGGCGGCCCTCGTGCCCACCGCCGAAGACCTCCGCGTGCGCAGCTGGCCGACCGAGGACATGCCCGCCTACGAGCGCCACCTGCGCGAGCGTGGAAGAATCCCGGAGCAACCGTGAGTGTTGACTGACGGGACGTTCTCGACAATGCTCGCGCCGCGAGAGGCGGGGCCTTGTTGCTCTGCCGTCACGCGCGAATAAGGGTTCAGCGAAGCCGGTCCCCGACCGACCTCCCGCTCGGCTCTCCCGCCGACGATGTTCAGGCTCCTGCCGTCCGTTCTTGGCGGCGGGTCAATTCCGGTCCAGACCAGCGGCCGTCGACACGCAGCCAGAGGTACGAATGCCCATCGATTCCCCCGGATCCGAAGGCTCCAGCCTGCCGAGCCAGATGAACCTGCCGGTTCTCGCGATTCGGAACACGGTCATCTTCCCGGTCCTCGCCTTCCCGATCAACGTCGGGCGCGACAAGTCCCTCCAGGCCGTCGAAGAGGCCCTGTCGAGCGGCAAGCTGCTCGGCATCCTGGCCCAGAAAGACGCGAAGAACGAGGATCCCGGCCAGGACGAGCTCTACGCCACCGGCACCATCGTCAAGATCCTCAAGTCGGTGAAGATGCCGGGCAACAAGCTCTCGGTCATCATCCAGGGCCTCGCCCGAATCAAGGTCAAGCAGTTCGTCCACACCGAGCCCTACCTGCGGGCCGAGGTCGAGGTCTTCGAGGAGCCCACCGAGCACCCCAAGGACCTCGACGAGAAGATGGGCAACCTGCGCGAGCTCGCCCAGCGCATCATCGATCTCTCGCCCCAGATCCAGTCCGAGGCCAGCTTCCTCGTGCGCTCGATCGACAACCCGGGCGTGCTCGCCGACCTCATCGCCAGCAACCTCTCCATCGGGATCGAAGAGAAGCAGGATCTGCTCGACACCTTCGACACCCCCGAGCGCATGGACAAGGTCATCACCCTCCTCAACAAGGAGATCCAGGTCCTCGAGCTGAGCAACAAGATCCAGTCCGAGGTCAAGGGCGAGATGGACAAGGCCCAGCGCGAGTACTTCCTGCGCGAGCAGATGAAGGCCATCCAGAAGGAGCTGGGCGAGGTCGACGACCGCCAGGAGGAGTTCGACGAGCTCAAGCGCAAGATCCGCACGGCGGGCATGCCCGAGGACGTGCAGAAGGTCGCGCTCAAGGAGTTCAAGCGCATGAGCCGCATGAGCCCCGGCGCCGCCGAGTTCACCGTCTCGCGCACCTACATCGACTGGCTCATCGACCTGCCCTGGTCCAAGTCCACCAAGGACAACCTCGACATCAACCGCGCCGCCGAGACCCTCGATGAGGACCACTACGGCCTCGAGAAGGTGAAGAAGCGCATTGTCGAGTACCTCGCCGTCCGCAAGCTCAAGGAGGACATGAAGGGCCCGATCCTCTGCCTCGCCGGTCCCCCGGGCGTCGGCAAGACCTCGCTCGCCAAGTCGGTGTCGCGGGCCCTGGGCCGCAAGATGCACCGCATCGCCCTCGGCGGTGTGCGAGACGAGGCCGAGATCCGCGGCCACCGCCGCACCTACATCGGCTCCATGCCCGGCAAGATCATCAAGGGCATGAAGAAGTGCGCGGCGAACAACCCCGTCTACGTGCTGGACGAGATCGACAAGCTCGGCGCCGACTACCGGGGCGACCCGTCCAGCGCCCTGCTCGAGGTGCTCGATCCCGAGCAGAACGACACCTTCACCGACCACTACCTCGACGTGCCCTTCGACCTGTCGAAGGTGCTCTTCATCGCCACCGCCAACCAGATCCACACGATCCCCGGCCCGCTCCGCGACCGCATGGAGATCATCGAGATCCCTGGCTACACGATGGAGGACAAGCTCAAGATTGCCCGCCGCTACATCATTCCCGAGCAGGCGGCCGAGCACGGCATCTCGGACGAGCACGTCGAGATGACCGACGAGGGCATCCGCTTCCTCATCGAGAGCTACACCCGCGAGGCCGGCGTGCGCTCCCTCAAGCGCGAGATTGCTGCGCTGATGCGGAACGTCGCCAAGACGGTCGCCGCGGAGGAGTTCGAGGAGAAGGTCGTCATCGGCCCCGAGCAGGTCGAGGAGATCCGCGGCCCGGTCCGCTTCTTCTCCGAGGTGGCCGAGCGCACGGCGGTGCCGGGCGTGGCCACGGGCCTCGCGTGGACGGCCACGGGCGGCGACATCCTCTTCATCGAGGCCACCAAGATGCGCGGCAAGGGGGCCATGAAGCTCTCGGGCTCGCTCGGTGATGTCATGAAGGAGTCGGTGGGCGTGGCCAGCAGCTACGTGCGCGCCGCGGCCCGCGATCTCGGCGTCGACGAGGACCTCTTCGACAAGACCGACATCCACGTCCACGTCCCCTCCGGTGCCATCCCGAAGGACGGCCCCTCGGCGGGTGTGACGATGCTGACGGCCATCGTGTCGCTGCTGACCGACCTCAAGGTCGACAACACCCTCGCCATGACGGGCGAGGCCACCCTGCGCGGCGCCGTGCTGCCGGTCGGTGGCATCAAGGAGAAGGTGCTCGCGGCCCACCGCGCGGGCATCAAGCGCGTCATCCTGCCCGAGAAGAACCGCAAGGACCTTCCCGATGTGCCGGACGACGTCCAGCAGGAGCTCGAGTTCCACTTCTGCGCCCGCATGGAGCAGGTGCTCGAGATCGCCCTCGGCAAGGAGAACATCGAAGAGAAGCGCAAGCTGCTCGCGACCGAGCTCGAGGCCCGCGAGAACGCGCGCCAGGCCGGCGGGGAAGCCCGCGCCTGAGCGGTGCTGTCGCCGGGGTCGCGCCCCTCCGCTCTCGGGCGGGGGGGCGCGCTGCGTCTTGGGGGCAGCGCTGCTGGTGCGGGCTCAGCCGCCTGGGCAGCTCCACCGGATGCGGCGGTCCTGGTCGGCCGTGCCGTCGCCGTCGTAGTCGGTGCGCTCGCGCACGATGCGCCGCAGCGCGTCGACCTCCAGGCTCACCACGGTGCGCCGGCCGCTGGCGTCGAGGGTGATGTGGCCCGTGGGGGCGCAGTCCTCGTAGCTCCAGGTGGTGGTCTCTTCGGAGGTGCCGTCGTTGTTGTCGTCTTCGCGGCTCTCCAGCGGCTGGCCCCACGCGTCGTAGTCCCACTCCAGCAGGGCGTCGGTGACCAGATCACCGTCGGTGTCGCGCTCTTCGCGGATCTTGCGCCCGTCTTCCCAGGTGGAGACGCTGGTGAAGTCGAGGTCGCCGTCGAGGTCGTAGTCCCACTGCTCGCTGGTGCGGTTGCCCGCGTCGTCGACCGTGAAGTCGGCCCGGGCGTCGGGGCTTCCGTCGAGATCTTCGTCGATCTCTTCGGCGATGATGTGGCCGGCGCTGTCGGTGGTGTAGGACCAGACCTTGTCGACATTGCCGTCGTCGCCGGCATCGTAGCTGCGCGAGACCGGGTGGCCCGCGTCGTCGTGGGCCCAGGTGGTGCGGTAGGCGGGCTGGCCCACACAGACCTCTTCGACGAGCAGCGCCCCGGTGTAGACCCGCCAGCAGGCGCTGTAGCTGTCCCACTCGGTGGGCGAGCGCTGGTCCCAGCCCACGAGGCGGCCCTCGACGTCGTAGAGCTCGCTGCCCACCTCAGGGAAGCGGCCGTCGGCGTCGTGGTCGTCGAAGGTCTGGACGAGGCAGCCTGCGAGCTCCCAGGCGGGCGGGGCGCAGGAGGCGGGCGCCGTGCCGCTGTCGCTGCCCCCCGCGGCGCCGGCCTCTGCCCCGGGCTTGTCGTCGCCGCCACCACAGGCCGCCGCGAGCAGGACGAGGGCGAGAGCGGGGGCGGGGCAGCACGGGCGCATGGACGCTCCAGGCAGGGGAGGGGGGCGCCGCCGGGGGGACGCTGCACGCGGCGCAGCCCAGATCGGTGCGGGGGTCGAGGATAGCAGTCGCCCGGGCTGCCGGACGGGGGCCAGTGCCTGCGTTAGTCCGCCAGCCGAGTGTGGAACCCCGACGAACTGGGAGGCGACGTGGCCGAGAGCCCCGCCCGACGGCAGATTCGCAAGGTACTGGTCGCCAACCGCGGCGAGATCGCGCTCCGGGTCATCCGGGCGTGTCACGAGCGGGGCATCGCCACCGTGGCGGTCTACTCCGAGGCCGATCGCACCGCGCTGCACGTGCGGCGTGCGATGGAGGCCCGGTGCATCGGCCCCGCCCCCTCGGCCGAGAGCTACCTGCGGGCCGAGCGCATCCTCGATGTGGCCGAAGAGACCGGCGCCGACGCCATCCACCCCGGCTACGGCTTCCTCTCTGAGAACGCCGGCTTCGCCCGTGAGGTCATGGCCCGGGGGCTGGTCTGGATCGGACCGCCGCCGGCGGCCATCGACGCCATGGGCTCGAAGACCGAGAGCCGCGCCCGCATGCAGGCCGCCGGGGTGCCGGTGGTGCCGGGCACGACCACGCCCCTGCAGAGCGCCGAAGAGGCCCTGCGCATCGCCGAAGAGATGGGCTACCCCGTGATGCTCAAGGCGGCGGCCGGTGGTGGCGACAAGGGCATGCGGCGGGTCGAGACCCCCGACGCGCTGCCCGGTGCCTTCCGTGCGGCCCGGTCCGAGGCCCTGTCCAGCTTCGGCGACGACGCCGTCTACATCGAGAAGTTCGTCGTGCGCCCCCGCCACGTCGAGGTCCAGGTGCTCGCCGATGCCCACGGCACGGTGGTCCACCTCTTCGAGCGCGACTGCTCCATCCAGCGCCGCAACCAGAAGGTGGTCGAAGAGACCCCCTGCCCGGTGCTGCTGCCCGAGACCCGCCTCGCCATGGCCAAGGTCGCCTGCCAGGCCGCCGAGGCCGTGGACTACGAGGGTGCGGGCACGGTCGAGTTCCTGCTCGGGGGCGACGGCAGCTTCTACTTCCTCGAGATGAACACCCGCCTCCAGGTCGAGCACCCCATCACCGAGCTGGTCACGGGCGTCGACCTGGTGCACGCCCAGCTCCGGGTGGCCGAGGGCGAGCCCCTGTGGTTCGCCCAGGACGACCTCGCCCAGCGCGGCCACGCCATCGAGCTGCGCATCTACGCCGAGGACCCGACCAACAACTGGGCCCCGTCGCCGGGCAAGGTGCACGGCTACCAGGAGCCCACGGGCCCCTGGGTGCGGGTCGACGGCGCGGTCTACTCCGGGGGCGAGGTGCCGGTCCACTACGACCCCATGGTCGCCAAGCTGGTGGTCTGGGGCGAGGACCGCACCGCCGCCATCCAGCGGGCCGACCGGGCGCTGCGCGAGTACCGGGTGCGGGGCATCCACACGACCATTCCGTTCTTCAGGGCCATCCTCCGCGACCCCGACTTCGTCGCCGGTGACTACACCACCGGCTTCCTGGACGCGGCGCGCATGGAGCGGCTCTGTGCCGACCTGCCCCCCCTCGACACCGAGGCCGCCACCATCGCGGCCGCCATCGCCGGCTACGAGGCCGAGCTGCGCCGCAAGCCCGCGGCGAGCGGCGCGGCTGCCACGAGCCCCTGGCGGTGGAGCTTCCGCATGGGAGTCCCGTCATGAGCGCCCCCGAGCTGACCTTCGACATCACCCTCGACGGCGAGACCCGGCGCCTGCGGGTGTCCCGCACGGCGGGTGCAGCCGACGGAGATGCCCACTACCACGTTGTCTTCGTCAACGAGGACGGCGAGCAGGGCCACGAGGTGGACGTCTCGCGGCCCGAGGCCGGTGTGCTGGCCATGATGATGGGCCTGCGCTCGGTCGAGGCCGGCATCGTGCCCCTCGACGACGGCTTCCTCGTCGACGTGCGCGGCCGCGCGGCCGAGCTGGAGGTGGTCGATCCCCGCCGCCAGGCCCTGGCCATGGCCCAGGGGGCCGGCGGCAGCGTCCTCAAGACCCAGATGCCCGGGCGCATCGTGCGGCTGCTCGTCGCCGAGGGCGACACGGTGGCCAAGGGCGATGCCCTCGTGGTCGTCGAGGCCATGAAGATGGAAAACGAGCTGAAGGCGCCGGCGGACGCGACCGTGGGCCGCATCCACGTGGCGCCGGGCGACCTCGTCGAGGCCCGCGCGGTGCTCATCGACTTCGCCTGAGGCCCTGCGGCCGGGGGCTGCTGGCCTTCGGGGTCTGCTTCCAGCTTCCGGTGGTGGCCTTCTTCCTGGCCCGGGCCGGCCTCATCGACGCCCGCGACATGTGGA
>CAXQUZ010000593.1:0-13518 GCA_964226865.1 Myxococcota bacterium | reverse complement strand
CCCAGCAGCAGCAGCGCCCGGCCGTGGGCGGGGTGGCGCGCCAGCCCCCCACCCGCCCGCGCCACCGCCGGGGCGCCGGCGCCGGCGGCCGCCCGGAGCATGCCCAGATCGAGGGCCGCGTCGGCGTGGCCCGTGTCGAGCTGGAGGGTGCGGGCCAGGGCCGCCGCCCCCGCCTCGGGCTGGCCCTGCTGGAGCAGCAGGCGCCCCGGGAGGAACCAGGCCACGGCGTCGCCCGGGTGGGCGGCGAGCTGGCGGGCGAGCAGGGCCCGGGCCTGGGGCAGCCGGCCCTGGACCATCGCTGCCAAGATCCGCTGGTGCACGCTCACCCGAGCACCGGAAAGACCCGGGCGGCGACCACCTCCGGGGGCAGGGCCGGGGGCCGGGGGCCGGCGCTCTCGGGGCGCTCGGCCGCCGGGGTGCAGAGCACCCGCCCGAGGGCGAGGATGCCCGTGCGGTAGCCGGCGGTGGTCCACTGGCCGTGGAGGGTGTGGCCCGCCTCGTAGCGCTGCATGCGGAACTCGGGGGCCGTCGTCGCGTAGCCGGCGAAGCTGTTGGCGTAGCCACCGATGATGACGTGCTCTACGCCATTGTCGGCGAGGGCCACCCGGGCCGTGTGGGCCATGAGGCGGCCGGCCTGGGTGGTGGGCTCGACGGGCAGCGAGACCACGGCCAGGGGCCCGAGCTGCCAGACGAAGACCGGCACCCGGTCGGGCAGCCAGGGGGCGTCGCCGAGGCCGCCGCGCGCATGCAGGGCGTCGACCGTGCGGAGGATGTCGTCGATGGGCGGCAGCCCGCCGCGGCCCTGGGCCACGAAGCCGAAGGCCTTGCCGTGGCGCCCCCGGCCGGCCTGGGAGAAGGGCAGCTTGTTGCCGTGGGGGCGGTCGGGCCCCATGAGCAGCCCGAGCACCCGGGCCATGGCGATGCGCAGGGGGGCCAGGGGCAGCAGGGGGCCCGGGCCCTCGCGGGTGCCCTCGAGGAAGCCGAGGCCCACGGTGGCGCTGCCGGTCTGGCGGGGCCGGCCGTCGGCAAAGGCCGGGGCCACGGCCATGCCGTCCATGTCGAGCCAGAGGATGCGGCTGTCGAGCAGGGGGCCCTCGAGGGGGATGCCCGCCGAGGGGGCCGCCTCGAAGATGCGCCGGGCGACCATGCCCTGGACGCTGCCCGACCAGTCGGCGCTCTCGAGGTCGTCGTCGTGGCGGCCGATGGTGAAGCCCCGGGCCCGGTCCTTGCGCCAGTTCGGCGAGATGTCGCCGCTGGCGGGCTGGGCGAAGAGGGCCACGAAGTCGGGCGCCCCCCAGGCGTCCCGAGCGTGCTGCTCGACGAAGCGGGCGGCCATGCCCTTGTTGTCGGGGTGGACCGTGCAGCGGTCGGAGTGGACGCTGGTGCAGTGCACGGCGAACCAGTCGACGAGGGCCAGGGGGCTGCCGTCGGCATGGTCGATGCGCAGCAGGTGCATGGTGCGGTCGACCGGGGGCAGGCCCGTGCGGTTGCGGGCGTAGGCCTCGGGGCTGCGGTTGTGGGCGACCGGATCGGAGGGGTCGGTCTCGCCCCGGTGGAGCCAGGCCCGGGCCGGCGCCCGGCGTGCCCAGGCGGCCGTGACCGCCGCGACCGCCGCGTCGACGAGGGCGTCGAAGGTGGGCGGCGAGAAGCCCGGGTTGTTGAGGGTGTAGAAGAGGTCGTGGGTGTAGCCACCGGGGCCCGCGTGGGTGTGGTTGGCCAGGACGAGCAGCCGGTGGTCGTCAAGGGCCGCCGCGGGCAGCCGGGCCTGGAGCGCCGCGAGGATGGCCTCGCGCAGGGCGAAGGCGGGGAAGCAGAGCTCGAGCAGCACCACCACGAGCACGTGGCCGGCCTGGTCGAGCACGAGGGCGCGGGTCTCGAGGGGCACCGAGACGGTGGTGCAGCGGCCGTCCGGGCGGCCCCAGCCCATCATCTCCATGCGGGGGTCGGGCACGGGCTGGGGGGCGCGGGCGGCGCCTGCGAGCAGGGAGGGGGTCATGGCGGCGTCCCTTCGGTGGGCCCGCTGCATAGCCCGCCGTCCCCGGCCGGGTGGGCCCGCCCCGCGCCGGATAGACCCGGGCCATGCGTCCCCTCTCCTTGCTCGGCCGTGCCCTCGGCACGCTGGCCTATGCCGCCAGCGCCGCCGTCCAGCTCAACGACCCGGATCCGGTGCTCTGGTTCCTGGTCTACGCCGCCGCTGCCGTGCTGGTGGCGCTGCCCATGGGGCCCCGGCGCTGGTGGGCCCACGCGGGCCTCGCCGCGGGGGCGCTGGTCTGGGGGCTGTCGCTCGTGCCCGGCGCCCTGGCGCTGCCCCGGTGGGGGCTGCTCGCCGCCGAGATGCACGCCGCCACCCCCGCCATCGAGCTCGCCCGGGAGGCCCTCGGGCTGGGCCTGGTCGCCGCCGGGGTCGGGGGCCGGGCGCTCGCCACCCGCCGCCGGGCAGGCCCGGGCCGCTCCTGAGCTCAGGCGCGGTTCTGCATGTGGGCCGCAACATGGGTGAAGAAGTCGATCAACACGTCATTCAGCTCGGGTTCCACCCCCTCGTCGGCGAGGGCCCGGCGCATGCCGCGGACCCACTGGTCCCGCACCTCGGCGCCGATCGGAAAGGGCATGTGGCGGCGGCGCAGGCGGGGGTGGCCGTGGCGCTCCCAGTAGAGGTTGGGCCCGCCGAAGCGCCCGCTCAGGAACTCGAAGAGGCGCTGCTCGGCCCGCTCCATGTCGTGGTGCATGGCGCGCAGGGCGGCCAGATCGGGATCGTCGTCCATGTGGCGGTAGAAGGCCCGCACGAGGGCTTGGAGCCCCGCCTCGCCCCCGAGCCCCGCGTAGATGGACTGCTGGGTGCGGGCTTCGTAGCGGGTCATGGCGTTCATCATCGCGGCCTCCGGTTCGTGGCAGCCCCGCTTCGTGGCAGCATCCGGCCCCGGGGCGCTCCCGGCGCGCGGCCGGGCTCCCCTGCCCTCTCGCCCAGTGCCGGGCCGCCGTCCAGCCCCGGGCCCTCCTTCCCCCCGCAAGCTGCCGCCCACCTGCGGCCGCGCAGCCTGGAGCCCCCATGCCCCCCACCGGCGCCCGCACCCACCTCTCCCTGTCGCCCGCGCTCACAGGGCGCCTCGTCGCCCTCTCCCCCGGCGCCGCCACGGTGGTGCTCGCGACCCTGCCCGAGATGCGGGCGGACGAGCGGGGCCTCGTGCACGGGGGCTTTGTCTTCGGTGCCGCCGACCACGCGGCGATGCTGGCCGTCAACGACCCCCATGTCGTGCTCGGGGCGGCCGAGACCCGGTTCCTGGCGCCGGTGGCCGTGGGCCAGGATGTCGTGCTCGAGGCCGTGATCGAGGGCGAGAAGGGCCGCCGGCGCACGGTGGCCGTGACCGGGTGGACGGGCCCCGCAGGCGCCGACAGCCCGGTCGCCGCGCGCACGCCCGTCTTCTCGGGCAGCTTCGCCTGCTTCGTGCTCGACCAGCACGTCCTGGACCGCTGAGTGGGGCCGGCCACCGACCGCGCCCCCGGCGGCACCCTCGCGGTGGACGGGGTGCGCAAGGCCTTCGGGCGCGACGCCCAGGGCCAGCCCCGGTGGGCCGTGGACGGGCTCGCACTGGCGGTGGGCCCCGGCGAGATCTGTGGGCTGCTCGGGCCGAACGGCGCCGGCAAGACCACGAGCCTGCGCATGATGGCCACCCTGCTCGCCCCCGACGCCGGCCGCATCGCGGTCTGTGGCGTCGACACGGCCGCCGACCCGCTCGCCGCCCGCCGCCACCTGGGGCACGTGCCCGCCGAGGCGGGCCTGCCCCCCCGGATGCGCCCTCGGGAGGTCGTCGCCCTCTTCGCCGAGCTGCACGGCCTCCCCCGCCCCGGCGCCGCCGCGACCGCCCAGCTCACCGAGCTCGGCGCCGCGGGCTGGGCCGACACACCCTGTGGCGAGCTGAGCACGGGCATGAAGCGGCGGGTGGTGCTGGCCCGGGCCCTGGTGCACCGGCCGCGGGTGCTGCTCTTGGACGAGCCGACCGACGGGCTGGACGTGGGGGGCCGCCAGGAGGTGCTGGCCCTGCTGCGGGGGCTGGCCCGGGACCGGGGCTGTGCGGTGCTGCTGTCGAGCCACATCATGTCGGAGGTGGCGGCGGTGGCCGACCACTACGTCGTGCTCGCCCGGGGCCGGACCCGCGCCCGGGGCACCGAGGCCGACCTGCGGGCCCAGGCCGGCGCCCCCACCCTCGACGCGGCCTTTCTCCAGCTCGTCGCCGACGCCCCGTGAGCGCGGCCGCCCTGCGCGCGCTCTGGGCCCTGACCCGCAGCAGCCTCGCCCGCCTGGCGCGCGAGGGGGCGGTGGTGCGGGCCCTCGCCTGGCCCGGGCTGCTCTGTGTGGGCACGGTGCTGGCGGTGGCCGCCGTCGCCGCCCCCGCAGCGCCCGCCCTGACCGTCGTGGACCGGCCCCACCTCGCCGCGGCCCTCGACGCCCAGGGCTGGCCGGTCGCCGTCCACCCCGATCCGGTCGCCCAGCTCGCGGGCCCGGCCGAGCGGGCGGTCGTGACCGGGCCCGCCGGCGCCACCCTCACCCTCGCGCCCGAGGGCTGGGCCCGCCACTCGGGCCGGCGCACGGCCGAGGACCTCGCGGTCGAGGGCATCGTGCGCGACGCCATCGGTGCCGGCTGGCGGCTGGCCGTGCCCCCAGACCCGGGCCCCGCGCCCGCCCGGGCAGCGGCCCAGGCGGCGCTGCTGCTGCGCCTCATCGCCATGGTCTGCACCCTCTACGCGGTGGTGCTCACGGTCGCGGGCGCCGTGCGAGACCGGGAGAACGGCGTGCTGGAGGCCATCCACACGAGCCCCTGCCCCCCGTGGGCGCCGGCCCTGGCCCGGGCCCTGGCGGTCGTGCTCGGCTGCGGCGGGGCGCTGCTCACCAGCGGCTGCGCCGTGGCCGGGGTGCTGCCCGACCCGGGCATCGCCGGCCAGCTGCCCGGGCTGCTCGCCGGGGTGGTCGGCGGCGCGGCCGTGGGCACGGCGGCGCTCGGGGGCGCGGGCCGCACCGCCCGGGGCCCACTGGCCGGGGCGCCGCCGGGCATGAGCGCGCCCCTGCGCCAGGCCCTCGTCGCCGCGAGCGGCCTCGGGGCCCTCGGCGCGCTCTGGCCCGCCGTCGGCTGGCTGCCCGTCGCGGGCCTCGGGGCCCCGGCCGGGGCGCCGGGGGCGGGCGGGGTGGCCCTCCTCCTCGCGGCCCGGGGCCTCGGCCTCGCCGCCCGGCGGGTGGGGGGGGGCGGATGGTGAGCCGGCCCCGCTGGCGGGTGCTCCGGGCGCTGGCCCGCCGGGATCTGGCCCGGGTCCAGGGCAGCCGGCCCGGCCCGCGCTGGCGGGGCCGCCTGGTGGGCATCGCCCTGCTCGGTGCCGCCGCCCTCGTGCCCGGCCCCGGGGCACCCACCTCCGCCGGGCCCGCGGCCCCCGCCGTCCAGGCGGCCCCGAGCGTGGCCCTGCCACCGGGCGTGGGGGCCGCCCCGCCGGGCACCGGCCCCGTGCTCGAGACCACCGCCGACGGCACCCCCCTGCTGCGGGCCCGCCGGGTGGCACCGGGGCTGCGCCGGGCGCTGGACGCCGCCAGTGCGCGCGCCGGCCGGCCCGTGCTGGTCCGGGCCCAGACCGCGCCCCCGCCGGCCCTGCCGCCCCAGCCCCGGGCCCTGCTCATCCTGCTCATCGCCGCCTCGCTGCTGACCGGCCCCCTGACCGAGAGCCTGCCCGGCGAGCGCAGCCAGAAGACCTGGGAGACCCTGCGCGCGGCGGCGGTCACCCCCGCCGAGCTGCTCGGCGGCAAGTGGCTGGCCTGGACGGGCCCGGCCGTGGCGGGCAGCGGGCTGGCGCTCGCCGCCGCGGTGCTCCGGGGCCACCTCCTGCTCGGCCCCGGGCTGCTCGGCCTGCCCCTCGCGCTCGGCCTCGTCGTGGCCCTCGGCCTCTGGCTGCTGGCGCCGAGCCACGACCCGGCCGGCGGCGCCACGGTGCCCGTGCGGGTCGTGCCCCTGGTCGTCGTCGGGGCCGCCCTGGGGGCCTGGGCCCTGGCGCCGGGCGCCGCGGCCGCCTGGGTGCCCCTCGGGGCGCCCCTGCTCTGGGCCATGGGCGGCACGGCCCCGGGGCTGGCCCTGGGCGCCACCCTCACCACCCTGGTCGCGGTGCCCCTGCTGCTGGCCCACGCGGCCCGGCGCGCGGTCCGGCCCCTCCGCCACCGGCCGCCCCTGCCCGTGGTCCCCGCCCTCTTCGCCACCGCCGCCCACCTGGCGCTCGCGGGCGGGGGCGCCGGACGCCTCGGCGGCGACCCGGTGCTGGCCCAGCTCGCCGCCGCCCTCGTCGTCGCCGCCACCGCCGCGGTGCTCCACCACCGCGCCCCGGCCGCCGCGGCGCCCCCGTCTCGGCCCGCGGGCGGGGTGGTGCCCGCCCTGGCCCTGGCGGCCGTGGTCGCCCTGGCCCCCGCCGGCCCGGCGCTGGTGGCCGTGCCCCCGCCCCCCCTGGCGCTCGCGCTCGTCGCCGCTCTTGCGCAAGAGTGGCTCTACCGGGGCATTCTCACACGAGACAGCCCTCCGGCCGGCGCGGCCCTGTGGGGGCTGCTCTGGGCGGTGGGCTGTGGTCTCGGGGCGCCGCTGCAGGCCGCGCTCCTGGCCGTCGGCCTCGGGCTGCTCGCCCGGCGCTGGGGCCTGGGGGCGGCCGTGCTGGCCCGGCTGGTGGTGGTGGTCGTGACCGCCGCCTGAGCGGCGGCCGCGCCCCCCTCAGGCCGAGGGCGACTCGGCCTTCTTCTTCTTGGGGGTGCGCTTGCGCTGGGCGTGGCGGTGGCGGGCGTTCTTGTTCGAGCAGTTGCGCGAGCAGTACTTCGAGTTCGGGCGCGCCATCTTGTCGCACTCGTGCCAGGCGCAGGGCCGCGCCCCGTCGGCCGCGGCCTTCGCGGCGGGCTTCTTCGCCGCGGGCTTCTTGGCCGCCTTGGGCTTCGCGTCCTCGTCGGCGTCGGCGTCGTCTGCCACCGCAGCAGCGGGGGCGGGAGCCGGCGCGGCGGGGGCCGGCGCAGGCGCGGGGCTGGCCTCGGCCGCGGGGGCCGGCGCAGGCGCCGGAGCCGGCGGGGGCACCGGCGCGGGCGCGGCGGCCGCGGGGGCCGGCGCCGGCGCGGGGCTCGGCGCGGGGGCCGCCTCGGCCGGGGCCGGGGCCGGAGACCGGCGCACCCGCGACTGGCGGGCCCGGAGCTCCTTCTGCTCGGCTTCCCAGGCCTTGTACTGCTGGTCGTACTCGGACTGGATCTTGTCTTCGCCGTACAGGATCATCCCGCAGGTGTAGCAGTGCAGCAGGACCTGGTGGCGCCCGCCACCAAGGAAGGCGCGCTGGTCCTCTTCGAGGTCCAGGGTGGTGGAGCCGCACTTCACACAGCGCATTCGAAAGGTCATGAAGCCCTTCATTCCCGAGATGGTGGTGTCGACCGCGGCGGGCTCCCGGAGCGGGCATCCTGCGGGCCGGTGCTGGTCGCCCCCGGAGGGCACCAGCTGGAAGTCAGAGAAAGCGGGGGGGGCTGCCCGGGGCGGAGACGGAGGGTCGGGCCCGGGGCAGAGCGGGCGTCGTGGCACAGCGGGGGCCGGCGCCGTCCCCGGGGGGACCGGGGCCTGGGCAGGCCGGCGCGGGGGGTCCCGGGCGGCAGCACCGGGAGCGGTGACCATGACCACGCCACCGGGGTGGCGCTGGACCGCACGCGCAGCCCCCGAGGCCCACGGGCGGCGACCCCGTCGCGACCGCAGAGGCTGGCTCCAGCGGAGGCGGGACGGCGGACCGGGCCCGGAGGCGCATCGGGACCGGAGGGTCGAGACCCCCCACCGGCGCGAGCGCGCCGAGGTTGTAGCACACCTGCCGTGGCCGGCGCCAATGCCTCGGGCGCCCCACCGGGGGAGACACGGCACGAGAACAGCGTCAACGCGGCCATCATGACAGAGATGGGCCACCCCGCTGGGCTCGGCCCCGCGGCGGGCCCGTCCCCCCCAGTGGAGCAAGCGGTTATGCTGCTGAGCAGGGCTTCGGGGAGCGCCCACCGTCCCGCCCGTCGGCCCTCTCCGCATCCCGTCCCCGGAGCCTCCGATGACGATGGCCGTACGCAGCGGCGCGCTCGACTTCATTGGCGTCGCATTCGCGCGCAACGCCCGCGACGCGAGCAACAGCCTCACCCGCCTGACGACCGGCCGGCGCGTGGTCCAGTCCGCCGACGACCCCGCCGCCCTGGGGGTCGCGAGCAAGCTCAGCACCCGCCTCGTCTCGACCCACCGGGCCCTGCGCAACGCCAACGAGGGCCTCGCCGTGCTCGAGGTCAGCGACGGCGCCGCCCGCGCCATCACCGACACCCTCCAGCGCATGCGCGAGCTCGCCGTCCAGAGCGCCTCCGACACCCTCACCGACCCCCACCGCGACCCCCTCCAGACCGAGTTCTCGGGCCTGCTCCAAGAGATTGCCCGCACCGCCGAGAACCTCGAGTTCAACGGCCGCAAGCTCGGCAACGGCGCCACGGCAGCCCTCGCCGTCCAGGTCGGCGTCGACTCCGAGGGGGCCAACCGCATCTCGGTCACCCTCGGCGACTTCACCCTCGCGACCCTGGGCCTCGACGGCGCCACGGTCGAGGTCGGCAGCGCGGCCAACGCCCGCTCCTCCATCGACGTGGTCGACTCGGCCCTCCACAAGGTCTCGGCCAGTCGCTCGGTCTACGGCGCCCTCATCTCGCGCATCGAGGCCAGCATCCGCGCCACCCAGCAGACCTCCTACGCCATGACGGCGGCCGAGGGCCGGCTGGTCGACGCCGACTACGCCCGCGAGACCTCCATCCTCACCCGCAGCCGCATCCTGATGCTCGCCGGCCAGGCCAGCCAGGCCCAGGCCCGCCGCATGTCGCGCTCGGTGGTTCGCCTGCTCCAGTGAGCCCGCGCGCGGTGGTCCGCCTGCGCCCGTGCGCCGGCGCGCGGTGGTCTGCCTGTTCCTGTGAGCCGGGGCTCCCGGGCCGACCCGTGCCGCGCCCGCCGCCTGCCCGTCCGCGGATCTGGGCGCGCCCCGTCGCCACCCGCACGGCGGGCCACTTCTGGTCCCCGGCCAGCAGGTCGGAGCGTCTGCGTGTACCCTCTCGGCGCTGGAGGTGCTGCGTGCGCTTGTCTCGTTGTGGTGGTCCGCTCTTCTGCCTCGTGCTCGCCGGTCTCGGCGGCTGCTTCCCCGAAGACAAGGGCAGCAGCGGCGACGGCCCCGACACCCAGTCCGACGCCGATGCCGACGCCGACGCCGACAGCGACACGGACGCCGATGCGGACGCCGATGCGGATGCCGACGCAGACGCCGATGCCGATGCCGACGCAGATGCCGATGCAGACGCAGATGCGGACGCCGATGCGGACGCCGACGCGGATGCGGACGCAGACGCCGATGCCGACGCCATCTGCGACGACCCGCCCGTGCCCGAGCCGACCGACCCCGACAACTGCACCACCACCACCCTGAGCTGCGGCGACGAGGTGGAGGGCACGGTCGAGGGCGGCACGAGCCTGCTCTCGGGGGCCGACTACGCCTCGGCCTGGGGCTGTGGGGTCGTCGGCTCGAGCAGCTACCAGGGCACCGAGCGCATGTACGCCGTCGAGCACCCCGGCACGGGCACGGGCTGGATCCAGCTCGACCTCGAGACCCCCTGCGTCGACCTCGACATGTTCGTCGCCTACTGGGCCAGCGACGAGAGCTGCTGGCGCTCGGGGGTCAGCATCGCCGAGTGCGAGAGCGACTACAGCAGCGGCGACGGCACCATCCGCATCTTCTCCGACGCCCCGCGGCGCTATGTCGTCGCCATCGAGGGCGAGAACGGCGAAGAAGAGCCCTTCCGGCTCCGCATGGCCTGCGAGTAGGGCCCCCGCCCCCGGCGTCCCTGCGCGCCCCCCGGGCCGGCCTCAGCGCCGGCCCTTCTTCTTGTTGGTCTTCTTCTTCGACCCGCCACTGGGGGCCGGAGCAGGCGCGGGAGCCTTGCCCTTGGCCTTCTTGGCCTTGGCGCTGGCCTGGGCCTTCTTCGCCTTGCGCTCGGCCTCCTTGACCGCCGCGGCGTCGAGGCGGTCGCGGGCGTTGCGGTCGAGGAATTCCTGGTAGCTGCCCTTGAAGTCCTCGACGCCGTCCTCGGTGATGTCGAGGATGCGGGTGGCCAGGCGCGACACGAACCAGCGGTCGTGGCTCACGAAGATGACCGTGCCGTCGAAGCTCTCGAGCCCGTCCGCCAGGGCCTCGATGCCCTCGAGGTCGAGGTGGTTCGTGGGCTCGTCGAGCACCAGCACGTTCGGGTTGGCCACCCCGAGCGTGGCGAAGACGAGGCGCGCCGCCTCGCCGCCCGAGAGGTTCTCGAGCTTCTTGTCGACCTCTTCCTGGGTGAAGAGCACCTCGGCCAGCTTGCCGTGCACGAAGCCCACCGACTGGCCCGGCGAGTGGTCCCACAGCCAGCTCTTGAGCGTGGCCTCGGGCTTGTTGAGGATCTCGTGGTGGTCCTGGGCGAAGTAGCCGACGTGGGCCTCGTAGCCCCAGGCGGTCTTGCCCTCGTCCGCCGCGAGCTTGCCCATCGCAATCTTGAGCAGGGTCGACTTGCCGATGCCGTTCGGGCCGATGATGGCCACCCGCTCGCCCCGGTGGACCTTGAAGCTGATGTCGCCGAGCACGATGTCGTCGCCGTAGGACTTCCAGACCCCCGCCACGTCGAGCACCTCGCGGCCGCTGTGGCGCTTGGGCAGGAAGCGGAAGAGGGGGTGCTGGCGGCTCGACTCGGGCAGCTCGTCGATCTCCATCTTCGCGACCTGCTTGGCCCGGGAGTTCGCCTGGCGCGCCTTGGTGGCCTTGGCCTTGAAGCGGGCGATGAAGGCCTTCTGGTCTTCGATCATGCCCTTGCGCTTGTCGATCTCCTGCTGGCGCCGCGTCCGCTCCTCGACCTTGGCCTTGGTGAAGGCCGTGTAGTTGCCCTTGTACGAGATGACGGTCTCGTAGTCGACGTCGAGGATGTGGGTGCAGACGTTGTCGAGGAAGCGGTGGTCGTGGCTGACCACGAGCACACAGCCCTTGTAGGACTGGAGGAAGCGCTCGAGCCAGTCGACGCTGAGGATGTCGAGGTGGTTCGTGGGCTCGTCGAGCAGGAGGATCTCGGGCTGGCCCACGAGGAGCTGGCCCAGCAGCGCCCGCAGCTTGTAGCCGCCGCTGAGCACCCGCAGGGGCAGCCGGTGGCGGTCGGCGGGAATGTTGAGCCCTTCGAGGATCTCGGCCGCACGGGACTCCAGCTCATAGCCCCCGCGCTGGAGGATGCGCTCCTCGATGGCCGCAAAGCGATCGGCATCGAAGTCCCCGCCGGCGTCGGCGGCGTCGAGCATGCGCTCCTTGGCCTGCATGTCGGCCCAGACCTCGACCGCCCCCTGCATCACCACCTCGATGATGGGGGTGTCTTCGAAGCGGAAGTGGTCCTGCTCGAGCACCCCGATGCGGGCACGCCGCGGCAGCTGGACCTCGCCCGCGCTCGCGCTCTCTTCGCCCGAGAGGATGCGCAGCAGGGTCGACTTGCCCGCGCCGTTCGCGCCGACGATGCCGTAGCGGGCGCCTTCGTGGAGCTGGAGGTCGACGCCCGAGAAGAGGGTGCGGCCGCCGTAGTGCTTCTCCAGGGCGGTGATGGTGATCATGGGGGGCTCCGGCGGGGTGCGAGGGAAGCGGCGCGGTAGCCCGGCGCGGGGGGGGCTGGCAAAGGAGCGACCGGCCCCTGGCGGCGTGACTCTTTTCTGAGTTACGATGCGAGGGCACCCACCACGGGCGCGCTCTGCTCCCCGAGGGAGGCCCGATGGCCCGTCGATTCCCCCGCCCCCGTGTCTCCATCCTGGCGGCAGGCGGGGGGCTGCTGGTGGGGCTGGCGGGCTGCGGGGCCACGCCGGAGGCCAAGCCCCCCTCCGCGGCCGTCACCGACACCGGCCCCGCCGCCGCCCCGGCTGCCTGCGCGCCCGACGTGCTGCCCCCGCGCCAGCTCCGGCTGCTGACCCGCCGCGAGTATGCCGCCACCGTGCGGGATCTCTTCGCCGAGCTCTCGGACGGCGGGGCCGCCCGGGACTGCGAGACCGACGCCGACTGCAGCCTGCGCAGCGAGCAGTGCACCGCCGGCACCTGCGCGGCCCTCCCCTGCGGCACGGTGGGCTTCTGGCTCGAGGCCGACGCCGACGCCGTGGTGGTGGCCAGCGACGCGAACGGCTGGGCGGCCACCGAGGCGGAGGGGGCCTGGGCCCTCGCGCACGACCCTGCGCTGGGGCTCTGGCGCGGCCACGCCACCGTGCCCGAGGGGACCTGGCGCTACAAGCTCGTGCTCGACGGGACGGACTGGGTCACGGATCCGGCGGCCACGGCGGTCGAGGACGACGGCCACGGCGGCGAGAACGCCCTGCTGGTCGTCGACTGCAGCGACGAGGACGCCGGGGAAGCGGACGGCGGAGCGGGCCCCCTCGTCCCCGCCGTGGTCCCGCTCGAGGACTTCCCCGTCGAGAGCCGCAGCGCCGAGCACGACTTCGACAACAGCGTCGAGGGCGGCCTCGTCACCACCACCCGGGCCCAGGCCTTCCTCGAGGCCAGCGCCGTGCTCGCCCAGCAGCTCGTGCTCGCCCGCCACGAGCTGCTGCCCTGCAGCGACGCGGCGCTCACCGACCCGGACTGTGTGGGACCGATGGTGGCCGCGCTGGGCAGCCGCATCCACCGGCGCCCCCTGACCGCCGCGGAACAGGAGCGCGCCACGGCCCGCATCACGGGCGCCGACGACCCGGTGGTCGGCCTCGAGCGGGTGCTGCGCGGCATGCTGGCCTCGCCCCACTTCCTCTACCGCAGCGAGCTCGGCGACGAGACCGCCCCCGGCATCGCCACCCTCGACGCCTGGGAGACCGCCAGCCTGCTCAGCTACACCCTGTGGGGCTCGGCGCCGGACGCCGCCCTGCGCGCCGCGGCCGCCGACGGCACCCTCGCCACCGCCGAGGGCCGGGCCCAGCTCGCCGTCGAGATGCTCGACGACCCCCGCGCCACCGAGCGCCTCGCCTGGTTCGGCACCCAGTGGCTGGGCCTCGAGGGCCTGACCACGGCCACCAAGGCCACCGAGCGCTACCCCCTCTGGAGCCCGGCCCTGCGCGACGCGATGCTGGCCGAGGCGGGCCACCGGGTCACCGACGAGCTGCTCCACGGCGAGGGCACCCTGCCCGGCCTGCTCACCACCCCCCGCACCCGCCTCGACGCCAGCCTCGCCTCCCTCTACGGCGTCGACGCCCCCGAGACCGGCTCCGGGCGCACCCTGCTGCCGGACGACCGGGCGGGCCTCGCCGGCATGGCCGCCGTGCTCGCGGCCACGGCCCACTCCGACCAGACCAGCCCCGTGCGCCGCGGGCTCTGGGTGCGCGAGCGGCTGCTCTGCCAGGACCTCGGCACGCCCCCGGCCAACGCCGGCGGGGTGCCCGAGCTCGCCCCCACGGCCACCACCAGATCGGAAGAGCACACGTCTGACCTCCAGTCACCGCATGCTAT
>CAXQUZ010000592.1:0-5146 GCA_964226865.1 Myxococcota bacterium | reverse complement strand
AGCCCGAATTTCGAACCCCGACGGCCCGGGAGCGTCAAGAAGGCGCTCTAGGAATGCGATATCTCGTTTCATGCCGGACAAGCTAGCGAATGACCGCCGTTCCCCGGATATGTCCGATCGGCCAGGTCCCTAGTCGTCCGGCTCGATCACGATCCCCTTGGTGGGGTCCATCCGGTGAATCTCCGGATGAGCGTCGGTATCGAGATCCCGGTCCGGGGTGCCCTGTGGAAACCCACGGGCACCGAAGCCCAAGCCACTGAACCCCCCACCAGAGAAGCCCGTCCCGCCGAAGCCACCCATCGTGGCCGCAGCAGCACGTCGACCCCCGCTGCGGGGCGGCCCTCGGCGTCCCGCACGACCACGGTGACCCCCTCGCGCGCGGGTGCGGTGCGGGTGGGCAGCGGCGCCCGGCGGGGGCTGCGCGAGAGCGCGGGCGCGGGCGCGGGGGCCATGACCTGCCACCAGCCGGCCATCAGTGTGAGCGCGGCCGCCACGGCCAGCGCGGCCAAGACGGCAAGCACCCGCCGCAGGTCGCGACGGGTGCTGGGGGAGGCGGGCGGGGGGGCGCCCTCCACGGCCTACTGGGGCGCGGGCGCGCCGCCGGCGGGCGCATCCCCCGCCGGAGCACCGCCGGCCGGAGCACCGCCCGCCGGAGCGCCACCCGCCGGAGCACCGCCGGCCGGAGCGCCGCCCGCCGGAGCACCGCCCATCTGGCCGGGGCCTCCGCCCGGGCCGCCCATCTGGCCCGGGGCGTCGCCCGGGGGCTTGGGCGGCTTCTGGTCGGCGCCCTCGGGGGGCTCGGGCATCCAGTCGGCCTTGTCGCCGATCTTGACGGTCAGGGAGAGATCCTTGCCCGAGAGCTTGATGGCCTCCTTGTAGAGGCCCATCTCGTCGCCCTGGCCGATGGTCTTGCCGTTGGCGTAGTTCATGGCGCCCATGTAGAGCGGCTCGCCGAGGGTGGCGGGCGCCGTGATCTCGTGGGGGCCCTCGCCCTCGAAGGGGTGGACGTGGAGGGCCTTCGGGAACTCGCCGTCGATGGTCATGAAGTCGATCTGGCCGACCGTGCCGCCGACGACCTTGACCTTGAGGGTGACGGTCTTGTCGGCCTCGGGGAAGGTCGGCGGGGCGACCTTCTCCGGGGGACCGTCGGCCGGGGGCGGGCCCCCTGCCGTGCCGCCGCCGGCCTCTCCGCCCGGGGGCGGGCCTCCGGCGTTGCCTCCCGGCGGGGGGCCCCCGGCGTTGCCCCCCGGAGGCGGTCCGCCCGCGTTGCCGCCGGGCGCCGCACCCGGTCCGCCCGGGCCGGCCGTGGTGGTCTCGGGAGGGGTGGGGCAGCCAGAGAGCAGCCCGAGGATGGCGATGAAGGACAGCGTCCGGGTCATGGTGGCTCCTGTGGCGGGTGGCGCGGGGCAGGCGCTGCTGCGGGGCCCGGCCGAGACCGCTGCGGAATAACGGGGTGGGGGCGTCGGGGCAGTGCCCGGGCCCGGGGAGGCGAATGCGAAGTCTACGTCAAGAGGAGCAGGCACTGGCGGCGCGGATCTTCGGAGACGCCCTGGATCCCGCACCCGTGCGCATCCACCGCGACCACCTGCTGTCGGCCTACGCCCCGAAGGCCTTGGGCAACGCGGTCCACCTCAAGTCCTCCTGGGGCCACTTCGACGGCGACGGCCTCACCCTCAGCCCCAAGGGCACGGCCTGCCTGGTGCACGAGCTGGTCCACGTCTGGCAGTACCAGAACGCCGGGGTCGGCTACATCGCGGGCTCGCTCTGGGCCCAGCAGCTCGCCGTGCTGGTGGAGGGCTCCCGCGGGGGCGCCTACCGCTGGCGCCGGGCCCACGCCGAGGGGCGGCCCTGGGCCCGGTGGAACCCCGAGCAGCAGGCCCAGCTCGTCGAGGACTGGTTCGGCGCCGACCGCCGCATCGCCGCGGGCCGGCCCCGGGAGGGCGACGCGGCCCTGGTGGCCCTGGCAACGCCCTTTCTCGCGCTCCTGCGGGCCGGTGAGGGGGCGCCCCAGCTCGGCGGCCAGCTGGGCGCGCTCATCGGTCGCTGAGCGTCGGGCTCAGGGGGCGAGCAGCCCGTCGAGCCAGCCGGTGAAGGCCGGGCTGTCGACGAAGATCCGGGCCTCGGCGGCGATGCGCTCCTGGAGAGCGGCCTGCCAGTCGGCGGCCGGGTCGGTGGAGGCGGCGCCGTCGAGGCCGGTCTCGCGGAGGTAGTCGCGCAGGCTGCGGCCCCCGGTCGCGTCGAGGGCCTGGCGCAGCGCCTGGGCGAGCTCGTCCTGGAAGCCGTCGCGGCGCGAGAGGGCGCCTGCCAGCTCGAGGCCGAGGTCGACCATGGCGTCGGGGTCGAACTTCTCGAGCTCGTGCACGAGCTGGCGGTTCGGCGTGTCGAGCACCGTGTCGAGGATGTGGATGCGGTAGTCGGCGTAGCGGGCCGCGTTTGCCGGGTCGCAGACGTGGTCGGCGACCTGGGACATGGCGGCGTGGAGCGCGCCGTCGACGAACTCGCGGGCCTTCTGCTCGGCCCGGTGCTCCAGCTCGCGGGACACCCCGCCCAGGACCCCCTCGCCGATGCCGCGAACGCCCTGGCCGAGCATCTTCAGGCGGTTGAAGCCCGCGCTCCGCTGGACCGAGCTCGACACGGTGCTCGCCACCGGCTTGAGCTTCTCGACGTAGCGCTTGAGCGAGGTCTGGAGCAGGTCGGTCACGAGGGTCTGGGCGGCTTCGTGGTCGAGCAGCCGCTGGACCAGGGCCCGGTCGGCGATCACCTCGCGGCCGAGCACCGTGCGCAGCGGCGCCAGCACCTCGGCGGGCACCGTGTCGCGGGGACAGCCCGCGGGCACCTGGCCCCGTGCCGCCGTGAGCTGCTCGTGGAGGAAGCTGCGGGTGCGCGGATCGCGCGCGGCCGTGTCGAGGGCCCGGCAGATCGGCTCGGCGACGAAGTCGACGTCGACCAGCTCGGCGACCGGTCGGGCGAGCAGGTGGTCGAGCACGAGCCCGACGAGGGTGTCGAGGGCCTCGCCCCGCAGGCGGGCGGCGACGGTGGCGCGGTCGGCGGTGGGGGCCTCGCTCATTGCACGGCCTGGGGCAGGATGGAGGAGGGGGTGCCCACGCTGGTGAGCCAGAGCTGGTGGACCGCGCGGGTCGCGGCGACGTGCAGCAGCCGGCGGTGGTGGGGGGTGTCGGGCCAGTGGCGGGCGCTGGCCTCGATGATGATGACGTAGTCGAACTCGAGGCCCTTGACCTCCTGGGCCTCGACCACGTCGATGCCCGGGGCGAAGGCGAAGCTCTGGTCGACCACCAGCCGCAGCTCGGGCAGATCGGCCCGCTTGAGGCCGTCGTGGTAGAGCTTGGAGAGGGCCGGATCGGGCGTCAGCAGGGCCACGTTGGCGTTGGGCTCAAGGTCGACCAGGCGGCGCAGCTCGTCGGCGAGGAAGGCCACACAGGCGCCGTGGTCGCCGAAGCGGAAGAGCTCGACCGGCGGGCCGTCCTTCATCGTGCGCGGCGGGGGCTCGTCGTTGTCGTCGAGCACCTCGATGGCGAAGCGGGTGACGGCGTGGGTCGAGCGGTAGCTCACCTCGAGGGTCGACAGCGCCGTGCTCTCGACGCCGATGCGGGCCAGGAACTCGGTCCAGGACGAGAAGCCCGCGTCCTCGCTGATGTGCTGGCGGGTGTCGCCGGCGAGGGTGACCGAGCGGTGCTTGTCGCAGGTCTCGATGAGCACCTGGACCTCGACGGGCGAGAAGTCCTGGACCTCGTCGAGCACCATGTGGCAGTAGGACAGGGCGCTGTCGCGACCGCCGAGGCGGCCCACCCGGAGCTGCCAGGCCCGCAGCAGCAGGGCGTCGTCCTCGGGATCCAGCCGAGCGTCGACGGTGCGGTCGCCCTCGACGAATGCGGTGACGGCGGCGGTCTGGGCGCTGATCCAGTCGACGGCCTTGTCGAGGGCGCTGGGGGAGAGGGCGTCGCCCACTGCCCGGCCGAGGGCCCGGCGGTCGGTGAGCACGGCGGCCCAGTCGTCGATGGCCCGGCCCTTGCCGCCTCCGCCGCCGGTGCGCTTCACCCGGCGGGCGAGCAGCTCGGGGATGGCGGGGTGGAGCTTGAGGCGCACGACCGCGGCGGGCGTGTCGTCGGCCTGCACCGTGGGCAGCTCGGGGTAGTGGCGCTTGACGAGCTTGCGCGACCACTCCTTCCAGGTGGTGACCTGGACCCCCTCGACGCCGAGGGCGGGCAGCACGTGGGCCACGTAGTCCCGCATGGCCCGGCCCCAGACGATGACGAGGCAGTTCTTCGCCCGGAAGCGCTTGGAGTCGAAGGCGAGGAAGGCGATGCGGTGGAGGGCGACGGTGGTCTTGCCCGAGCCGGCCGAGCCCCGGAGCACCACGACCCCTGCGTCGTCGGCCGTGATGAGGGCGAACTGGTCGGGGTCGATGAGCGCGGCGATGTCGGGCAGGTGCTTGTCGGCGCGGAGCTTCTGCTTGGAGCCCAGCCGTGCCTCGAAGCGCGAGCCGGCCCGCAGCGCCGCCCCAGAGCCGCCGGCGAGGCGCTGGGTCTCGCGGGACTGGACCCGCCAGCCGTCGGCGCCCTGGACGAAGTCCTGGCCGGGGGTCCCCACCCGGCGCAGCTCGCCCTGGTCGATGTGGAGGGTGCGCCGGCCCTCGATGACGCCCTCGAGGGTGCGGCCGCCCATCTCCTCTTCGTACTCGTCGCCCTCTTCGTACTGGTAGAAGAGCCGCGAGATGGGGGCGTTGCGCCAGTCGACGATGCGCAGGCCGTTGCTGAGACGGGTGCTGCGACCGAGGAAGACGCTGCGCTGGCGGCCGTTCTCGTTGAGCTTGAGGTGGGCGAAGTAGGGGTTGTCGGGGTCGACCGGATCGGGCGTGGCGGCGGCCCGCTGCTGGTCGAGCAGGGCCATCAGCCCGTTCATCTGTTCCTGGATCGAGCCCCGGTCCTCGACCTTGGCGGCCCGGTACTCGTCGCGCAGCTTGACCAGCTCGGCGACGATGTCGGCCTCGGAGCGGGTGTGGCTCTCGGGGTGCTCGATGAGCACCGTGCGCGTGCGGGCGAGGTGCTGCTGCTCTTCGCGCACCACCGGAGGCAGGATGCGGTCGGAAGGGGCGGACGAGGCGGGGGGCTTGGTGGGCACGGGGGGC
>CAXQUZ010000591.1:0-2964 GCA_964226865.1 Myxococcota bacterium | reverse complement strand
TCTCCGTCCGGGGAGCGGTTCGTGGTGTTCCGGATCATCGAGAAGAGGGAGTGGTCGCTCGCTTCGCCGTCGACGCTCCAGTCGGCGTTGAAGATCTTGTGTCGGCAATGTTCGGAGTTCGCCTGGGCGAACATCATCAGCTCGGCGTCGCTCGGGTCGCGGCCCAGGGCCGTGAAGCCCTCGACGAGGTGGTCGATCTCGTCGGGGGAGAGGGCGAGGCCGAGCGCTTCGTCGGCGGCCTCGATGGCGGCGCGGCCCTCGGCCACCAGGGGCACCCGCACGAGGGGCCGGGGCACGTCGGCGTGGAAGAGCACGGCGGCCGCCTCGACGCTGTCGAGCACGGCCTCGGTCATGCGGTCGTGGAGCAGGGCCGCCATCGGGGCCCGGGCCTCGGCGGGCACGGGGCCGGCGAAGGTCCAGGCGACCACCCGCTCGACCCGGCGCACGGCGTCGAGTCCACAGATGTGGACGATGTCGGTGGCCTTCGACGACCAGGGCGAGATGGTGCCCGGCCGGGGGCTCACGAGCATGTCGACCTTGGGCATGCCGGCGGGCAGGGGCCCCGGTCCCTCGTGGAGGATCTCGAGCAGCGCGCCGGTCTCGTCGGCGTTGAGCTCGCGGGCGGTGTCGACCAGCACGAGGTGGGTGGCCGCGACAGCCGTGAGCCCCGGGGCGTGCGCACGCAGGGCGGCGGCGCACTTCTCGAGGCGGAAGGAGGACAAGGCGGGACCACCGACGACGACGCGCATGGGCTCACTCCGGGCTCGCGGCGAGCTTAGCGCCCACCCCCCCGGGGCTGGCCGGCCGCGGGGAAGCTCACACAGTCGTCCCCTGACCGGCGCGCACCGGGCACAGGGCACGGGCGGCGCCGGCGGGGGAGGGGCGGCGAGGACGGCCTGGGCGGCGGGGGTGTGGGCGGCTCAGCTCGCCGAGCGGGGCGGGGCCTCCTCCGGGGGCCGGCCGCTCCAGCTGCGGGGGTCGAGGGGGCCGGCCGCGGGGCGGAGGGTCACCGGAATGCCCGTGAGCCGTGCCATGCCGCTGAGGGGGTCGAGGGCCCCGGGACCGTCGGCGGGCAGCAGGTTCACGTTCACCCCGGCGCTCTGGCCCGACACCCGCAGCCCGGCGGCGTGCTGGTGGCCCCAGCCGTGGGGCAGGGCGACCGTGCCCGGCATGAGGTCGGCGAGCAGGCGCACGGGCACCCGCACCGTGGCCGTGGGGGTCGACAGGTCGGCCGGGCTGCCGTCGGCGAGGCCGAGCCGCGCGGCGTCCTCGGGGTGGACGTAGAGGTGGTTGGTGGCCCCCTGGCCGCCGCTGAGGCGGGGGGTGTTGCGGGTCCAGCCGCTGTTGTGGGTCTCGGTCTCGCGGCGGCTGATGAGCCGCAGCCCCGTGTCGCCGGCCTCCTGGGCCGCCAGGGCCGGCAGCCGCGCCTCGAGGGCCGCGACCAGCTCCGGGGGCCCCAGCTCGACCTTGCCGGAGGCCGTCAGCACCCGCCCCTCGAGGAAGCTGCCCGGGAGGTTGGGGGGCCGCAGCCGCCCGCTGCGCGCTCGGAGCAGCCCCGGGAAGGAGCCCTCGCCACCGGCGCGCAGGATGCCGCTGAGGATGGCCTCTTGGGGAATCTCGCCGCCGGTGCTGCCGAGGCGCCGGGCGAGGGCCCGCCAGCCCGTGAGCGCCGCGGTCGCCGCCTTCGAGCCCCAGAGCCCCACCCCGCAGGCCCGGGCGAGGTCGTGGTAGATGGTCGCCTCGTCCCGGGCGGCGCCGGGGGGCGGCACCACGGCGCGGGTGGCCTGGAGGTAGGGGCGGCGCTGCATGCCCAGCAGCAGCGGGAAGATGACGGGCAGGTCGGGCCGCTCGAGCGGCGAGGTGGCGGGCAGCACCCAGTCGGCCTCGGAGGCGGTCTCGGTGAGGAAGACGTCGACCACGACGAGCAGGGAGAGGGCCCGCAGGGCCTCCCGGAGCCGCCCGGCGTTCGGCATGGTCATCAGCGGGTTGCCGCCCGTGACGAAGAGGGCCTTCACCTGGCGGGGGCCGGGGGTGAGGATCTCGTCGGCGAGCACCCCGCCGGGGAAGGCGTCGTTGACCTTGGGGATGTCGCCGATGCGCGAGCGCTGCTCCGACATGAGCAGCCCCTGGCGGGCGGCGAAGCCCGGGAAGTCGAGGATGCCCTGGCCGACCAGGGTGCCGCCGCGGCGGTCGAGGTTGCCCGTGGCGGCGTTGATGACCTCCTGGAGCCAGAAGGCGAGGGCGCCCTGGCCGCCCATGTTCACGCCCGTCGAGGAGTAGACGGCGGCGCCCTGGTCGCGGGCGGCCAGCAGGTCGGCGGCGATGGTCCGCACCGTCTCGGCGGGCACCCGGGTGATGGGGGCCGTGCGCGCGGCGGGCCAGGCCGCGACCGCCTGGGCCACCGCCTCGAAGCCCGTGCAGTGGCGGGCGAGAAAGGCCTTGTCGACGCCATCTTGCGCGATGATCTCGGCCAGCAGGCTCGCGAAGAAGAACACGTCGGTGCCCGGCCGGATGGGGCAGTGCTGGCCCTGGCTCACCTTCACCGACTCGGTGCGCCGGGGGTCGACGAACCAGAGCTTCATGCCCGCCTGGACCCGCGCCCGCAGGGCCTTGCCCGGGTTCGGCACCTGGAGGAAGGACCACTTGCTGATGACGGGGTTGGCCCCCACCACCACGAGGCAGCCGGTGTGGTCGAGGTCGGGGAAGGGCTGGAGGAAGGGGAAGCCGTAGAGCGCCCGGGCGACGGCGAACTTGTTGGCGCAGTCCTGGGAGGCCGTGGCGTAGAGGCTGGCCGAGCCGAGGCCCTCCATGAAGGCCTGGGCGAAGACCGGGTGGAGGGTCGAGAAGCCCGCCGCCGTGCCCACGTACATGGCGACGGCGGCGGGGGGGTGGTCGGCGCGCCGGGCCCGGCCCCGCTGGCCGATGTCGGCGCGGGCCGCGGGCCAGGTCGCCGGGCCGCAGCCG
>CAXQUZ010000590.1:0-2555 GCA_964226865.1 Myxococcota bacterium | reverse complement strand
AGTCGACGTCGCCCACGAGGCGCAGGAAGGAGCCGCCGTAGAAGGGGGCGCTGCGCCAGGTCGGGTCGAGGGCGACCACCGAGCGCACCATCTGGCCCAGCCACTCGATGCCCAGCGCGTCGGGGTGTTCGTAGACGTCGATGAACTGGAGCACGGCCCGGATCCACATCAGATCCGCGAGCAGGGTGGGCTGGCCCATGGCGGCAGCCCGCAGGCTCTGGGGCGAGGGCACGATGCGCATCTGGACGTCAGACTCGGCGTCCCGGGCGGCGTCGGCGCGCTCGTGCGCCACGTGGGCGAGCCCGAGGCTGAGCGCGAGCAGCAGCCAGCGTCCTCCCCTGCGCACCGCGTCTGGCAGCTGCCCCGACCGCATCCCTGCTCCTCTCCTCTGGGCCCCGCGACCCCTCCGTCCTAACACCCGCGGCTCAGGGTGTGCCGCCGCTGCGGGCGAGGGCGTCGGCCCGGGCGGCGAGGCCCGGGTCGTCCGGGAAGGCCGCCAGGACCTCGGCGTAGCGGGGGTCCCCCGTGCGGAGGTGGTGGGCGGCGCGCACCTCGGCCACCCGTCCACCCATCGACAGGGGCACCCGGGCGAGGGCCGCGTCCACCCGATCCCAGCGGCCCGCGAGGGCCAGGGCCATCAGCGCGTGCCCCTCGAAGGTCTCGCCCGTGCAGCCCTTCTGGCGGGCCCAGCCAGCGACCTGGACGGCCAGGGCGGTCCGGCCGCTCACCAGGGTCGAGGCCACGACCGGCCCGCAGGCCGCCGCCCAGGGCTCGGGGTCGTCGAGGGCGACGGTGAACCAGGCCGCCGCCGTGGTGGGGTCGCCGTCGATGCGGTGCACCCGGGCGAGGCCGTCCGCCACGAAGGGCGAGGGGGTGGCCGACCAGGCCGCCGACCAGAGCGCGATGTCGTCCTGCCAGTCCCGGGCCCGCAGCTGGAGCAGCAGCACCGCCGCGAGGGCCGGCAGCCCCAGCCACCGGAGCCGCCCCGCCGGCACGAGGCCCGCGACCGCCCAGCCGAGCCCGAGCATGCCCAGGTAGACGTAGCGCTCGCCGAGCCAGCCCTTGTCGGCCACCGAGACCAGCGCCGGAGCGGTGGCGAGCACGAACCACAGCAGCCCGGCCCGGCCCCGGGCGCCGCCGCGCACGAGCACGAAGCCGGCCCCGGCGAGACCGCCGACGGCCCCCAAGATGGCCTGCCACAGCGGCATCCGGTCGAGGTACTCGAGCACGTGGACCACCGACAGGGGCCAGGGCGCCACGACAAAGGCGCCGAGCCGGGCCACCAGCCAGGGGCTGCGCCGCAGCAGGAGGGCCCAGCCCGTGCTGTCGGGCAGGGTGGCGCCGCAGATGCCGGCGGCCGTGCGGGCCAGGACGACCACGAGGATGCCGACCACCAGCGGCAGGTAGTCGCGCCAGCGCCGCCGCGGGCTCCAGCCCCGGGCCAGGTGGAGGCAGCCGAGCAGCAGAGGCAGCAGCACCACCGACTCCTTGGCCAGCCCGGCGAGCACCGCTGCCCCCAGGGCCACCGCCCGGTCGCGCCCGGTGGGGGCGGGAACGAGGCCCCGGCCGAGGGCCACGAGGCCGAGCGCCGCGGCCATCAGGTCGTTGCGGGCCGCCACCCAGGTGACCGCCTCGCTCTGGATGGGGTGGAGCCCGAAGACCAGCGCACCGACGGTCGCCGCGGCCACCGATCCCGCGGGGGGCTCTCCCCTCCCCTCGTCCCCGGCAAAGAGCGCCCGGAGCACGGTCCAGCCCGCCGCGACCGCCGCGAGGTGCCACAGCAGGCTGTGGAGGTGGGCGGCGGGGGCCGAGAGCCCGAAGAGGGCCCGGTCGACGGCCAGCGAGAGGATCATCAGCGGCCGGTAGTAGCCGCTGCCGCCCGCGACCTCGCCCGAGGTCCCGGCCCACAGGTCGCGCACGAAGTACTGGGGCCACCTCGAGAGGTCGGCCGTCAGCTCGTTCTGGACGACGATGGCGAGGTCGTCCCAGACGAAGCCGGCCGCGAGGGCGCCGCTGTGGGCCACGAAGACCCCCACCAGCACGGCCGCCAGCCAGACCCCTTCACCCGCGCGCGGCACCCGTCCTCCCTTCGATCCCGAGAACGCCAAGAGGGCGGCATCCGAAGACACCGCCCCCCGACGCAGCGGGCCCGCAGGCCACGCTGGACAACGACCTCAGTAGGTGTCGTTGTTGGTGGTCATCACGGCGTTGATGGACTTGGTGGCCGTGAAGTTGGCGTTGTTGCCGTCGCCGTCCACGTCGCAGTAGCCGATGACGCGGAAGTCGGTCGTGCTCAGCGAGTTGACCTGGTAGGAGCCGCGGACCTGGCCGTCGGGGGCCCAGCCGAGGGTCAGGAAGCCGCCGGAGCTGCCAGCAACCCAGTCCTGCTGCTTCTTGCCGACGGTGCCGGGGTAGTCGGTGGCGACGATGAAGGTGTCGAAGGCGGCGTCGTAGGCGAGCTGGGCGGTCTTGATGCCGTCGACGTTGCTCGGGACCTCAGAGCGCTTGGCGCGGTACTGCATGGCCACGAAGTTCGGGATGGCGATGGCGGCGAG
>CAXQUZ010000589.1:0-22486 GCA_964226865.1 Myxococcota bacterium | reverse complement strand
GGTCAGCACCTGCACCTCGCCAACGGCCAGCGTCACCGCGACCTGCACCTGCCCATCCTCGAGGTCCACATCGACATCCACGTCGATGCGGTCCCGCAGCCAGCGCACCACCGTCTTCCACCACATGTTCGCCTCCCGCCCGCATCGCGGGCCTCTGCGTGAATCCTCCGTGCTGGACCACTCTCGCCACAGCACACCTCACTTCGCTGCACGCCGCGCCTCGTCTCGGGCGTCTGACAGCAGCGTCCGCGGCAGCGACCGGTCCCACCAGTAGCGGGCGGCCTTGTCGAGCTCGCCGAACTTGAGGCCGGCGTCGGGTGCCAGCGACAGGAAGTCCCGCCAGCCGTCCTCGGTCGGCGGCAGAACCACATCGGCCTGGGAGAGCGCGCCACCCCGGCCGATCTCCAGCACACCTCGCCGCAGCATCGGCACATGCTGGCGCTCCGCGTACCAGGACGAGGCCCGCGCCAGCTTGCCGACCACCGCCGCGCCGTGCTTCGCCCAGGTCCGCCCGAGCCAGTCGTCGCTGGCCCAGCTCCAGCCGAGGGCCGTCCAGTTGCCGCCGTAGCGGAGCGTGCTGTCGATGCGGGCCTCGGTGGCCCGGTCGGCCTGACCCTCTTCGTCGGCCGGGAAGACCGCGCCCATGTGCTCGGGCTGGAGCCCCAGGGCGGCGACCTTCTCAATGGACTGCTCGGACCACGTTGCGGTGCCCGCCTCGCGCACGCCGATGCTCACGCCGTTCACGCGGCCGAACTCCACGAAGTCCGTGCGGTCGGGGTTCCAGGCGTTCGGCACGCCCACGCGCAGGCCCTCGTAGACCGGTGCAGCGCCGTCCACGGGCACCAGCAGGTTGGTGTCGCGGACGGCGTACATCCACTTCGCCCACGGCCAGGCCTCCGGGTCGACGGTGGCGAGGTCCTTGAGGCGCTCTTCGCCCTCCTGGCGCAGGCGCGCGGACTCGGCGAGGTCGGCGGTGCGCTCAGCCTTGCGGAAGCGGGCGTTGGCCCCGCGCAGCATCCGGGCGGCGTCGGCGGCGACCTTCTTGCGCGCTTCGGCCTCGCGACGGGCCTTCACCTCGGCGAGGCGTCGGGCCGTCTTCTCCGGGTCTCGGCTGATGAGCAGCAGGATCTCGTCGGGTCCCATCTCCATCTGGGCGCCAGGGTTGTTGGTGTCGCGGGCTTGGCTCTTCAGCAGCTCGCACAACCGGACATGCCCGCAATACGAGGTCAAGTTGAAGACGTCCGAGGTCCGCGCGCCCCGTCCCTGGGTGCCCGTGGACCGTTCGAAGCCCAAGCCGCCTCCCGCTCCGAAGACACGGGCTACGCCGGTCGGCGCCCGCGCTCGTGAGTGGAAGCGGATGATGGACGCGGGTGCCTACCCGACGATGAGTGCGCTCGCACGGGATGTGGGAGTGACTCCGGCAGCGGTGAGTAAGGCTCTTTTGCGCCTGAAGGAGGCGGAGTGAAGCCCCGTGGTGCTCCGACCAAAGACCGGCCCCAACGGCCCCTCAACCGCGAACAACCGACACCTTGTACTCCCTGGGCATGAACCTGGTCTCGCGAGTGCTGTTCGCGGCGCTTGAACAACGACAGCGCGGTCTAATCAAATCTTCTTGCGCTGTCCGTGAGGGCAATCTCGGCACTTGTACCCGCCAGTCTTGCCGAGACAGTGAGCGCACACGATGCGTCCACAATCCGTACATTTGAAGAACGTAGCCGCGAGCTTCTTGTTGCAGTAGTGACAGTGCATGATTGCCATTGTGCCCTCCTTCGGACGACGCGACCGTAACATGGATACGAGTTTCATCTACGGCATTCGGTATGGAATCGCCGTAGTCATACCGAACCTCAGAGAATCGTGGCGCACGTAGGTGCTGGCCACCAATGGAAGAGAGTGCGGCCTCGGATTTCGTCCCGCCGGTCGCGAAGGTCCACGCACCTGTCGTTCTGGACACTCCGAAGCTCATCCAGTGACGCGAAGCACCGGTTGACCAGCGGCTCGTCGGAAAGGCTCCACAGGCGTTCGGCCGGCTGGAGCTCGGGAGAGTAGGGAGGGAGGAACACGAGATGGACCCCGTCGGGAACCTCGACCTTCTTCGCTTTGTGCCATCCAGCGCCATCAAGAACCAGGATGACCTGGTGCTTCTCGCCGGCACCCACTGTTCTGGCGAAATCCGCCAGGATGTGGTTGAAGTTCTCGGTGTTGACCTTGTCGTGGAGCCACCAATGGTTCTCACCCGTCTCGGGATGGACGAAGGCAGACAGCTGGAGGGACTCGAACCGATGCCAGACCGCTGCGATCGGACGAACCCCCTTCCTCGTCCACACTCGGCGGAGGATGGGCTTGAGACCCACTCGGTGCTCGTCCATGCACCACACGGTCACCTTGGCGTTGGGATGGGCTTTCTCGACCTCATCGACCTTTCCCGGCAGGGTTTCATCCTTGAATCTCTCCAGATTGGTCCTCCTTGGAGGACTTGGCATGCCGAGGCCGTGGCCGGCGGAGGACATACCCCTGCTCTCTCAACCACCGCCACGCCTTCTTGGCATCGACGGGCTCACCCAGGCGTTTCGAGAACCACGCCGCAGCCTTTGGTCCGGACCAGAGCCCACCGTCCGGCGGAGGCTCGGCCATCGCCTGATGCAGGTCCTCGATGACCTTCGGGGTGAGCGGCGTGGCCGCCCCCGGATTGTTCCGTCGGCGGTCTCCGAGCCCACTCGGGCCGTCCTGGTTGTACCGCCGGACCAGCGTGCGCACCCACGGACAGCTCAGCGTCGTAATCTGGGCGGTCTTCGCCACGCCGAAGCCACGCATCATCAGCAGAATGACGTGCCAGTGGCGACTCTCGCGAGAATCCGAAGCGGCACGATAGTGGTGCTCGACTTCAGCAACGGACAGGTGGGGGACAACAGTCCAGCCATTCCCGAGGTCCGGCTCCTTGATATCGTGATTTCGCCCAGGCATAGTCCTGACAATGGTCTGACAGAAGTCGGTGTCCCACGGGGCGGGTTCGTGTGATCAGACAGGATGACTGATCCAGTTGCCGTCGAAGCCTGTCCCGTGGGGCACCTTCCCCTCGTTCGATGGGCGGTGCGAGAGCTGCGCATCGACGCTGTGCTCGATGAGCTCAGCCCGAAGCACGACCTTGCCCATGTCTCGGACGCCGACTGCGTCGTGGCCATGATTCTCAACATCCTGTCGGGCAGGCTCGCGCTGTACGCCATGCAGGAGTGGCTGTCCTTCACCGACGTGGAGCTGCTCATTGGCGAGGGCCGCGAGGCCGACTTCTTTCACGACACGCGGCTGGGGATTTCCCTCGACCACCTCGACGAGCTCGGCACCGATGTCGTGATGGGCCGGATTGTAGAGGTCTACCTGGCGCGGGACGACCGCCCCACCGAGTACTCCGCCCACCTCGACACCACGTCCGTCTCCCTCTACGGCCAGTACCATGGGCAGGATGGGCCCGAGGTCACCCATGGCTTCTCGAAGGACAAGCGACCCGACCTCAAACAGCTCATCTTCGGACTCGTCCTGCACGGCTCGGCGGGGATCCCGCTGGTGTCGGACGTGGCGGCTGGCAACACGGCGGACCCGGTAGCGAACCGGGACCTGCTCGCCAGACTGGGCCCCTTGCTGCCGCCCGAGGACGAGGTCACCGTCGTCGCCGACTGCAAGGCGGTCGATGCCGTGACCATCGGTCGGGTCATCGACCAAGGCCTGCACATCGTCTCCCTCGTCCCAGACACCTTCAAGATGCGCGGCACGCTCATCGAGGCGGCGTGGGAGGCCTGTCCGGACCTCGAGGAGTGGCCCGAGCTGGCGCGCAGTCCGGGCCGCCGCAAGGCCGACCCCGACAAGGTCTACCGCGGATGGTCGACGGTCGAGTCCTTCGGCATCGAGCGGCAGGTGGTGGGTCCCGACGGCGCGCCACGGCCGACGCGGGTGGACCAGGACATGCGGTACCTCGTCGTGTTCTCCAGCCGGCTCGCCAAGCGGTTCGACGCGACCCTCGGGGCCAAGCTCGCGCGTGAACAGGCGAAGCTCGACACCTTCTCAAAGGCCGCCAACCGCAAGGGCTACGCCTGCGAGGCCGACGCCCTCGCGGCAGCGAACCGAACCACAGCGCGGCTGAAGATGCTCGGTGCGCGTCCTGTCGTCGAGCGCGAGGAACGCAAGCTGAAGCGGCCCCGCCGTGGTCGTCCGAAGAAGGGCGAGGAGGCCCCCACCGAGGTGGTCTACACCGTGCGCTTCGAGGTCGAGCGCGACGAGGAGGCCATCGAGCGGCATCGCCAGCGAGCCTCCTGCTTCGTGCTCATCTCCGCCCACACCGACGACAGTACCTGGCCCGATGCCCGCATCCTCGGCGAATACCGCAAGCAGTTCCTCATCGAAAACCACACCGGCTTCCGATGGCTCAAGAGCGAAGCGGCCGTCTCACCGATGTTCTTGAAGACGACTCGCCGCATCCGGGCCATGGGCCTCGTGCTCACGCTCGCGCTGATGGTCCGCAACTTCATCCAGTTCTCGCTGCACGGAGCACTCGCCAAGAGCGACGGGGGAATCCGGCATCCCTACACAAAGAAGGTGGAGCGCCGCCTGACCACCGAGATGGCCATGGCGTGGTTCATGGGCATCCAGTCGATGCGGCTGTCCATCGCGGGGTCTCCATGGACCCGACAGACCCCTCGGTTCCGAGACACCGCCCGCCAGATCCTCGACCTACTGGGCGTCGACGACTCTTGGTTCACGACCCCACCCCAGCCGAACACATCGTAGGGCGCGTCGTGTCGAAAATCCACGCCGGGTGCGACTGAACCTCGGGAATGTCTGACAGTCATCGGGGGCGGCATACTTGCTCCGGGCTGCCGCCCGATCACCCGAACCGTCCCCGCAGGCAAGCAGCCTCGTCGCCCCGAACCAGTGCTAGATCAATCTCTGCGGCTCGGTATGATACCGAGCGCGGTCCGATCTGAGTCGAGCGCAGGCAACACGGCGGTCCGGGCGCTCATGTTCTGCTTCCGACGGCCCGACCAGCGCAGTCAGGGCACCCACGCTCCCCCCGCTTCGGCCATAGGCGTGTGACCTGCTCGTGATCGACCGTCCGTCCGCCCTCGGGGATGGTCACATACGTAGCGCACTCTACTGTGCTGGTGGGGCCCTCTTGTGTGGGCGTCACCAACGCTCGCAGGCCAGTCTGCTCGGCGTGGGGTGGAACCAAGCCGACGCGGTCCTCCGCTGGGCCAGCCCGTGGCACCCGCATCAGGGGAACCCGGCCTCCGAGGCCACCGACAATGCCATGGAGTCCCTCACCCTCAAGAGCCCACTGGCAAGGTGTTGTGACGGCAGGGTGGTGGTCCGGTCAGCGTGAGAGTCGCGGTCCGCTCGCTCAGCACATCAGCCGCCGCACCCAGCCCGCAACCGCCGCCGGCCGCAGCCGCAGCATGGCGTTGTACTCGGCATAGGCGGAGGACGTGCAGCGGTTGCAGTCCGGCGGCTCCAGGGCGGCCAGGGCCTCGGCAACCGGCTGCGCTGCGACCGAGGGCGCCCCCTCGCGCCCCACGAGCAGGGCGCAGGGGTACAGCCGGCCGTCGGTGTCGATGTTCAGGAACAGGGTGCCGCCGAGACAGGGGGCTGCGTCTGGATCGTGGGTGGGTCCGTGGTGGCCGGCCTCGAGCAGGGCCGCGAGCGCCGCCAGCTCGCCGGCGGAGTTGGCGACGGGCCGGCCCGCCCGGGACGCCTGCTGGAGCCAGCGCAGGGTGGCCTGGAGCGCAGCCGGCTCGGGCTGCAGCGCGGCGCCCCGTCCGCCGTCCAGCGCCGGGCCGTGGTGGAGCACCTGGAAGGCCGCCCGGTGGCCCCGGGCCTGGGCGAGATCCACGAGGTACGGGACGTCTTCGAGGTTCTGGGCCGTGAGCACGGTCGCGGTCCAGGCGGGGATGCCCGCCTCACGGGCGGCTGCGAGCGCCGCCAGCACCCGGGCGTGGCCTCCGGCTCCCCGCACCGTGTCGTGGGCGTCCCGGGCCCCGTCGAGGCTCAGCAGCAGGTGGTCGAGGCCCGCGAGCTCGTCGATGCGCTCCGGCACGAGGTCGCCGTTGCTCACGACGCTGACCCACATGCCCAGGTCCTGTGCCCGGGCGATGATCTGGGGCAGGTCCGGGCGGAGCAGGGGCTCGCCCCCCCACAGCCCGAGGCGGCAGGTGCCGAGGGCGGCCAGCTCCCCGAGCACCCCCTGCAGCCGTGCAGGCGACAGCTCCGTGAGCTGGCGACGCGGGATGTCGCAGTAGCCACAGCGCCGGGTGCAGGCGTCGGTCAGCGCGATCATCACGTTGAGGGGCGCCGGTGCCCCCCCGGCAGCGAAGCGCAGGGCGCCGAGGCCCATGCGCAGCAGGGGAGAGAGGCGAAGGCGGGAGACGGAGGGGAGCCGGGCAGGAGACATCGTGCTGGACCTCGTCGCTTAAACTACGATATCATCATCTGGAGATAGAGATTTATCCCGCCGAGCGGAGTCTCCGCCGCTTTCTTCCCCCCCCAACCCTGCGTGCCCCCATGCTTCGCTCCGCGTCCCCGCTCGCCCGGTCCTCGATCCCCACGCCCGCCGATTCCGACGAGCGCACGGCACCGGCCCCGCCCGTGTCCACCCGCCGCTTCGCTCCCGAGGGCCGGTCGGTCTGGGACACCGTGGAGTGGACCCGGCGCACGGCCCGCATCGACGGCGCCGACGGCCAGCCGGTCTTCGAGCAGGCCGACATCGAGGTGCCCGTCGGCTGGAGCGAGACCGCCCTGCGGGTCGTCGCCTCCCGCTACTTCCAGGGCGTCCTGGGCACCCCCGAGCGCGAGTCGAGCGTGCGCAGCCTCATCGCCCGCGTGACCGACACCCTCGCCGGCTGGGCCCTGCTCGACGGGGCCGTGGCCGACCCGGCGGCTGCCGAGGCCTTCCGCGACGACCTGCGCTGGCTCTGCCTCCACCAGCACGCCGCCTTCAACTCCCCGGTCTGGTTCAACGTGGGCGTGGTCGACCAGCCCCAGTGCTCCGCCTGCTTCATCAACGGCGTCGAGGACTCCATGGAGAGCATCCTCGAGCTCGGCCGCACCGAGGGCCGCCTCTTCAAGCACGGCTCGGGCTCCGGGGCCAACCTGTCCCGGATCCGGGGCGAGGGAGAGCCCCTGAAGACCGGGGGCACGGCCAGCGGCCCCGTCGCCTTCATGCGCGGTCTCGACGCCATGGCCGGTGCCATCAAGTCCGGCGGCCGCACCCGCCGCGCCGCCCGCATGGTGATGCTGGACGACACCCACCCCGACCTCATGGACTTCATCCAGTGCAAGGTCGCCGAAGAGGACAAGGCCCGGGCCCTCATCGCCGCCGGCTACGACCCGGGCTTCGGCGTGAGCGGCGGCGCCTACCAGTCCGTCGCCTTCCAGAACGCCAACCACACCGTGCGCCTGTCCGATGCGCTGCTGCACCGAGCCGAGGCGGACGAGAGCTGGGAGCTGCGGCCCGTGAGCGGCGCCGGCCCCACACGCACCCTGCCGGCCCGCGCGGTGCTCCGGGCGGTGGCCGATGCAGCCTGGCGCTGCGGGGATCCCGGCGTGCAGTTCCGCGACACCGTCGACCGCTGGCACACCTGCCCCGCGAGCGGCCCCATCCGGGCGACCAACCCCTGCGGCGAGTTCGTCTTTCTGGACGACTCGGCCTGCAACCTCGCGAGTCTCAACCTGCTGCGCTTCGTCGACGAGGCGGGAGACTTCGAGGTGGAGCGCTTCGAGAATGCCGTCGAGATCTTGGTTGTTGCGATGGACACCATCGTGGAGCGTGCGGGCTACCCCCAGCCCCGGGCCGCCGAGACCGCGCGGCGCTTCCGGCCCCTCGGCCTCGGGGCGACCAACCTCGGTGCCCTGCTGATGTCGCTGGGGCTGCCCTACGACTCAGACGAGGGCCGGGCCCTGGCCGGAGCGGTGACGGCGCTCATGGCGGGGGCCGCCTGGCGGAGCTCTGCCCGCCTCGCCGCGCAGCAGGGCCCCTTCGCGGCCTGGACGGACAACGCCGCCCCCCTGGCCCGGGTGCTGGAGCGGCACCGGGACGCCCTGGCGGAGGTCCGCCCTACGCCGCGCAGCGCCCCCGTGCTCGCCGCAGCCCGCCGGGCCTGGGACACGGCCCTCGCCAGCGCCCAGGGCCCCGGCTTCCGCAACGCCCAGCTCACCCTGATGGCGCCCACGGGGACCATCAGCTTCATGATGGACTGCGACACCACCGGCGTGGAGCCGGAGCTGGCCCTCACGAAGACCCGCCGCCTCGCCGGGGGCGGGCTGCTCACCGTGGAGAACGCCAGCGTCGGCCGCGCCCTGCGCCAGCTCGGCTACGGCCCCACCGAGCGGGCTGCGATCCTGGCCTGGCTGGCGACCCACGGCGGCCTCGCCGGCGCCCCGGGCCTCGATCCGGCCCACCTGCCGGTCTTCGACTGCGCCTTTCCCAGCCCCGGCCGGTCCCCCATCTCTGCCCAGGGCCACCTCGCCATGATGGCCGCCGTGCAGCCCTTCCTCTGCGGGGCCATCTCGAAGACCGTCAACCTCGCGGCCAGCGCCACGGTCGAAGACATCGAGGCGGTCATCCTGGAGGCCTGGCGTCTCGGCCTCAAGTCGGTGACCGTCTACCGGGACGGCAGCAAGGGCGCGCAGGTTCTCGAGACCGCGGCTCGGGCGCCGGCGGCCGTCGCGCCCCCCCCGGAGCCCGTGCGTCGGCGCCTGCCCGCGACCCGCAGTGCACTGACCCACAAGTTCCAGCTCGGCGGCCACGAGGGCTACCTCACCGTGGGCCTCTACGAGGACGGCACCCCCGGCGAGCTCTTCCTGGTCATGGCCAAGGAGGGCAGCGTGGTGTCGGGGCTGGTCAACGTCTTCTCCACAAGCGTGAGCCTGGCCCTCCAGTACGGCGTGCCGCTGGAGGTGCTCTGCGAGAAGTTCGCCCACACCCGCTTCGAGCCCAGCGGCTTCACGGGCAACCCCGAGGTGCCCATCGCCGCGAGCATCACCGACTACGTCTTCCGGTGGCTGCGGGCGCGCTTCCTCACCGAGGACCCCGGGCCTGGGGAGGACGCCGTCCCCGCCGGCCTGGCCGCGGCGCCCGTGCTGGCCGCCTCCGACGCCCCGCCCTGCTCGGCCTGCGGCGCCCTGATGGTGCGCGCCGGCTCCTGCCACCGCTGCACCAACTGCGGCGGCACCAGCGGGTGTTCCTGATGAACGCCCCCGCCGAGCGCCAGGTCCTCCGCTGCACCGAGGCCGTCTGCCCCGACTGCATCCGTCCCCTGCCGGCCGAGGTCGTCGCGGTCGAGGGGGCCGTCTACCTGGAGCGCACCTGCCCCGAACACGGGCCCGCCCGCCAGCAGCTCAGCGGGAACGTCGACTACTGGAGCGATCTCGACGGGTTCTACTTCGACGTGCACGGCGAGCCCGCCCCGCAGCGGGACTTCATCGTGCGCATGACCGAGCGCTGCAACCTCGACTGCCCCATCTGCCTGGCCAAGGCCAACACCGAAGACACGCCCGACCTCGAGCTCGGCGGGCTGCAGGACGTGCTGCGCGCCCGGCGCGGCATGAAGATCGACCTGATGGCCGCCGAGCCCACCCTGCGCGAGGACCGGGAGGAATGGGTGCGGCGGGTGCGGGGGGCGGGCCACATCGCCGCGCTGCACACCAACGGGATCCGCCTCGCCGACAAGGCCTATGTGCAGCGGCTCAAGCGCGCCGGCGTGCAGGAGGTCTTCCTGCAGTTCGACGGCTTCGACGACGCAGCCAACCAGACGCTGCGCGGCGCCCGGCTGCTCAAGCGGCGGCTGCGGGCCGTGGACAACCTGCGCGAGGTGGGCCTGGCGACAAGCCTCGTGGTCGTGGTGGCCGGCGGGCTCAACGAGGACCAGATCGGCGCCACCTACCGCTACGCGCTCCGTCCCGAGAACGACCACATCCGCGAGCTGCTCTTCCTGGGCCTGCGCATGCTCGGCTCGGCACGGGCCACGGCCGAGAGCGCCGGGCTGGGGGCCGCAGCGGCCCTGATGCCCGACGACCTCATCTCGCTGTTCTGTGATCAGGTGCCCGACGCCCGGCGCGACGACATCCGGCGCTTCAACAAGGTCTACTTCGCCATGCTCAGCGCCCTGCGCGTGCGCAAGTGCCTCTACATCCAGCACCACCTCGTCGCCCGCACCTCCGAGGGCGGCCGCCCCGCCGCGGACTTCTTGGACCTTCCGGCCATGGAGGCCGCCTGCGAGCGCTTCCGGAGCCGGCTGCAGTCCGGCGCCCCCCTGGCCCGGCCGCGGCTGCTCGCCGAGCTGGCGGCCGCCGGCATGCGGGGCCGCACCGCCCGGCTCGCCGCCGACCTGCTGCGGCTCCAGGACCTGCTCCGCTCGGGGGTGAACCTGTCGAAGGTGCCCCGGAAGCTGCTGCTCGTCGGCTTCATCACCGCCTGCGATCCCGACAACTACGACGCGAGGGTCGCGGCCCACTGCGGCAAGGGTGAGCTGTCGGCCGACGGCGGGTATGAGGAGAGCGGTGCCGACGCGAACATCGCGCGGGAGCGCCGCTTCCGCGCCTCGGGCAAGCCGCCCGGGGCCCGCCACGCCCGGAGCCCGGTTGATCCCCCGCACCGCTGAGTACGCCCTGCGCGCCCTGGCCATGCTCGCTCTCCACCCGGATGAGCCGCTGCGAACGGCCCAGATTGCCGAACAGTGCGACATTCCCGAGCGCTACCTCTCCGCCGTGATGCGCGACCAGGTGCGGGCGGGCCTCGTGCGCTCCCAGCGCGGCCGCAACGGCGGCTACACCCTGGTCGGCCCCGCGGAGTCCATTCCCCTGGACGCCGTGCTGAAGGCCGCCGGCTTCGACGTCACCGCGCGGCCCTGCGGCTTCGGCTGGCCCTCCTGCGACCGGGAGGACCCCTGTCCCCTGCATCCTCTCTTCGAGGAGCTCAACACCGCCCTGCAGCGGTGGGCCCTGGGCCGCACCCTCCGCGAGGTCGAGCCGGGCCGCTGGCCCATGGGCCGCAGCCGGTCCTGACGGGCGCGGCCGGCGCCGGGCTCAGGATTCGTCGAGGGTGGTCCGGCGGGCCCAGGACTCGAAGGACGCCGTCAGCTCGGTGTACTGGTCGTGGAGCGGGCAGGGCTGCTCCGGGTTGCAGGCCCCGACTCCGAAGGCGCAGCGGTTGGGCTCTGCGCCGTAGTCCACCGCCTGCATGACCTCGAGAAAGCTCACGTCTGCGGCGGCCCGGGCGAGGCGGAAGCCGCCGCCGTGGCCCCTGCGCGAGCGCACCAGAGACGCGAGGACCAACCGGCGCATGATCTTCGAGAGGTAGCTCGCGGGGATGTTGGTGCGCGCCGAGAGCTCGGCCGCACTGATGCACCGGCCCGGCTCTTGCTGGGCCAGCACGATCATGGCCCTGAGCGCGTACTCGGCAGTCTGCTTGAGGATCATCACATTTCCATGGCTGGGCGGACCGGGACTTCTTATAAGATAAATCGACCTGCTTGTCGATTGAGAAGCGGTCCACCGAATCCCGTCCCGGAGCCAGCCGTGACCCACCTCCTCCGCCTGCTCGGCCTGTCCGCCTCCCTCGTCGCCTGCCAGAGCGCCGCGCCGCCGGCTGCCCCGGCCGCCCCCGCCACGGCGAGCCTGCCCGAGACCGGCGGCTCCGCCAAGGGCGACCTCGGCCCGCCCCAGGGCGCGCCCATCCAGGCCGTGCTCACCGACGCGCCCCTCGTGCCTCCGCCCACGGGCCGCAGCGCCCCGGCCAAGGTCGTCGTGGAGCTCGAGGTGGTCGAGAAGGTCATGCCCATCTCCGACGGCGTCGACTACACCTTCTGGACCTTCGGCGGCGAGGTCCCGGGCAAGTTCATCCGCATCCGCCAGGGCGACTCGGTGGAGTTCCACCTGCAGAACCGCCCCGACAGCAAGATGCCCCACAACATCGACCTGCACGCCGTCACCGGCCCCGGCGGCGGCGCGGCCAGCTCGTTCACCGCCCCCGGCCGCTCCTCGCAGTTCAGCTTCAAGGCGCTCAACCAGGGCCTCTACGTCTACCACTGCGCCACGGCGCCCGTCGGCATGCACATCGCCAACGGCATGTACGGCCTCATCCTCGTCGAGCCGCCGGAGGGCCTGCCCCCTGTCGACCACGAGTACTACGTGATGCAGGGCGACTTCTACACGGTCGGCAAGTACCGCGAGAAGGGGCTGCAGCCCTTCGACATGCAGAAGGCCATCGAAGAGAACGCAACCTACGTCGTGTTCAACGGCTCCGAGGGCTCGCTTGTGGGCGACGACGCCCTGAAGGCCAAGGTGGGCGAGACCGTGCGCCTCTACGTGGGCAACGGCGGTCCCAACCTCGTGAGCTCCTTCCACGTCATCGGAGAGATCTTCGACAAGGTCTACTACGAGGGCGGCACGCGCTTCCAGGAGAACGTGCAGACGACGCTCATTCCCGCCGGCGGCGCGGCCATCGTGGAGTACCGCGTCGAGGCCCCGGGCACCTACGTGCTCGTCGACCACAGCATCTTCCGCGCCTTCAACAAGGGCGCCCTGGGCATGATGAAGGTGGAGGGCGACGACGCCCTCGAGGTCTATTCGGGCAAGGAGGTCGACAGCGTCTACCTCGCCGACAAGGTCGACGAGGGCTCGGCCATCGCTGAGGCCTCCGCGCAGCTGGCCTCGGGAGAGCTCGACCCGAAGACCCAGGTCGCGGCGGGAAAGGCCCTGTTCAAGGGAACCTGCTCCACCTGCCACCAGGCCAACGGCGCGGGCATCGAGGGCGTCTTCCCGCCCCTCGCCGCCTCGGACTACCTCAACGAAGACCCCAAGCGCGCCATCGCCGCCGTGGTCAACGGCCTCGCCGGTCCGGTCACCGTCAACGGCAAGACCTACAACTCGGTCATGCCGCCCATGAGCCAGCTCAACGACGACGAGGTGGCCAACATCCTCACCTACGTCTACGCGAGCTGGGACAACACGGGCACGGTGGTCACCCCCGAGCAGGTCGCCCAGGTCCGCGCCACCACCGAGCGGCCCCCGGGCGCCGCCCACTGATGATGACAACGGCCTGCCATAGAGCGTTCTGTCTGGCGGCCCTGGTGGCCCCGGGGACGCCCGCCCACGCAGGGGAGCCGGCGGTGGCCCGGGTCGCCGGCGGCACCCACACCCCCTTCTACCCCCCCTCGGATGCCGAGCGGGAGGTGGAGCTGCCGGCCTTCGCCCTCGACACCCACCCGGTCACCATCGGCCAGTACCAGGCCTTCCTGCGAGAGCAGCCCGCCTGGCAGAAGGGCGCGCCTCCCGCGGTCTTCGCCGACGAGAGCTACCTGCAGCGCTGGGTCGGTCCGGCAGATCCCGGGGCCCAGTCCCCAGACCTGCCCGCCACCCAGGTGAGCTGGTTTGCCGCCCGGGCCTACTGCCAAGCCCAGGGCGGCGACCTGCCCACGGTGCACCAGTGGGAGTACGCCGCCGACGCCACCGCCGACGCCCCCCACGGCGCCCGCAAGGACCCCGAGACCCTGGACCGCATCCTCGCCTGGTACGCCGAGGGGCCCGGCGTGCCGCTGCGGCCCGTGGGCCAGTCCGCCCCGAACCACTGGGGCCTGCACGACCTGCACGGCCTCATCTGGGAGTGGACCCTGGACTTCAACAGCCAGCTCATCTCCGCCGACATCCGCGAGTCCGGGGAGGGCGAGAACCTGCGCTTCTGCGGTGCTGGCGCCCTGAGCGCCCGCGACGTCGAGGACTACGCCTCGTTCATGCGCTTCGCCTTCCGCTCCTCCCTCACCGCATCCTTCGCCACCCAGAACCTGGGGTTCCGATGCGCGCATCCCCTCTGATCCTCACGCTGTCGCTGGCCCTGCTGGGCTGCGGCAGCGCTCCCCCCGCGCCCGAGCCGGCCGCCACCGTCGACCTCGACGCCCTGCCCGGCGACTCGCTGTACCACCTCGACGTCGCCCTGACCGACCAGCACGGCCAGTCCGTGCCCCTGTCGCTCTTCGCGGGGCGGCCGGTCATCGTCAGCATGTTCTACGCCTCCTGCCCGTCGGCCTGCCCGATGCTGGTGGCCGACATCCAGCGCCTCGAGGAGCAGCTCACTCCCGAGGAGCGGGCCCAGACCCGGGTGCTGCTCGTGAGCCTCGATCCAGAGCAGGACTCGCCCGCGGCCCTCCAGGCGGCCGTCGCGCAGTACGGCGTGGACGGCGAGCGCTGGCGCCTGACCGCGCCCCCGGTCGACCAGGTCCGCACCATCGCAGCCGTGCTCGGCATCTCCTACCAAGCCGTGCAGAGCGGCGAGCTCCACCACTCCTCGATCCTCACGCTGCTCGACCCCCAGGGCCGGCCCACCGCCCGCCTCGACGGGCTCCGCCAGGATCCGGCCCCTCTCGTGGCAGCACTCCGCCAGATGTGATCCAGCGCAGGCCTAGCGGCTTGCGCCCAGGGCTCTCCTGTGGCCCACTTGCTGCACCTCAATAACAGATAAACAAGTCTATTAATCTACTGTTCCCACCACACACCTGAGGGAAAGGAGCCCACATGCTCTCAAAGTCCCAGGCCCGCCTCTTCTTCGTGGGGGCCACCGTCGGGTTCTCCGGGGTGTTCCTGTGGTTGACGGTCGACACCGTCATGCAGGTCCCCGAGCGCTCGAACCAAGACCAGATGACCGAAGAGGTCGTCGCCGGAAAGGAGATCTGGGAGGCCAACAACTGCATGGGCTGCCACACCATCCTCGGCGAGGGGGCCTACTACGCTCCCGAGCTGACCCTCGCCTACAAGCGCCGCGGAGCAGAGTGGCTCCGGGTCTTCCTTCGCGACCCCCAGGCGATGTACCCGGGGCAGCGCAAGATGGTGCAGTACGACTTCACCGAGGAGGAGATCACCCACGTCATCGCCTTCCTCAAGTGGATCGGCGAGATCGACACCAACGGCTTCCCCGCCGAGCCCGACATGGCGCCCCCCGCGACGGTCTCCTCCACGACCGCCGCCGCGGGAAGCGCGCACGCGGCCGCCCCGAGCGGCCCCGAGGCACCGCCCATCTTCGGCACGGTCTGCGTGGGCTGCCACGCCCTCGACGGCAAGGGCGGGGTCGTCGGCCCGGCGCTCGACGGCGTCTCGGGCCGGTACTCCGAGGCCGAGCTGCGCACGTGGCTCGCCGACCCCCAGAGCGTCAAGCCGGGCACCACCATGCCCAACCTGCAACTCAGTGAGAGCGACCTCGACGCCCTCACGACCTTCCTCATGGCCCAGTAGCCCGGAGCCCACCATGCTCAGGTACCAATCCTGGAAGGTCGCCTGGACCTTCTTCGCCACCTGCCTGCTCCTCCTCAGCCTCCAGATCGTCTACGGCTTCATCATGGGCTTTGCCCACATGGGCTACGACGTGCTGCACGAGTGGATTCCCTTCAACGCCGCCCGCGCGACCCACACCAACCTGCTCGTGGTCTGGCTGCTCGCCGGCTTCATGGGCAGCGCCTACTACATCATCCCCGACGAGGCCGAGACCGAGCTGTGGAGCATGCCCCTGGCCTGGGTGCAGTGGGGCAGCCTCGTGCTGGTCGGCGTGGTCGCCATCATCGGCTTCCACCTCAACTGGTGGGAGGGGCGCAAGTTCCTGGAGATTCCGCGACCCCTCGACTACCTCGTCGTGGTCAATGTTCTCGCGTTCCTGCTCAACATTGGCATGACCCTGTTCAAGGGCAAGCGCTACACCACCACGGCCCTCACCCTGCTGGTGGGTCTCGTCGCCGCGGCGCTGCTGTACCTGCCCGGCATGATCACCTTCGACTCCCAGGTCATCGACTCCTACTTCCGCTGGTGGGTGGTCCACCTCTGGGTGGAGGGCGTCTGGGAGCTCGTGATGGGCGCCATCCTCGCCTACCTGCTCATCAAGCTCTCCGGCGTGGACCGGGAGGTCGTCGAGAAGTGGCTCTACGTCATCGTCGGCCTGACCTTCCTCTCGGGCATCCTCGGCACGGGCCACCACTACTACTGGATCGGCGCCCCGGAGTACTGGCTGATGGTGGGCGGGCTGTTCAGCGCCCTCGAGCCCCTGGCCTTCCTCGGCATGGCCCTGTACTGCGTCACCATGGCCCGGCGCGGCGGCCGCAAGCACGACAACCGCATGGCCCTGTACTGGTCGGTGGGCTGCGGCATCATGAGCTTCGTCGGCGCGGGCTTCCTCGGCTTCGCCCACACCCTGCCCCAGGTCAACATCTGGACCCACGGCACCCTCGTCACCGCCATGCACGGCCACCTCGCCTTCTGGGGTGCCTACGCCATGCTCGTGTTCGCGATGATCGCCTACGCCCTGCCCGAGATGACCGGCCGCAAGCTCTTCAAGGGCTGGCTTCCCGAGTGGGCCTTCTGGCTGTCCAACATCGGCATGGTCTCCATGACGGGCGCCTTCGCCGTCGCCGGCATCACCCAGGTCTACCTGGAGCGCCGGGTGGGCATGGACTTCCTCGCCGTGCAGGACGCCGTCGCCGTGCACTTCCTCGGCCTCGTGCTCGCCGCCTGCCTCTTCACCCTCGGCATCGGCATGTTCATCTGGAACTTCGCCCAGTACGGCCTCGTGGTGAAGAACCCGGTCGAGGGCGCCCAGAGCGCTGGCGGTGCCGACGCCGCTGGCCTGCCCGCCCGCTGATGCCCCTCCCGGTGGACCCTGCGTCCGACATGCCCCCCGGAGTCGACATGAACAGCCCCCGCTCCCTGCCCTGGTACCGCCCCGTTGCCGATGAGCTCGCCATCTTCGAGCACGCCTGGCGCCAGAAGCTCCCCCTGCTGCTCAAGGGGCCCACCGGCTGCGGCAAGTCCCGCTACGTCGAGCACATGGCGGCCCGCCTCAGCCGGCCCCTGGTCACGGTGGCCGCCAACGACGACACCTCCGCGGTGGACCTGCTGGGCCGCTACCTGGTCAAGGGCGGCGACACGGTCTGGCAGGACGGTCCGGTCACCCGGGCGGTGCGGGAGGGGGCCATCCTCTACGTCGACGAGGTGGCCGAGGCCCGGGCGGACGTCGTGGTGGTGCTCCACCCCCTCACCGACCACCGCCGGCGCCTCTACGTGGACCGCACGGACGAGGAGCTGGTGGCCCCCGAGTCCTTCATGCTCGTGGTCAGCTACAACCCCGGCTACCAGGGGGGTCTCAAGGAGCTCAAGCCCTCGACCCGCCAGCGCTTCATCGGCGTCGCCTTCGACTACCCGGAGGCCGCTGTCGAGGTGGAGATCGTCTGCGGAGAGACGGGCATTGACCGGGGTCCCGCGCGACTGCTCGTGGCCCTGGCGGGCCGGCTGCGGGCCCTGGACGAGCTGGGGCTGAGCGAGGTGCCGTCGACGCGGCTGCTCGTGGGGGCGGCCCGGCTGATGCAGTCCGGGCTACCGCCGCGGGTGGCCTGCCGCGCCGCCGTCATCGAGCCCCTGACCGACGACCGCGAGCTGGCGGCGGGGCTCATGGACGTCGTGAACCTCGTGTTCTGAACGCCAAACCTTCGCCCCGAGCCCCCCTCTCCGAGACCCGCCATGCCTGACCTCGACCTCGACTGGGAGCTGGGCCTCTTCAAGGCCCTCCGTGCCCTGTGGCGGCGCGTCGCTCCCGACCCGGGCCTGCCCTACGACGCCCAGCGAGCTGCCCTGCTCGGGCCCCTCCAAGAGCGCCTGACGGTGGTGGCCTCCGTCGTCGCGGGCACGGCCGTGCGGGTGCAGCCGGCCCGGGGCGTGGGCGGGGTGCGCGGGCGGGACCTGCTGCTGCCGCCCCACCTCGACCTGGCGCCCGATCCCGAGGCCAACGCCGGCATCTACGTGCTCCGGGCGGCCCTCGGAGGGCTCATCGTGCGCCGGCGGCCCGAGGTGCCGGCAGATCCCCTGGAGCGCTTCGTCGCCGAGCTCCGGGCGGGAGCGGCTGCGCTGCGGGACCTGGAGCGGGAGCTGCCTGCCGCACACGCCAGCATGGCGGCCCTCGTGCCCCTGGTGGTGGCCCAGCGCCCGCCGGAGCTGCGGGGGCGCGCAAGCCTCCAAGATGGTCTAATCATCGATGTTCTTGGTGGTTCGGTACCGGGGGCGAACAGCCCCCTGCTGGCCGCGCTCCGGGCCGCCCCTGCCGAGGGCCCGCCCTGTCCCCCCTGCCTGCTCTGGGGCCGCCTCGTGCCCGTGGAGCTGGGCGGCGCCGCCGCGGCCGGGCCCGACGAGGCTGGCCCCGAAGACGAGGCCGCCGGCATCACCACCGAGCTGCAGGCCCCGCCCACCGAAGACCTCCACCTCGTCGTGGAGCGCGAGGACCAGGTCACCGAGCTCCCGGTGCACGCCTTCGAGAAGGTCGAGACCGTCGAGGCCTTCAGCGGTGCACTGCGCCAACAGGACGGCGCCGACGAGCTGGAGGAGCACCTCGAGGCCCTCGAAGAGGTCGACCTGAGCCACCTCATCCGCGGCGGTCCCCCGGTGCACTCCCTCTACAGCGCCGAGCTGCGGCTGGGCATCGACCTGCCCGATGTGCAGCGCATCGAAGACGGGGAGCAGGGCATTGCCTACGATGAGTGGGACGGGCGCAAGCGCCGCTACCTCAAGGACTGGTGCCAGGTCTACCCTTCGCCCGTGCGGGCCGCGGACCCCGGCTGGGCGGCGCCCCTGCTGCGCCACAACCGGCGCCTCATCGACCGCCTCGCTCGGGAGGTCGAGGCCCGCCACAGCCGCCTGCGCCCCGCCCGCCGCCAGCTCGACGGAAGCGACGTGGACATCGCCGCCCTGGTCGATGCCCAGGCGACCGTGCGGGCCGGCCACAGCCCCTCCCGCCGGCTCTACATCCGCCGCCGCCGGCCCGTGCCGGAGCTCGCCGTGACCGTGCTGCTGGACCTGTCGCTGTCGGCCGACAGCTGGGTCAGCAACCGGCGGGTGCTCGACGTCACCCGCGAGGCCACGCTCGTCTTTGGAGAGGTGGCCGAGCGGGTGGGCCAGCCGCTGCAGGTTTTGGCCTTCGCCTCCCACACCCGCAACACCGTGCGCGTCTGGGGCGTCTGCGACTGGCACGAGCCCTGGGCCACCGGCCGGGCCCGCCTCGGCGCCCTCCGGCCCCAGGGCTACACCCGCATCGGCCCGGCCCTCCGCCACGCCACTGCGGGCCTGGCGGAGGTCGGGGCCCGCCAGCGGCTGCTGATCCTGCTCACGGACGGCAAGCCCAATGACTACGACCGCTACGAGGGCCGCCACGGCATCGCCGACGTGCGCCGGGCCATCCGGGAGGCCCACGACCAGGGCGTGCACACCCACGCCCTCGCCGTGGACGCCGTCGCCCGGGACTACCTGCCCCAGATGCTCGGCCCGGGCGCCTGGAGCATCCTGCCCCACCCCGACGCCCTGCCGGCCGCGCTGAGCCGGGCCTACGCGAGGGTGGCCTGATGGGACGCCAGCGAGGCTCCGCAGGTGCCGTCGGTGAGCTGGGCCAGGGTGTGGCCGCGGGCCCAGATCTTGAGCTTGCGCCGGAGCTCGGCCCAGCTGTCGTGGAGCGGGCAGGGCTCGTGTTCGTTGCAGGCGCCGATGCCGAAGGCGCAGCGGGTCTGGTCGAGCTCGAAGTCGAGGGCGTGGAGCAGGTCGATGAAGAGGATGTCGGCGGGCTCCTTGGCCAGGGTGAAGCCGCCGCCGTGGCCCCGCTGGGAGTGGACCAGCTGGGCGATGACCATGCGACGCATCACCTTGCTGAGGTAGCCCGAGGGGATGCCCGTGCGCTCGGCGAGCTCCTTGGACCGCACGGGCCCCTTGCCGTGGTGGATGGCCAGGCAGGCCATCGCCCGGAAGCCGTACTCGACGGTCTGGTTGAAGATCATCCGCTCGCACTCCGCAGCTGGCGGTCGACACCGCGCCCGTCGACAGATTGCGGATAGCAGAGTCCAGTATGCGCGACCAACCCCATCCCCCCTCCCGGGCCCCACACGCCGCCCGAATGCTGGCCTGGATCGCATGTCTGGGGCTCGTTGCAACCGTTGCCGTCGGGGCCTGGCTCCGGTGGTGGCTCGCGGGCGTGCCCCTGCCGGTGCACGACTACGGCGCCATCCGCCACCTCCACACCCACCTCGGCTACTACGCCGTGCTCTTCCCGCTGATGTGGCTGGGCTGGGCGGGGCTCGGGGTGCCCACCCCCGGCCGGCGGCTCCTGCTGGCCTACGTGGCGGTGGTGCTGCTGAGCGCCGCGGGCTTCGCCCACCGGGGCTACGGACCCGCTGCCATCGCCGGCTCGACCGGCGTGCTCGGCATCTGGCTGGTCTCGGCCTGGCGGGCCCGGGGGCTCATCCGGCCCAAGGCGGGCTGGCTGGCGACCGTGCCCCTGGGCATCGTGCTGGGGGCGGGCATCGTGCCCCAGGTGGCCATCCACGCGGGCACGCCCCAGGCCGCCGAGGCCGTGCGCTCCTTCCTCGGCATGCTGCTGCTGGTCTCGCTCGTGCCGACGGCCCTGGCCCGGGGGCGGGCCTGGCCCTTCCCGGGTCTGGGGTGGTTCGTGGTGGCGGTGGTGGCGGCGCTGTCCCTCGGGGTGCTCACCGTGCCGGCGGCCCGGGCGGGGCTGCTCGTGGTGGGGCTGCTCGTGGGCTTCGCTGGTCTCAGCGCCCGCGTGCCGGTCGATGTGCGCGCCGCCTGGGCCGTGGCGGGAGCGGGCCTCGCCGCGACAGGCGCAGGGCTGCTGGAGCTCGACGGGCCCGTGGCCGTGGCGGGCACCCACTTCCTCATCCTCGGCCCGGTGCTGCTCACCCTCTGGCCGACCCGGCTCGCACCCGCCTGGCGCCTGGGCCTGCTGGGGGCCCTGGGGCTGATGTGTGCGGGCATCCTCGGTGGCGGCATCCTCGGCGGCCAGACCGCCGCCACCCTCACTGCGGTCAGCGGCACGGTGCTCGCCCTCGGCTGGGGAGCCCTGGCGGTGCGGAACCTCTGGTCGCGAGCTGTGTCTTGTGGCACAGGTGGCGGGTGAGAGCACCCACGCCGTCTCGCGGCCTCCGGGTCCAGACCGCACCAAGACAGTGGAGCTGCAGGTCAAGAACTCAACAGACTCAGAGATCTGCTGAAGTGGCACGCCCCTTGCTGATGCCCCGGACATGCGACCTCGAAGCACCACCTCCTGGCCGGCCGCGGGCCCCCTCGACGCGGTCCTCCTCCCGCTGGCCCTCGCGGCCTGCGGCGGCAGCTACGCGGACCCCTCCCGGGAGCTCGCGCCACCGCTGGAGCCCGGCGCCGAGCACCCCGTCCGCATCCACCAGCCCGAGACCCTCGGCGTCGTGGACACCGAGCTCCGCGACGTGCACGGCACCCCCGTCGGCGTCGCCTGCGAGACCTGCCACAGCGCCGCGGGCACCGACGCGAGTCCCCTGGTCTCCGCAGCGGGCAACCCCGAGGACTTCCACGGCACCGTGACCGTCGAGCACGGCGAGCGCCCCTGCGACGCCTGCCACGCGCCCGAGGACCGCAGCCGGCTGCGCCTCGCCGACGGCACCACCCTGGCCATGGCGGATGCCATGGAGCTGTGTGCCCAGTGCCACGGCCCCCAGACCCGGGACTACGCAGGCGGCTCCCACGGCGGCATGACCGGCCACTGGGACCTCCGCCAGGGTCCCCGGGAGCGCAACCACTGCCTCGACTGCCACGACGCCCACCAGCCGGCCTTCCAGGGGGGCCAGCCCGTGCCCGCCGCGGTCGACCGCGGCCGCTCCACTGCACCTGACCACGGCGACCCCGCCACCGGAGGCCACTGATGGGCCAGTCTCGCCGCACGGCCATGAAGGCCCTCGGGGCCACCCTGGGCGCCAGCGCCTTCGCCCAGGCCCTCGCCCCCCTCACCGAGCTGACCGACGACGTCGACTTCGATGGCTTCCTCCAGAAGCACTACAAGGAGCTGTCCCGCACCGAGATGGACGCGGTGCTCCGGCGGCTCGAGGCCGACACTCGGGACGAGTACGGCGCTGAGGTCCAGATCGACGACGTGCGGCCCCTTCCCGGGGTCCAATTCGGCTACGCCCTGAACCTCTCGATCTGCATCGGCTGCCGGCGCTGCGCCGAGGCCTGCCACATCGAGAACAACCACGACCGCCCGAGCAACCAGAGCTACATCCGGGTGCTCGAGATCGACAAGGGCACGGTCGACCTGGCGTTTTCGTCCACCAAGTACGACCACGCCGTGCCGCGCAAAGACAAGTACTACATGCCGGTGCAGTGCCACCAGTGCGACAACGCACCGTGTGTGTCGGTCTGTCCCATCGAGGCCACCTGGAAGGAGCCCGACGGCATCGTGGTCGTCGACTACAACTGGTGCATCGGCTGCCGCTACTGTGAAGCCGCCTGCCCGTACCACGCCCGCCGCTTCAATTGGACCAAGCCCCAGGTTCCCGCGGACGAGATCAACCCGGACCAGGCCTACCTCTCCAACCGCATCCGCCCCCAGGGCGTCATGGAGACGTGCACCTTCTGCCTGCATCGCACCCAGATCGGAAGAGCGTCGTGTAGG
>CAXQUZ010000588.1:0-33658 GCA_964226865.1 Myxococcota bacterium | reverse complement strand
CCAGCTCGCCGGGCTGCTGGCCCTCGGGCGGGCCACGGCCCTCGTGCTCGATCCCGAGGAGCGGGCGCGGGTGGTGCTCGACGAGATCAACCGGCTGCTCGGGGCCGAGCGGGCCTTCCTGTTCCTCCACCAAGAGGGCGGGCTGCGCTGCTCCGGCGGCCGGGACGCCACCGGCACCGACCTCGTCCACCCGGGGGCCTACAGCACGACGGTGGTCGAGCAGGTCTGGAGCACGGGCACCCCCCTGCTCGTGGCCACCCGGGCCGACGCCGGCGAGCTGGGCTCCCACAGCCTTCTGGCCCACGATCTGCGCAGCGTCATCGCCGTGCCGCTGCTCGACACCCAGGAGAAGCTCGGGGTCGTCTATGTCGAGAATCGCCTGGCACACGGTGTCTTCGACCATGACAAGCTGCTGTTGCTCGAGGCCCTGGCCGGCCACATCGCCAGCGCCTTGCGCACGGCCCGGGCGGCCCGCCTCGAGTCGGACCTGGCCGCGGAGCAGGAGCGCCGGCGCATCGCCGAGGTCTTCGGCAGCTTTGCCGCCGAGCTCTCCGCCACCCTCGCCCCCGACGAGATCGTCGATCGGCTGGCCTGGACCCTCTACGCGGCCCTGACCGCCGACACGGTGGCCGTGGTCGAGCTCGACGCCAGCGGCGGAGCGTCCGGGGTCGCCCTGGCCGGCAACATCCTCTCGCCGCCGGACGTGCCGGCCCTGGTCGCCGCCGTCGCCACCGCCGGCCACCTGGGCCCGGTCGCCCTGCCCTGGCGGCTGCTGCCGGGCACCGATGCGGACGGGCGCAGCTGGACGGCCATTCCCTTCTTCACCGAGGCCGCCGCCGAGGTCGCGGGCTGGGCCTTCATCGGCCGCCACCGGACCGGCGCCCAGGCCGAAGACGACCTCGGCATCGGGCGCGGGCTGGTCCAGCACGCCGGCGTGGCGCTCCAGAACGCCCGCCTCTTCGCCCGCATGGAGCGCATGGCCACCCGGGACGCCCTCACGGGGCTCATCAACCGCGGCGAGTTCTTCCGCCAGGCCGCCCAGGCCCTCGATCGCGACCACCGCAGCGGTGAGGGCCTCTGCGCCGCCATGCTCGACGTCGACCACTTCAAGGCCGTCAACGACACCCACGGCCACGCCACGGGCGACGCCGTGCTCCAGGCCGTCGCGGCAGCCGCGGGCGGCGTGCTGCGCAGCTCGGATCTCGTCGGGCGCTACGGCGGCGAGGAGTTCGGGCTGTTGCTGCCGGGGGCCGACATGGCGGCCGCTGCCGAGGTCTGTGAGCGGGTGCGGGCGGCCGTGGGCGCCCTCGTGATCCGCAGCGAGGCCGGCGCCGAGGTCTGTGTGAGCATCAGCATTGGTGTCGCCCGTCGGGGGCCGGGAGAGGACCTCGCCTCGCTGCTCCAGCGGGCCGACGCGGCCCTCTACGCCGCCAAGCACGGGGGCCGCGATCGGGTGGTCCAGGCCCCGGGTGCCCGCGCCGACGACGCCATGTGCGACGACCGGGACCGCAGCGCCGGCTGAGCCCCCAGCTCAGGCGCGCCGGGCCCGGCCGCTGCGCAGGGGGAAGGGGGTCCAGTCGGTGCCGTGGCTGCGCTCTGGCTCCAGCGAGAACCCGCCAGCACGGAGCATCTTCGCGGGCTCGCGGTCGAGCTGGCAGCCCCCGGCGAGGCGGCCCCAGAGCGGGTTCAGCCGGGTCTGGATCCAGCGGCTCGGGCCGAAGGGGCTGGCCACGTGCTCGACGTAGTGGAGGGTGCCGCCGGGCACGAGCACCCGCCGCAGCTCGGCCACCGCTGCGTCCAGCTCGGCCGCCGGGATGGTGCAGAAGACCCAGGTGACGACGGCGGTGTCGAAGCTCTCATCGGGAAAGGGCAGGGCGCCGGCCCCGGCCTGGACGAGGGTGGCGGACCGGCCGAGGGCCGCGGCCCGGGCCTGGGCCCGGCGGAGCATGTGGGGGTCGGGCTCGATGCCCGTGACGACGGCGTCGTCGCGGTAGTGGCGGAGGTTGGCGCCGGTGCCCACGCCGAGCTCCAGCACCCGGCCGCGGGCGGCCGAGACCACGGGGGGCCGCAGCCAGCGGAGGGGGGCCATGACGAGATCGAGGGTGGCGGCCTGCCAGGGGTGGCCGTCGGGGGTGCACATGGGGGCGCTCAGGGGGGGATGTGTAGGGTCTGCGAAGGATGGCAGTGCGGGGAGCGGACCGTAGGTTGTCGGCGTGCCGGGGGGCGGGATGGTCTGGCCCCCGGCACCGCGACCACACCGCGTACTGGAGTCTCCCCTGGCTGACATGCCCGTCTTCATGCGTTTCGTCGAGCGCCAGGATGCTGCCGATGCCCCCGCCTCCACCGAGGCCCCCGCCGAGCAGCTGCGCACCGGCGTCGCCGCGGGTGCCGAGAGCGGTGGCAAGGAGCGCAAGACCTTCGAGAAGGGCATGGAGACCATGAAGTACCCCTCCGATGGCGACGACGGCTGGCCCTACTGAGCTGCGGGGCGCGGGGGGCCGACCGGTCCGCTCTCGGCGGCGGAACGGCCCCCCGCAGCGGCGCCCGACCGCGGCGCTGCCTTGCTTGAAGATGGCCTTCCACACGGTGTCTTCGAGCTCACTGCGGTCCCACCGTAGGATCTGTGTGGGGTGGCAGCGGGCGGGCGCGCCCGTAGGTTGCGGGTGTGCCGAGGGGAGTGGCTCCCCGCTGGCCACCATCCGCAACATCCGGAGAACACCATGGCTGACATGCCCTTCTTCATGCGCTTTGTCGAGCGCCAGGACCAGACCGCCTCCGAGCCCCGGGCCGAGGAGCTCCGCACGGGCGTCACCGCCGGTGCCGACAAGGGCGACAAGCCCCGCAAGAGCTTCGAGAAGGGCATGGAGACCATGAAGTGGCCCTCGGACGGCGACGACTGTATCTACTGGTAGCCCGCGCCGCTGCCCGGACGGTGCCCGGCCCCCTTGGGCCGGCCCGTCCCCGCCCGCGTCCCCGTCCGGCGACGATCCCGCCGGGATGCCGCCCAGGACGGTCGAGGACTGCGGGGCTGTGGGGCGCTGCGGTCGCATGTGCAACGCTCCCGCACATGCGGCGCGCAGCGCCCCGCCTCTCGTCTTGGGCCCCCTGCGGGCCCGCCCCGTGCGCCGCCGCGGGCGACCGGTGGGCGCGGGGATGGGCCCGGGCTGCCGGGCGCTGCGGGACGGCGCCTCCCCACCGACTCCCGAGCCTGCCATGACCACGATCCTCGGACTCATCTCCCGCCGAGACCGGCCCACGGCCGCGCTGCTCGGCGCCGCCCTCGCCGAGCGCGGAGCCCGGCTGGTGCCCCTCATCACCGAGACCTTTCCGGGGGAGAGCCAGCTCGACGCCACCCTCGGACCCGGCGGCTTCACGGGCAGCCTCACCACCCAGGATGGCGTGACCGTCGAGCTCTCCGACATCCACAGCATCTGGATGAAGCGCTGGGATGTGGGAGCCGAGCTGGCCGGGGGCGGCCTCGACCGCTCGGTCGCCCACGCCTGCCGGCGCGAGGCCGAGGCGGTGCTGCGGGGGGTGCTCACGGGCATCGACGCCCCCATGGTCAGCGACATGGCGGCCGTCGAGCGGGCCGAGTGCAAGGTCTGGCAGCTGCGCGAGGCCGTGCGCCTGGGGCTCTCGGTGCCGCCCACGTGGCTCGGCAACCGCCCGGGCCAGGGCGCCGGCTTCCACGATGCCCACGGTCCCCTCATCACCAAGCGCATGTCGACCTCGCTCGTGCGCTCGCCCTCCGGGGCCCGGCGCATGATGTACACGGCGGCGGTGGGGGCCGAGGACGTGGCCGCACTGGACGGGGGCCTCCACCTCGCGCCGGCCACGCTCCAGGCCCGGGTCGACAAGGACATCGAGGTGCGGGCCGTTGTCGTCGGCACCCGCGTCTTCGCCTCGGCGGTCGCCTCCCAGGACGAGGCCGGGGCCGAGGTGGACTGGCGCCAGCGCAGCGACCGGCTCATGGCGCGCTTCACCCCCGTGTCGCTGCCGCCGGCACTGGTCGACCAGCTCGTCGCCCTCCACCAGCACCTCGGCCTCGCCTACGGGGGCGCCGATCTCATCCGCACCCCCGACGGCGACTGGGTCTTCCTCGAGACGAACCCCTGCGGAGAGTGGGACTGGATCCACGAGAGCGGCCACGACGTCGCCGGTGCCCTGGCGACGCTGCTGCTGGAGGCCCGGTGACGGTCCTCGTCCTCACCCACAGCCGCGACCGGATGGTGCCGGAGTGGGTGGTGGCGGCGGTCGAGGCCCGGGGCCGACCGGCCCGGCGCGTCGATCTGGACCAGTACCCCGCCGCGCTCTCGCTCATCCAGACCGTGGCCGACGCCCGGCCCGCGTCTCTCGACGGCCTGCCCCTCGACGAGGTGTCGGCGGCCTGGGTGCGCAAGCTGGGGCCGCCCCGCCTCGACCCGGCGCTGCCCCCCGCCGTCCAGGCCCCCGTGCGGCGGGAGGTCACGAGCCACGGGCGCGGCCTGCTCGATGCCCTCGTCCACGGCGGGGCCCGGGTGTGCAATGCCCCCGAGAGCGAGGCGGCCATCGAGGGCAACAAGCTGCGCCAGCTCCGCCTGGCCCAGGACGTGGGCCTCGCCGTGCCCCCGACCCTGGTGACGGCCGATCCCGCGGCGGTCCGAGACTTCTGGGAGCGGCACGCGGGCGAGGTGGTGGTCAAGATGCTCACCAGCCTGCAGTGGAGCATGGAGGGCCGCCCGCCCCTCCCCACCCAGGCCCTGACCGCCGCCGACCTCGACCACCTCGACGGCCTGCGCCAGGGCCCGATGTGCTTCCAGCGGCGGGTGCGCGCGCGCCGCGAGCTGCGGGTCTGCTGGGTGGACGGGCGCTGCTTTGCCGGCAGCCCCCGGGCGACGGCGTCCCCAGGCGACGGGGTGGACTGGCGCCGGGGCGCGGGGCACTGGGAGCGGGCCACGGTGCCCCCCGAGACCGCCGCTGCCCTCGGGCGCTTCATGGCCCGGGCGGGCCTCGACATCGGCAGCATCGACCTCATGCTGCCCGACGACGGGCCGCCGGTCTTCCTCGAGGTCAACCCCGGCGGCGAGTGGGGCATGCTCCAGCACGCCCTCGGCTTCGACATTGCCGGGGCCATCGCCGCGCTGCTCGTGGCCGGCCCCGCCCGGAGCGCCCCGTGAACGTGCTCATCCTGACCCGCCCCGGCGACGGCTACGCCACCGATGCCGTGGTCGCGGCCCTGCGGGCACGGGGGGCCCGGCCCTGGCTGCTCGACACCCACCAGCTCCCGGGCGCCACGGGGCTGACCTGGTCCGGTCCGGGGGAGGGGGTGCTGGAGCTGCCCGAGGGGCGGCTGGCCCTCGGCGACATCGGCGCCATCTGGTGCCGCCGCACCGAGTGGGGACGCGGGCTGCCCGCCTCGCTGCCGCCCGCCGTGCGCCAGGCCTGCATCCGCGAGACCGAGGCCGTCGTCATGGGGGCCCTGGTCGACAGCGGGGCCTTCTGGCTCGACCCGCCCCACCGCAGCGCCCGGGCCCGCAACAAGGCGCGCCAGCTGCGGGTGGCCCGCGAGGTCGGCCTGGCCGTGCCCCGGACCCTCGAGACCAACAGCCCCGCCGCGGCCCGGCGCTTCATCGCCGCCACCGGGGGGCCGGTCATCGCGAAGATGTACACCGACGTGCGCATCGACGACGGCACCATCTACACCAACGTGCTCGGCCCCGACGACATCGCGGCCCTCGACGGGCTGCGGGCCTGCCCGATGATCCTCCAGGAGGCCGTGCCCAAGGCCGCCGAGCTGCGGGTGGTCTGTGCCGGGCGGCGCCTCTTCGCCGTGGCCCTCGACCACAGCGGCCTCGACGCCGCCTCGCGGGTCGACTGGCGCCGCACGGGCGGCCAGACCCTCGACCGCTGGGCCCCCGCTGCGCTCGCTCCGGACGAGGAGGCCCGGCTCCAGGCCTTCTACGACCGCCTCGATCTGAATTACTCCGCCGCAGACCTCGTGCGGCGGCCCGACGGCACCCTCGTGCTGCTCGAGAGCAACGTGGTGGGCGAGAGCTTCTGGCTCGCCCGCCACCACCCGGTGGCCGACGCCCTGGCCGACGTGCTGGTGGGGGCGCCGGGGGCCCGCCGGGCCGGAGGCCAGCCATGACCGTGCTCATCTTCACCAAGAGCGACGTCCCGGTCGCCGGGGTGGTGGCCGCCCTCGCCCGGCGCGGGGTGGAGAGCGTGGTGGTCGACACCGACGCCGTGCCCGCCCGCCTCGCCCTCAGCCTCGCCGACGACGGCCGGGTCACCATCTCCGAGGATGGCTCAGCCGACGTCGTCATCGACGATCTGCAGGCCGTGTGGTACCGCCGCCTGGCCGTGCGTCCCGACCTGCCCCCGGGGGCGCCCGCAGACCTCCACCGGGCGGTGGCCCACGAGCTGCGGGCCTTCCTGCTGGGCATCCTCGCGGCGGTGCCCGTGCCCGTGCTCGTCCCCAAGTGGGTGATCGACCAGGCCGACCGCCGTCCCCGCCAGCTCAGCCTCGCCGCCGCCGCCGGGCTGGACGTGCCCCGCAGCCTCACGACCACCTCCCTCGCCGCGGCCCGGGACTTCGTGGCCGGCCTCGGGGGGCAGGCGATCACGAAGATGGTCACCGGTGCCGTGCTGCCCGAGCCCGGGGCGCCCCCGCGCGTGATGATGACCACCCCGGTCGACACCGCGACCCTCGCCGCGATGTCCCCCGACGAGCTGCGCCTCTGCCCGGCCACCTTCCAGGAGCGGCTCGACAAGAAGGCCGAACACCGCGTGACCATCGTGGGCGACCAGCTCTTCGTGGCCTGCCTGCCCGCCGCGGGGCTGCCCGCCGCGGCCGCGGTGGACTGGCGGCGGGACGGCCGGGGGGCCTTCGCCCACTGGCGAGAGAGCACGCTGCCGCCGGCGGTGGCGGCGGGACTGCTGCGCCTGATGGACCGGCTGGGCCTCGACTATGGCGCGGCCGACGTCATCGAGACCACCGACGGCCGGCATGTCTTCCTGGAGCTGAACCCGGCGGGCGAGTACCTGTGGCTGGAGCACTTCTTCGGAGACGCCGTGCGCGAGGCCATCGCCGATCTGCTGAGCGGGGCGACCCCCCGCCGCCTGCCGCCCGGGGAGGGCTGAGCCGTGGTGCCGGGCTTCGACCAGACCACCCGGGCCCTCGGGGCCGACCGGGGGGTGGCCCGCGCCCTCGTGGTGGCGGGGCTGGTGCTGGCGCTGGCCTGGGGCCTCTGGATGGGCGCCGGGCGCATCACCCTCACGGAGGTGGCGGCGGCGGGACGGGTCGAGGCCCTCGGGGTGGCCCGGCTGCGGGCGCCGGCGGGGGGCTCGGTGCGCGCGGTGCCTGTGCGGCTCGGCGAGCCGGTGGCGAAGGGGGCCCTGCTGCTGGCCCTCGACGCGACCGAGGCCGAGCTCGCGGTGGCCACGGCGGCGGCCCGGGTGGCGGCCCTCGAGGCCCAGCTCGGCGCCCGGGCCGAGGAGCGGAGCGCCACGGGGGCGCGCCAGGACGCCGCGGAGGCGGCCCAGTCCGCCCAGCGTGCGGCGGCCCAGGCGGCCCTGGCCGAGGCCCGGGTGCTGCGGGATGCGGCCCGGGCCCAGGCCGAGGCGGTGGCGGCCCTCGTCGCGTCGGGGGCCGCCAGCCCGGCCCAGGTGGCGGCGGCGGCGGCCGAGCAGGCGGCGGCCGAGGCCCGGGTGGGGGCGGCCGCGGCCGAGCTGCGCCGGGCGACGGGCGAGGTGTCGGTCCAGCGGGAGGCGGGCTCGGCCCAGCGGGCCCAGGAGCGCCAGACCGACGAGGCCCTGCGCGCCGAGCTGGCGGCGGCCCGGGCGGCCCTGCACCAGGCCGAAGACCAGCGCGACCGGCGCACCCTGCGGGCGCCCATCGCCGGCCGGGTGGGCGAGCTGGCGCCCCTCGTCCCGGGCCAGGTGATTGTCGAGAACAGCCTCGTATCGGTCATTGTGCCCGACTCTGAGCTCCAGGTCGAGGCCCGCTTCGCCCCCGAGCGGGCGGCGGGGCGGCTGGTGCCCGGCCAGGCGGCCCGGGTGCGCATCGTCGGGGCCGGCGGCCAGGGCGCCCGGGCGGCGGTCGTGCGCGAGGTCGGCTCGGAGCCGGGCGACGACGGCCGGGTGCGGGTCGTGCTGGGCTTCGCCACGCCCGCGGCGGCGGAGGGTCTCCACCACGGCCTCGTCGCCGAGGTCGAGGTCGAGGTCGAGGCCGTCGCTCCCTACACGCTGCTGCTGCGGGCGGCCGGGCAGGGCGGATGAGCGGCGGGCGCCCGCGGCTGCTGGTGCCCGAGGTGATCCAGACCTCGGCCATGGACTGCGGGCCCGCCGTGCTCAAGGCGGCCCTCGAGGGCTTCGGCTGGTCGGTCCACCTCGGCCACCTGCGCGAGGCCTGCCAGACCGATGTCGACGGCACCTCCATCGACACCCTCGAAGACCTCGCCCGCCAGCTCGGCATGGCGCCCGTCCAGACCCTCGTGCCCCTGGCCCACCTTGCCCGTCCCGACTGCCTGCCCCTGCCGGCGGTGGTGGTCACTGCGACCCCGGACGGCGCGCGCCACTTCGTGCTGCTCTGGCGCCGCTGGCGGCGGTGGGTCCAGGTCATGGACCCGGCGGCGGGGCGGCGCTGGATGCGCTGGGACCAGCTCGCCGGGCTGCTCTACGTCCACACCATGGCCGCGGCGCCCGCGGTGGCCGGCCGGTGGCTGGCGGCGCCCCCGGTGCGGGCCGGCCTGGCTGCCCGTCTGGGGGCCCTCGGGGCGGGCCCCCTGCTCGACAAGGTCGAGGGCTTCGGTGCCCTCGATGCCCTCTGGCAGGCCCTCCACACCGCCGAGGCCCTGGTCGAGAGCGGGTCCCTGTCGCCCCGGGACGGGGCCGCGGCGGGCCTCGTGGGGGCGCTGGCGGCCGCGCCCGAGCCCGCGGGTGGCGTCCCCTCCCTCTGCCGGCCGGCGGGCGACGCGGTCCACATCTCGGGCGCCGTCGTGCTGCGTCTCCGACCGCCCGCCGCGCGGCCCGATGCGCCCGGCGCCCTCGGCCGCGCCCTGTCGACCCCCGGCACGGCGGTGGCCCCGGCCCTGCTGCGCCTGCTCCACCGGGTGGCGCCGGGCCTGCTGCCCCTCGGGGCGCTGGTGGCCCTCGCCGGGGCCCTCGGCGGCGTGGCCCAGGCCGCCCTCGTCCGGGGCCTGGTCGACGCGGCGCGGTGGCTGCCCACCCCGGCGGCCCGGCTGGGGGGCATGGGCGTCGTGCTCGTGCTCCAGGCGGTGGTGGTGGGCATCGCGGTGGCCTGGGCGGCCCTCGTGGCCCGGGCCGGGCGGCGGCTCGAGCTCCACATCCGGCGGGCCTTCCACGCCCGGCTGCCCACCGTGGCCCTGGGCTACTTCCAGAGCCGGCTCCAGTCCGATCTGGCCGAGCGCGCCCACGCCATCGCCGGGCTCAAGGAGCTGCCCGGCGCCCTGTCGCGGGTGCTGACGGCGGCAGCGGGGCTGCTCTCGTCGCTCGGGGCCGTGCTGTGGCTCGACCCGGGGCTGGCCCTGCCCGTGGTGGTGGCCGTGCTGGTCGGCTTTGCCGTGCCCGTCGCCGTCCACCCGCTGCTGGCCAGCCGAGAGCTGCGCCGCCAGACCCACGACGGCGCGCTGGCGCGCACCTACCTCGACGCCATGCTCGGGGCGGCGCCCATCCGCGCCCACGGGGCCCAGGAGGCCGTGCGCCGCGACCACGAGGCCCTGCTCAGCGGCTGGCAGCGGGCCGCCCGGGACGCGCTGCACGCCTCGGTGGCCGCCGGGGCGCTCCAGGGGGCCGTGGGCATCGGCCTGGCGGTCTGGATGGTGGCCGACCACGTCGGCCGGGCGCCCCACGCCGGGGCCGTGCTGCTGCTGGTCTACTGGGCGGTGGGCATCCCCCGCCTGGGCGAGGAGCTGGCCCGGGCCACCCGTGCCCTGCCCGCCCTCCAGAGCGTGGCCGCGCGCATCTTCGAGACCCTCGACGCCCCGGTCGACCCGGGTGCGGTGGCCCCCCGGGCCCTGCCGGCGGCGCTGGCTGCGGGGCCCGTGGGCCTCCGGGCGGAGGGCCTCGTGCTGCGCGCCGGGGGCCAGGAGCTGCTGCGGGTCGCCGCGCTCGAGATCGACGCGGGCGCGCATGTGGCCATCGTGGGCCGCTCCGGCGCCGGCAAGTCGACGCTGCTCGGCGCCCTGCTCGGCTGGCACCAGCCCGGGCCCGACCAGCTCTTCGTCGGCGGTGTCGCGGCCGATGCGGCCCTCCTCCGGGCGCTGCGGCCCCGCATCGCCTGGGTCGACCCGACCGTGCGCATCTGGAACCGCTCGCTGCTCGCCAACCTGCGCTACGGCCAGGAGTCGGCCCCCCCGCCCGCCGCCGAGCTGCTCGAAGAAGCCGAGCTCATCGGCGTGGTGGCGGGCCTGCCCGATGGACTGGCCTCGCCGCTGGGGGCCGACGGGGGCACGCTGAGCGGCGGGCAGGGCCAGCGGGTGCGGCTCGGGCGCGCGCTCGGGCGGCCGGACGTGGGGCTGGTGCTGCTGGACGAGGCCTTCCGCGGGCTGGACGGGGCCCAGCGCCAGCGGCTCTTGGGGCGCGCCCGGGCGCGCTGGCGGGCTGCGACCCTGCTCTGTGTGACCCACGACCTCGCCGCGGCGGCGCGCTTCCCCCGGGTGCTGGTGGTCGAGGACGGGCGGGTGGTCGAAGACGGCGACCCGGCGATGCTCTTGGCAGAAGACAGCCGCTTCGCTGCCATGCACCGGGTCCACGGGACGCTGCGCACGGCCCTGGGCGCGGGCGCCGACTGGACCCGCTGGACCCTCGCCGAGGGCCGCCTCCAGGTCGAGCCCGGCGGCCCCGCATGAGCCCGGCGCGCCCCGAGACCCTGGCCCCCCTGCTGTGGCGCCTCGAAGACAAGCACGCCGCGGTGGTCGCTCTCGGCCGGGCCTCGGGGCTGGCGGATCCGGGCGCGGTGCCCGACGGGGCGGTCGATGCCGCCCGGGCGCTCGGCCTCGAGCTCCACAGCGTGCACGCCCGCTACGAGACCCTGCCCGCCCTCCTTCGCCGGGCAGGACCCGCCGTGCTGGCGGTCTTTCGCCCGGAGGGGCCCCCGGCCCTGCTCGCGGTCTGTGGGCCGGTGGGCCTCGGCGACCGGGTGCCGGTGCTGGGGCCGGACGGCCGGCGCCACCGGGTGCCGGCGGCCGCGCTGCTCGGCCTGCTGCGGGAGGCGGTCGAGGCCTCGGTGGCCCCTGCCGTCGAGGCCACCCTCCGCCTCGCGGGGCTGCCCCCCGGGCGCGCGCGGGGCCGGGCCCGGGCGGGCCTGGTCGCCCGTCGCCTCCAGGGACGGCCCATCGGCGGGGCCACCCTCGTGCGGGCGGCGCCCCACGCCGGCGTCCGCGCACACGCCCGCGACGCCGGCATTCCCGGGCCGCTCTTGCTGGCCCTGGGGGCGCGCCTGGCCACCTCGGTGGTCTCGGTGGGGGGCTGGGGCCGCATCGGCGAGGGGGCGCTCGCGGGGCGCATCTCGCCGGGCTGGCTCTGGGGCTGGGGGCTGCTGCTGCTCACGGCCCTCGCCCTGGGCCAGCTCGGCGCCCTGGCCCAGGGCGAGCTGGCCATCCGGGCGGGGGCCTGGACCAAGGCCCAGCTGCTGCGCGGGGCCATGGCGGCCGACCCGGGCCGCTGGCGGCGCGAGGGGGCCGGGGGGGCGCTGGCGCGGGTGGGCGAGTCCCAGGCCATCGAGGATCTGGTGCTCACCGGTGGGCTCGGGGCGCTGCTCGCCCTCGTCGACCTCGCGGTGGCGGGCTGGGTGCTGGCCCAGGGCGCCGCCGGGCTGCCGCTGCTGCTCGTGCTGCTGCTGGGCGGGCTCGCCCTGGGCGGCGTGGCCCTGCGCCTCTTCCGGCTGCGCCAGCGCTGGACCGCCCGCCGCCGCGCCCTGACGGCGCTGCTGGTCGAGCGCATGGCCGGCCACCACACCCGCCTCGCCCAGGCCGAGCCCGGGCGCATCACCGAGGGCGAAGACGCCGCGCTGGCCAGCTACCACCAGGCCGCGCTGCCGATGGATCGGCTGCGGGTGGCCGCGAGCGCCCTGCTGGGCGGGGGCTGGTCGCTGGTGGCGCTCGGGGCCCTGGCGCTGCCCTTCGTGATCCAGGGCAGCGCCGGCACGGGGCTCGCCGTCGCCATCGGCGGGGTGCTGCTCGGCCAGGCAGCCCTCGCGACGGTGGGGGCCCAGCTCGACGGCCTGGTCGGGGCCGCGGTGTCGTGGGGCGAGGTGGGGCCGCTGCTCCAGGCCGCCCACGCGCCGCCGGCCCCGGCCCGGGTCGCGGCGCCCGCGGTGCCGGCACCGGCCGGGGCGCCCCTGCTGCGGGCCGACGCCCTCGAGGTCGGCTGGCCCGGGCGCCCGCCGGTGGTCTCGGGGGCGGCGCTCCAGCTGCGCGTCGGGGACCGGGTGCTGCTCACGGGGCCCTCGGGCGCGGGCAAGTCGACCCTCGCCGGGGTGCTCACGGGCGCCCGGGCCCCCCGGGGCGGGCTGCTGCTGCTGCGGGGCCTCGACCGGGCCTCGCTGGGCCCCGAGCAGTGGCGCCGCATGGTCGCCCAGGCGCCCCAATTCCACGAGAACCACATCTTCGAGAACACCCTCGCATTCAATCTCTTGATGGGGGCGGGCTGGCCTGCCAGCGCCGACCAGCTCGCCGGCGCCCGGGCGCTCTGCGAGGCGCTCGGGCTGGGGCCGCTGCTCGCCCGCATGCCGGCGGGCCTCAACCAGGTGGTCGGGGCCAGCGGCTGGCAGCTCTCCCACGGCGAGCGCAGCCGGGTCTTCCTGGCCCGGGCCCTGCTGCAGGGGGCCGAGCTCGTCGTGCTGGACGAGAGCTTCGCCGCCCTCGACCCCGCCAGCCTGCGGCGCTGCCTCGCGGTGGCCCTGGCCCGGGCGCCGACCCTCGTGGTCATCGCCCACCCCTGAATGCTCGCCGGGAGCGGTGAGAACGGCGTCCAGGTGGCTGGTCTCGGCCGGTCCTGCGCTCCGGCTTGGCCGGCGACAACCCAAGAGATCCACAAAATGTGTTGCGTTCCCGCGCGGGCAACAGTACCGTTGCGCCCGAGGAAGGAACCCATGTCTCCCACGTCTCTGCAGTCCCTGCGGTCCCCCCGGGCCGGCGCCGCCCGTCTCGGGGCCCCCGTGGCCGTCCCGGCCGGCCGCTGTCGCCCCATGCTGGCGTCCTCCTGGGGTGCAGCGGCGGTCTCCGCCCTGTGCTGCGATGCGTCGGAATGCCCCGCAGATGCAGATCTCCTCGTGCTGCGCCCCCCGCCCTGGCCCCGCTGAGTCCCCCCTGATGGTGTGACTGCTGAGCCCGGGCCCCCGCCCGGGCTCTTCGCGTTCTCGGCCCCGGTCGGCCGCGGGCGCCCGGCGCTGCCCCCTGTTCCCCACAGCATGTGTTGTGGGGCCTGGCACCCGTGTGTCTGCGGGTGCTGCAACCCAAGACAATCCAACAACCCAGACACACCCACCGTCCGGCCCAGCGGCCGGAGGAGGTCCCGATGCACGCCCGCCCCGTCCCCACCAAGATCCACGTCAACGTCGGCACCATCGGTCATGTCGACCACGGCAAGACCACGCTCACGGCCGCCATCACCGCCGTCCAGGCCCAGCGCCAGGGCGGCCGCGCCGTGGCCTTCGACCAGATCGACCGGGCCCCCGAGGAGCGGGCCCGGGGCATTACCATCAACACCGCCCACGTCGAGTACGAGACCGCCCGGCGCCACTACGCCCACATCGACTGCCCCGGCCACGCCGACTACATCAAGAACATGATCACCGGCGCCGCCCAGATGGACGGGGCCATCCTCATGATCGACGGCAGCCAGGGCCCCGAGCCCCAGACCCGGGAGCACGTGCTGCTGGCCCGCCAGGTCGGCGTCTCCCACCTCGTGGTCTTCGTCAACAAGATCGACCGCTGCGAGGACGAGGAGCTGCTCGAGCTCGTCGAGCTGGAGGCGGCCGAGCTGCTGGCGGCCCACGGCTTCACCGACGTGCCGGTCGTCCGGGGCTCGGCCCTGATGGCCCTCCAGGCCGCCGAGGCGGGGCGGCTGGACGGCCCCGAGACCGACTGCATCGCCGCGCTGATGGATGTTCTCGACCGCACCATCCCCGACCCTCTCCGGGACCTCGACGCGCCCTTCCGCATGAGCGTGGAGCAAGTCGTGACCATCCCCGGCCGGGGCACGGTCGCCACCGGGCGCATCGACCGGGGCCGCCTGCGGGTGGGGGACGAGGTCGAGATCGTCGGGCTCGTCGACGCCGAGGACGGCGGCCGCACCGTCGTGGTCACCGGGGTCCAGATGTTCCGCAAGGACGTGCCCGTCGGCGAGGCGGGCATGAACGTGGGCGTCCTGCTCCGGGGCCTCAAGCGCACGGCGCTGCGGCGCGGCCAGGTGCTCGCGGCCCCCGGCAGCATCGCCTCCCACGACCGCTTCTCGGCCACCCTCTACACCCTCTCGGCGGCCGAGGGCGGTCGGCGCACCCCCTTCACCAGCGGCTACAGCCCCCAGTTCTTCTTCGGCACCACCGACGTCACGGGCACGGTCATCCTGCCCTGCGGCCAGGGACCGCTCGCCCCCGGCGACGCCCGCCCGGTGGCGGTCGTGCTCCAGAAGCCCGCCGGCTTCGAGGTCGGCAGCCGCTTCGCCGTGCGCGAGGGGGCCCGCACGGTCGGCGCGGGGGTCGTGACCGCGGTCGGCTGAGGCGGTGGCCCGGCGGTCGCCCTCTGGACGGGGGGCGGCCGCCCTTGCCCAGGCGGATCAGAGGTCTTTGAGGATGCTCCCGAGGTCTTCGTCGAAGCCGTCGAGCTCGACCACCCCGCCCGTCGTCGACCGGCCCGGCCTGGGGGGCGCCGGGGCGGGACGGCGGGCCCCCACCGGTGCGGGGGCCGCGAGCGGGGGCGCCGGTGCGGGGGCGCCGGGAGCGGCCGCCTCCGGGTCGGGGGGCAGGGGCTCACCGGCCCCGATGCGGGGCACGAAGAAGCGCTCCTGGGCCGCGAGCCACCGGCGGTAGCGGTCGCGGGTCCACTGGCCGTCGGCACCGCCGGTCTGCATCATGCTCGGCAGCTTGTGGAAGGCCCCCTGGCGCACGGCCACCCGGACCGGGTCGCTGGCCCGCAGCACGGCCAGCTCGGGCACCCGGATGCCCAGCGACGGCCAGGGCACGAGCTGCTGGCAGAGCACGGCCTGGAGGCTGTCGGAGAGCTGGGCCGTGATGCCCGGCTGGGCCTCGGGGGCGAAGGCCGACACGATGCGCGCCAGGGCCTCGCCGACGGTGGCCGAGTGGAGGGTGGTGAAGACGAGGTGGCCCGTCTCGGCGGCGTTGAGGGTGAGCCGGATGGTCTCGGGGTGGCGCATCTCGCCCACGACGATGACGTCGGGGTCTTCGCGCAGGGCGTCGAGCAGGCCCTGGGCGAAGGTGGGGGTGTCGCGGCCCACCTCGCGCTGGCGGATGAGCGCCCGCCGCGGCCGCAGCACGTGCTCGATGGGCTGCTCGAGGGTGAGGATGTGGCGCGGGGCGCTGCGGTTGATCTCGTCGACCAGGGCGGCCACCGTGCTCGACTTGCCCGAGCCGGTGGGGCCCGAGACCAGCACCAGGCCGTGGCGGAGCTGGGCGAGGCTGGCGAGCTCGGGGTGGAGGTTGAGCGAGGCCAGGGTGGCCGTGAAGGGGGCGAGCAGCCGCACGGCGAAGCCGAGGCCCCGGGCGCTCTGGAAGATGTTGAGCCGGCAGCGCACCCCGCCGAGGGTGCGGGAGAGGTCGGCCGAGCGCCGCTGGAGGAAGGCCTCCCAGCGCTCGCCCGGGAGCAGCCGGCGCGCCTCGGCCCGCAGCGCGGCGGCGGCCACGGGGCTGCCCTGGCTGCGCAGGCTCCCGCCGACCCGCAGCACGGGCGCCAGGCCCGGCTCGAGGTGGAGGTCGGAGGCGCCCGCCTGGTGGGCGGTGCGCGCCAGCGCGTCGAGCAGGGCCATGGTCTCTCCGGGCTCAGGGCTCAGGGCGCAGGGGCGGGCGGATCGTCGCGCAGCACCACGAGCGCGTCGAGGTAGCGGCCCGTGCGCACCGCCAGATCTTCCGGCGGCCGGGGGTTGCGCTGGAGGGTGTCGGCGATGAGCGCCTGGGCCTCGTCGGCGCGCCCGGCCCGGTAGAGGGCCTCGGCCCACAGGGCGGTCGCCCGCAGCCGGTTGTCGCCGTAGCCCTTGCGCACGGCGATCTCGGCGTGCTCCAGGGCGGTCTCGACCGCACCGTGGTCGAGCTCGAGGCGCGCCCGGTCTTCGTGGAAGGTCATGTCGTCGGGCCAGGCGGCCAGGGCCCCGTCGAGGATGCGCCGGGCCTCATCGACCTGGCCGCCCCGGGCCCAGAGGGTGGCGAGGAAGCCGAGGTGGCCCCGGTCGCGCACCAGGTCGCCGGTCAGGGCCGAGGCCAGCACCCGGGCCCCGGCGAGGTAGTGGTCGGCGCCGCCGTCGGGATCGAGCTGGGCGAGGGCATAGAAGAGGTCGCCGGCCAGCACGGCGTCGGCCTCCGGCAGGGCCGCCCGGAGCTCGCGGTCGAGCAGGGCGCGCACCTCGGGCACCGCGTCGGCCATGCTGAGGGCCGGCCAGAGCCAGTCGCCGAGCGGGGCGCCCTCGGCGGCCGCGGCGCGGATGCCCGTCGCGGTGGGCACAGCGAGAACCCGCGCCAGCAAGGCATCCCCCGTGAGCTCGCCCATCTCCTTGGCCCGGTCCAGGTAGGGCTGGGCGGCGCCGGGCTGCTGGGCCCGGAGCAGCCGCAGGGCCCAGGTGCCGGCGGCGGCCGGGTCGAGGGTCTCGGGGGGCGGCGCGGCGGAGAGGGGGGTGACCGCGTCGAGTGCGCCGATCCAGTCGGCGGTCTCGCTCTCGCCGGGGTAGCCCACGAGGCGGTCGATCACGGCCCCCTCGGCGTCGACGGCCACGAGGGTCGGGTAGCCCCCGACGGCGTAGCGGGACTTGAGCGGGAAGCTGGTCGGGTCGTCGACGTCCACCTCGACCAGCACGAGCCCCTCGAAGAGGGCGGCGTCGTCCGGATCGTGCAGCAGCTCGGCCGCCATGAGGTTGCAGGGCGGGCACCAGATGGCCCCGAAGTCGAGCAGCACCCGGCGCCCCGTGGCCTGGGCCTCGGCGAGGGCGGCGTCCAGGTCGTCGGCGTGGGGGGCGGCGGCCGGGGGCGCGGGCGCGACCCCATCGAGCACCACCGCGTCCCGGCGGCTGTCGATGACCCCCTGGAGATGCTGCTCCATGGGCTGGCAGATGCGGTTGTCGTCGGTGCAGATGCTGAGCGCTAGCGTGCCCGAGACCGGCAGGGGCCGCAGGTCGGGCAGGGGCAGCACGAGCCCCGGGGCCGTGGCGCCGAGGGTCTGGGCCGACCAGGGGAGGGGACCGAGCTGGAGCTCGGCCGCCAGGGGCGCGTCCGCGGCGACGTGGTGGCCGGGGGGCGCCGTGACGACGAGGGTCGCGCTGGTGCCCCGCCGGGACGGTGCCAGGGTCACGGTCGGGGGCGGCACGGCCGGCGCCGCGGCGTGGACGGGGGCGCTGGCCAGCAGTCCGAGGACGGCGGCGCGGCGGAGACACAGGCGCATGCTCAGCCCTCCGCTGCGCGGCGGCCGGCGAGCACGGCCCGCACGAGGGTGATGCCCGCGATGCCCAACAGGATCGCCACCGTCGCCTGGCCGAGGCTGGCGGGGTCTTGGGCGCTCTCGGGCATCAGCCCCTGGAGGAAGGAGAAGGCGATGACCCGGTCGCCGCCCTGGGCGTTGGACCAGCCGACATAGCCGGCGGCCCCGAAGAAGATGGCAGGTGTGATGAAGCGCATGGCCGGTCCCTATCCGGCGGGCCCTCGGCCCGGGCGCGCCGGATGGCGGCCGGCTGTGGGAGCATGCGCCCGATGTCCGCCCCCCCGCCGCCCGCCGCCCCGCCGCCTCCGGTCCCCCGGCTGCCCACCGCCCCGTGGCTGGGCCTGGCGGTGGCCATGGCCGTGCTGCTCGTCTACACCGTGCCGGTCGCCGCCCGGCGCAACGCCGACTTCGTCCACCTCTGGCTCGGGGGCCACGCCCTGGCCCGGGCCGGCGCCGGGGGCCTCTACGACCCCAGCGTCCAGCTCCGCCTCCTCCAAGATGCCTTCGGCGGCGCTGTTCCCGACGACCTCTGGGCAGAGCGGAACACCCTCGTGGGGGCCTTCTTCTACCCGCCCCCCGCGGCCCTGGCCTACCTGCCCCTCGGGTGGCTGCCCCTGGCCACGGCGGCCCGGATCGCGCCCCTGCTCAACCTCGGTGCGGTCGCCGGGGCGGCCGCGCTGCTGGCCCGGCTGACCGGCGCCCGGCGGCTGGTGGCCCTGGCCGGGGCCCTCTGGCTGCCCGCCGTGCTCCACAGCCACGTGCTCGGCCAGAACGGCGGGCTTGCCCTGCTCGTGCTGGCGGGCGGCGCCCTCGCCCTCCACCGGGGCCGGGCCTTGCTCGGCGGTGCGCTGCTCGGGCTGCTCGCCGCCAAGCCCTCCTGGTGGCTGGCCGTGGCCTGGCTGCCCCTGGCCCTCGGCGCCGGCCGCGCGGTGGCGGGCTTCGCCGGAGGAACGGCGGCGGTCGTGCTCGGCAGTGCGGTGTTGGTCGGTGTTCCGGCCTGGGTCGACTGGCTCGCCCTCGCCCCGCGCATCGCCCGCCTCGACACCCTGCCCGGCTACCCGCTGTCGCTGCAGTACAGCCTGCCCGGGCTCGGCCGGCGGCTGATGTCGGGCCCCGGGGGCCCCTGGCTGGGGCGCGGCCTGGCCCTGGCTGCCCTCGCCCTCGGGGCCCGCCAGACCCGGCGCCTCTGGCCCCGCGACCGGGCCCGGGCCCTCTGCCTCGCCCTGGCCACGGCCATGCTCGCCAGCCCCCACGCCCACGCCTACGACCTCGTCGGCGCCCTGCCCGGGCTGTTGCTGCTCGGGGCCCGCCGGGGGGGCGTGCCGGCGGTGGTGGTGCTGGTCCTGCTCCACCACGGCGGCCAGGCCCTCGAGGGCGGAGCGGGCACGGGCTGGGCCCTGCCGCCGGCGACCGTCGGGCTGATCGCTGTGTGGGCGGCGCTGCTCGGCTGGCCGGGCGCTGCCGAGCCCCCGGTGGCCGGTCCCTACTCGCCGTCGCCGGCGCCGTCGCGGTCGTAGTCGAGCCCCCCGTCGCTGCGCTGGCGCGGCGCCGCGCTGTCGAGCTCGCCCTCGTGGGCGGGGGTGCAGTCGAGCTGCTTGACCGGCGAAGACTTGCGCGACCAGGCGACGATGAGGCCGTAGGGGTCGGTCTCGACGATGGCCGTCTCGGGCCGGGCCTTGACCTTGAAGGTGCCCCGGCCGTCCACGACGGTCACCATGCCGCCCACCCCGGCGCGCTCCACGTCCACCTGGCCCTTGCGCTCGGCCTTGTCGTTGACCTTCTTGGCCGCCTTGTCGTCCCACACGGCGATGGGCAGGTCGAAGGTGCCGAAGGGCACGTCGGTCTTCACACAGCCCTCGACCGTCACGGTGCCGCTGCCGTCGGGGGTGAGGGTGTACTCGACGTCGACATTGGGCACGAAGCCGCCGCGCACCCAGTAGGTGAAGAAGTCGTCGAGGTCCTGGCCCGAGGCCCGCTCGAACTCGCGCTGGAGGTCGTCGGTCGTGACCAGCCGCCCCTTGTTGTTCGTGGCGAAGCGGTCGATGGCCAGGAAGTAGGCCTGGTCGCCGACCCGCTCGCGCAGCATGCGCGCGAAGACGTAGAAGGCGTAGTCGGCGAACATCTTCTCGTTGTTGTAGGTCCACGAGCCCCGGTTGGTCAGCGAGAGGAAGCTGTCGCGCCGGGTGAGGGCCGTGGTCGAGGTGGTGCGCTCGACGGGCCGCTCGATGTTCTCGCGCACGTAGTCGAGGCGGCCCTCGAAGGCCTCGAAGCCGTCTTCTTCCTTGGCGGCCCGCACGTAGAGCATGCCGAAGGTCTCGCTGACGGCCCGGATCATCCAGTCGTCCCGGGCCCCGGCGGGCACGACCGACTGGCCCCAGAGCTGGGTCGTGAGCTGCTGGGCGAGCTGGTACTCGGCCCGGAAGGGGTTTTCTTCGGCCACCTCGGAGGAGGCGCCCACCGTGGCGCCCGCCTGGATGGTGTTGAAGCTGATCATGCCGGCGGCGGCCCGGCCCCGGGCCTTGCGGAAGGTGTCTTCCTTGATCTCGGACTTGCCCTGGACCACGTCGAGCTCGTCGATGCTGGGCAGGGGCATGAAGCGCCGCAGGAAGACCATCACCCGGCGCACCTCGGGGCCGAACATGTCGCCATAGGACTGGTAGCCCCGCTGCATGAACACCCGCAGGCTGGGCATGCCCGGGTAGGGCTCCTCCTCGAAGAGGCTGTACTTGCCGACGTTGACGGCCGGGTTGCGCATGTTGCGGCCCCGGGAGTGCTGCCAGAGCCAGCCCGACTCGTCGGTGACCTCGTCGCGGGTCTCGCCCGAGATGGCCACGTCCATGCGGCGGGCGGGCGCGCCGACCTTGATGTCGAAGGTCCAGGGGGTGGCGCCCGGATCGGGCAGGATGTCGGGCAGGAAGCGCTTGGCGCCGGTCGACACGCCGAGGTTGCGGTACTGGCTGGCGCTGCCGCCCTGGGTCATCTGGTCGCGGATGACCGCGAACTCCGAGGCGACCCAGTCGGCCTCCCAGTCGAGGGCGATCTCGATGGTCTCGCCGGCGGCCAGGGGCTCCGGGAAGGGGATGAGCAGCTCGATGGCGACCCCGTTGGGGGTCGAGAGGGTCTGGTTGCCCATGCCCTGGGTGTTCTCGGTCGACAGCAGGCCGGTGCTCATGCTGTCGCCCACGTCGCTGCCGGCGCTGGTGTCGCTGCGGTTGCCGCTGCCGCCGCCGACGCCGCCGCCCGAGGCGAGGGAGGTGTCGCCGCCTCCGCCGCCGTCGATGCTGGCGCTCGTGGTGCCCCCCTGGAGGGCGTTCTGGAGCGAGCCGTCCCGGCTGGCCATCGAGGCGGTGCGGCCCGTGCGGGCGTCGACCTCGATGAGCTCGAGGGGCTGGCCGTCGGCGGTCTCGAGGCGGGTGAGCTGGAAGCCGTTCTGGACGGCCTCGTCGGCGGGAAGCCGGAGCACGACGTGCTGGGTGCCGTCGTCGAGGGCCTCGAAGGTCAGCTTGCTGGCCACCTTCGCGTGCACGTACATCATGCGCTTCTTGGGGGTCACCTCGACGGTGACCTGGGCGTCCTTGGCGGCGATGCGCTGGATGGGCGCCTGGGCCCGGTCGCTCGGCCGGGGCTGGAAGCGCTCGCCACCGAAGGCGACGTGCTGGGTGTTGTTCTCGGCGTCGACGCCGTGGACGAAGACCTGGGAGTAGAGGCCGTTGGCCCGGTGGTCGAGGCCGTCGCGGAAGCAGGTCAGCCAGCGGTCGTTCTTCGGGTTGCCGAGCTTGGAGCGGTCGGCCACGAAGAAGCGGTCTTCGGTCTGGAACTCCGAGACCATGCGGAGGTCCTTCCAGGGGGCCCCGAGCAGATCGTGGAGCATGCGGTCGTAGCGCAGCATGTCGACGGGGTCGTAGCCCGAGCGGGAGAGGGCCTGGATGCGCTGGGGCAGGATGTTCCGGGCGAGGGCGCGGGCCTTGAGCTCGCCCTTGTTGTCGGTGACGACGAGCTCCATGAGCACGTCTTCCTCGGCCGAGCCGGGCGACTCGCTGAACACGGTGCCCGCACCGACGGGGTTGAGGCGCGAGAGCACGTCGGCCATCTGGGTGTCGGCCGTGAGCACGATGGCCCGCTGGAAGCGGGTGCTGTAGTTGCCGTCGCCGTGGGCCAGGGGCGCCATGCGGCCGGGCTCGACCCCCGCCCGGTTCACCATGTGGTTGGCGAAGGTCACGGCGTCGGCCTGGTCTTCGAAGTCGACCTCGAGGCGGCCGTTGCCGAAGAAGACGAAGCCCACGGCCCGGTCGGGCACCGCGCCGCCGCCGTTGTTGACGGGCACGATGATGCCGTCCTCGAAGATGGCGCGGCAGGGGCCGTCTTCGATGAGGGTCTGCTCGGCACGGCGGGCGGTCTCGTCGAGCACGAGGTTGCCCATGCGCCGCATCGCCGTCTGGATCTCGCCCGAGTTGGCGAGCTCTTCGAGGCTCGGCGTGAGCTGGTAGGGGCGCACCCGCTCGGTGGGCGCGGCGGGGCCGCCGGTGGCCGCGGGAATGGGCGCGCTGCCGTCATCCTGGGCGGCGGCCGTGGGCACGAGCAGGTGGCCGAGACCGAGCAGGGCCAGCAGGCCGAGGCCCCGGCCGAGGGCGGCGGAGAGGCGCCCGGGACGGGCAGGGGCGGCGGTGGGGGGACGGTGCGTCATGACGCGTCGTGCTCCGGAGGGGCGGGGGCGCGCGGCGGCACGCCCGGGGAGACGGTGACGGGCAGGCCGAGTGCACGGGCGTGCGCGGCAATCCACTCGAGTCGGGAGGTGGGTAGCATGCCCACACGGGGATCGGCGGGACGGCGGGCCACGGTGTAGACCTGGACCTCGCGGATCTGGCCGCCCTGGTCGAGGATGTGGGCGATGCGGTCCCGCCAGGCGCCGATCTCGGCGTCGCTGGGCCCCGCGCCCTCCCAGGTGGGGAACATGCACTGGAGGGTCAGCGGCCGCAGCCGGGCGGCCTCGAGCAGGTTCTGGAGCACCCGCGAGAAGGGCAGGGAGGTGCCGTCGACCTGGGCGAAGTGGGCGGCGGTGCCGGCGTCGAGCTTGGCCCAGATCTCGCCCCCGAGCGCGTCGAGGGCGGTGAGGCCCGCGGCCACGGCGGGCCGGTGGAAGAGGGTGGCGTTGGTGAGCAGCACGAGCTTCACGCCCTCGAGGCCGTGGGCGGCGCGCACCCGGCCGACCAGCTCGACCGCGGCGGCGAAGTTGCGGGCGGTGGTGGGCTCGCCGTCGCCGGCGAAGGCGATGTCGTTGACCCGGCGCAGGTGGGGGGCGGCGGTGTCGAAGGGCGGCACCGACCAGAGCCGGTCCTCGACGATGAGCCTGAGCAGGTGGGAGAGCTCGGCCTCGAGGCGGGGCAGCGAGACGGCGCGGGGCCCCCCGGGCACGGTCCGGTCGACCTGGCAGTAGGGGCAGTCGAAGTTGCAGACCTTGTCGGCGTTCAGGTTGATGCCGATCGACAGCCCCTGGGAGCGACGCGAGACCACGGCGTAGACGTGCTGGTTCTCGCCGAGGCGGCGGCTGTGGTCCCGGAAGTCGAGGGTGCGCGCGGAGGACATGGGCTCACGGGGCCAGAGGAGGGACTGCCGTAGCCCACCTGGGGACCCGGTGGTGGCCCGGGGCCCTGCCCGTGTTCACAGCCCGGCCGCGCTCTTGACCTGGGCCACACAGCCGGCCGCTCCGTCCCCTCTCTCTCCCGCCCGCGCCCGGGTCGCGGGTCGCCTACCAAGCGCTGCCGTCGGCCCGCAGACCGGGCGAGCTGTCGAGGCCCGAGACGCTGTCGTGCAGCACCACCGCGGCCTCCGGCTCGCCGTCCTCGGCCCGGGTCCACGACACCCCGCTGCGGCTGCTCGACCAGCTCCAGGCGTCCACCGTCTCGCCCTCGGCGTCGACCAGCACCAGCTCGTCGCCGCTGTTGTTCAGCGAGAGGGCCCCCGTGCTGGCCACCGTGCCCGCCGTGCCCCCGCTCCAGATCACCAGGGCGGCGCCCGGGGCGAGGCTCTCGTCGCCGAAGCGGTGGCGCAGGTCGCGGCCGTCCCAGAGCTCCCAGCCGGCGAGGGGGGCGGGCTCGGTGCCGACGTTGACCAGCTCGACGAACTCGGCGTCAGTGTCGTCGCCCTCGGGGTCGGCCAGCAGCTCGTTGATGAGCACTCGGTGCAGCGGCGGGGCCACGAAGGGGCGGCCGTCCCGGCGGGTGCCCGGCGTGGGCTGGGCGGGGCCGAAGGGGGCGCCGGCGACACCGTCCTCGCGGCGGTTCTGGGAGAGCCGGGGCGAGGGCAGGGCCGTGGCCGTGTCGACCGGGTAGCCCTCCGGATCCCAGAGCCCGACGGCGAGGGGGCCCGTGCCGCGGCTGGCGAGCAGGTCGGCCTCGAGGGCGACCCCGTCCCCGGCCGCGAGCCACCCGTCGTGGTCCGGCGGCAGCAGCGTCTCGAGGGCGAGGGCCGTGCCGTCGGCGAGGCGCAGGGTCCAGTCCACCAGGTCGACCGGGCCCTCCATCGGGTTGCTGATCTCGACGAAGGCGCGCTGTGCTCGCGGGTTCACGTAGAGCTCGTTGAGCACCAGGGTCGCCGCGGGCAGGATGCAGGGGTCGGGCAGGGCAACGGCAGGGTCGAGGTCCGGGTGGCGGGTGGCGAGGCGCTTGACCCGGCAGGCCTCGGCGGCGTAGGCCTCGGCGACGTCGGGGTTATCGATTATGAGCGTGTTCTCGTCGTTTTCGTCCGTGCCGGCGGCGGACCAGTTCATCGAGCCGGTGACCACCCGGGCCCCGCCGAGGCCTGCGTCGATGACCAGGGCCTTGTGGTGGAGCTTGCCGCCCGAGAAGCCGCTGCTGTTGTGGTTGCCGTCGATGAGCACGGGCACCCCCGCCGCGGCGAGGGTCTCGTCCTCCGACCAGCTGCCGTTCGCCTGGCTCTCGTCGAAGATGACGAGCACCTCGACCCCCCGGGCCTGGGCCCGCAGCAGGGCGTCGCGCACGTCGTCGTGGGTGAAGCTGAAGACCATGCCCGTGACGCTGCTGTGGGCGTCGTCGATGGCGGCGACGACGGCCTGGACGGGGTCGTCGGCCGGCGACATGTGCCAGGCCAGGGCGCCGTTGCTCGTGTCGAGGAGGTGGGGGCCGGCCAGGGCCGTCTTGCCCCGGCCGAAGCTGCCGGCGGCCATCTGGGCGTGCTCGTCGGCATAGACCGCGGCCAGGGCCTCCGAGATGACGAGCAGGGCGTTGTTGTCGTTGCGCCAGAGGCCCGTCTCGGTGGCGTTGGTCGAGCCGGTCCAGACGGCCTGGCCGTCGGCCACGACGAACTTGTTGTGCATGATGCGGTTGCCCGCCGGGCGCAGCGAGAGGGGCAGGCCGAGGGCCTCCATCGCGACATAGCCCTCGTCGTCGAGCTCGTCGGCGTCGCCCACCATCTCGACCGCCACCCCCCGGTCCGCCGCCCGCTCGACGGCGGCGATGATGCCCGGGTCGTCGAAGTCGTAGAAGGCGAGCAGCAGCTCGGTGCTGGTGGCGTCGATGAGGCCGATGAGCAGGTCGTCGACCTCGGTGTCCTGGCCCCCGTCGGGCTCCGTGCCCGGATCGGTGAAGGCGACCTGGACGACGCCCTGCTCGGGGTCGTCGGTGTCGATCTCGGGGGCGAGGCCCGAGAGATCGAGGGGGGGCGCGACGGGGCGCGCGGTGCAGCCGGCGAGGGCCGCCAGGGCGAGGATCAGGCTTCGTGGCATCGGGTCCGCCGCAGGGGGTCGGCGGGCGATACGGAACGGGCGGGCCCCCCGTGAAGGCCCCCCAACCGGAGGCCCGCATGTGGGACCAGCGCTACGCAGAGGACGGCTTCGCCTACGGCACCGACGCCAACGACTTTCTCGTCTCGGTCGCCGACCGCATTCCCGCCGGGCCCGTGCTCTGTCTGGCCGAGGGGGAGGGGCGCAACGCCGCCTTCCTCGCGGGCCGGGGCCACCCGGTCACGGCGGTGGATCTGTCGCGGGTCGGGCTCGACAAGGCCCAGGCCCTCGCCCGGTCCCGTGGCCACGAGATCACTGCAGTACACGCCGATCTGGCGGAGTATGACCCCGCAGCGGCGGGCGGCTGGGCGGGCATCGTCAGCGTGTGGTGCCACGTGCCGCCGCCGGTGCGCCGGGCGCTCCATGCCCGGGTGGTCGCGGCCCTCGCGCCGGGGGGCGTCTTCGTGCTCGAGGCCTACACCCCCGACCAGGTGGGGCGGGGCACGGGCGGGCCGCCGGTGGCCGGGCCCAGGATGACCGCCGCCCAGCTGCGGGACGAGCTCGCGGGCCTCGAGCTGGTCCACCTCGTCGAGTGCGAGCGCCACATCGCCGAGGGCCGCTACCACCAGGGGCTGAGCGCGGTGGTCCAGCTGGTGGGCGTCAAGCCCAGCTGAAGGCGGGGTTCTCTCGGCGGACGGGCTACGGTGGCGCATGGCTTCTCGCGACCGACCCCTCCGTGACCTCTCGGCCCCGGCGACCATCACCGCGGCGCTGGGCCCCACCAACACCGGCAAGACCCACCGGGCCATCCAGCGCATGCTGGGGCACGACGACGGCATGATCGGGCTGCCGCTGCGGCTGCTGGCCCGCGAGGTCTACGACCGCTGCGTCGCCCAGGTGGGTGCCCACAAGGTCGCCCTGGTCACGGGCGAAGAGAAGATCGTGCCGGCGACGGCCCGCTACTGGGTCTGCACGACCGAGTCGATGCCCGTGTCGCGGCCGGTCGACTTCGTCGCCGTCGACGAGATCCAGCTCGCCACCCACCGCGAGCGGGGCCACACCTTCACCGAGCGGCTGCTCCACCTCCGCGGCCGCCGCGAGACCTGGTTCATGGGCAGCGACGCGATGGTGCCCGTGATGCAGCGCCTGGTGCCCACGGCCGAGCTGGTGCGCCACGAGCGCTTCTCGAAGCTCTCCCACGCCGGCGCCAGCCGGGTCACGGCCCTGCCGCCGCGCACGGCCGTCGTGGCCTTCTCAGCGGCCCACGTCTTCGAGCTGGCCGAGCGCATCCGTGCCCGAAAGGGCGGTGCCGCGGTCGTGCTCGGGGCCCTCTCGCCCCGGGCGCGCAACCGCCAGGTCGAGATGTACGCCGCCGGCGAGGTCCAGTACATGGTGGCCACCGACGCCATCGGCATGGGCCTCAACCTCGACCTCGACCACGTGGCCTTCGCCGCCCTCTCCAAGTTCGACGGCCAGGCCCACCGGCCCCTCGAGGCCCCCGAGCTCGCCCAGATCGCGGGCCGGGCCGGTCGCCACCGCCGCGACGGCACCTTCGGCACCCTCGACACGGCCGGCGAGCTCGATCCGGCCCTGGTCGACGACATCGAGAACCACCGCTTCCCGCCCATCAAGCGGGTCTGGTGGCGGAACCCCGAGCTCGACTTCTCCACCCTCACGGCCCTCGACCGCAGCCTCCACAAGGGCGCCTCCCTGCGCAACCTGATGCCCATGCTCGAGGGCGACGACATCGAGGCCCTCGGCCGCCTCTCCCGCATGCCCGAGGTGCGGGCCCGCTGCACCGATCCCGAGACCATCGCGCTGCTCTGGGAGGTCTGCCGCATTCCCGACTTCCGCCAGACCATGGTCGAGGCCCACGTGAACCTGCTGGCCCAGGTCTTTCTCCAGCTCACGGGCAAGCGCCGCTGCCTGTCGACCGACTGGGTGGCCGAGGGCCTGGCCCGGGTGGACCGGCCCGAGGGCGACATCGACAGCCTGATGACCCGCATCGCCTACGTGCGCACGTGGACGACCATCTCCCACCACAACACCTGGCTCGACGACGCCCCCCACTGGCAGGCCCAGGCCCGGGCCATCGAAGAGCGGCTCAGCGACGCCCTCCACGACCAGCTCCGGGCCCGCTTCGTCGACCACCGGGTCTCGGCCATTGCCACCGAGCGGGCCCACGGCCGGGCGCTCGAGGTCGAGGTGGCGGCGGACGGCGCGGTCTCGGCCCTGGGCCACGAGCTCGGCCAGCTCCAGGGCTTCGGCTTCAGCCTCACCGGCGCCGAGGGCGAGGAGGGGGCCGACCGGGTGCGGGCGGCGGCCCGGGGGGCGCTGGTCGGCACGGTCCAGGAGCGGGTCCAGGCCCTGCTCGACGCCGACGACACGGCCTTCTCCTTCGCGGCCGACGGGGCCCTGTGCTGGGAGGGGCTGCCGATGGGTCGCCTCGAGGGCACCGACGCCCTGTGGACCCCGGGGGTGCGCCTCTTCTCCCACGAGCTGCTCGATTCCCACCAGCGCGGGCGGGTGCACGAGCGGCTGGTGGCCTTCGTGCGGGCCTGGATCACCGACTTCCGCGCGACGCTGTACCGGGTCGAAGACCGCCACCTCCACAACGAGGCCCGGGCCATCCGCTACGCCCTCGAGCAGGGCCTGGGCTGTGCGGCCCGGGCGTCCCTGCGCCGCGAGGTCAAGGAGCTGTCGGCCCTCGACCGGCGCAACCTCGCCCGGATGGACGTGCGCATCGGCACCTACGTCGTCTATGTCGACTCTTGGCGCAAGCCCGAGCGGGTGCGCGACCGGGCCCTGCTGCTCGCCGCCCACCGCAAGCTCGACCGGCTGCCCGAGCTGCCGCCCGAGGGGGCGATCTCGGTGCCGGTGGTGGGGGATCTCGGCTGGTACCGCAGCATCGGCTACCTGCCGCTGGGCCCCCGGGCGCTCCGGGCCGACCAGACCGAGCGCCTCGCCTGGCTGCTCCGCCAGGCCACCCGCGACGGGGCCGGGCCCCTGCCGGCTGCGGCCGCCTCGTGGTTCGGCTGCAACCGCACCGAGCTGGCCCAGATGGCCGGCGAGCTCGGCTATCGCCAGGACGACCAGGGGAACTTCCGCCAGCGGCGGCCCCCCCGGCGGGGCGGGCGGCGCCCGGGGCGGGGCCGTGGACGTCGCTGAGCTCGCCCCGGCGGCCCTGGCGGCGGCCCTCGACCGCCACGAGGCCACCGATCTGCCCGCGCTGCCCGGCCGCCGCAACCACCGGCGGGCGGGGGTGCTCGTGCCCCTGCGCTTCGGCGGTGACGCGACCCTGCTGCTGACCGAGCGGGCGGCGGCCCTGCGCGATCATGCCGGCGAGGTGAGCTTTCCCGGCGGCAAGCCCGAGCCGGCCGACGGGGGCGATCTCTCCCGCACGGCCCTCCGCGAGGCCCGCGAAGAGCTGGGCATCGCCGGCGCCCGGCTGCTGGGCCAGCTCTCGAGCATGCCGCTGTTCACGAGCGACTACCGGCTCGTGCCCTTCGTGGCCCAGGTCGGGCCGGCCCCCCTCGTGCCCAGCCCCGGCGAGGTGGCCCGGGTGCTGCCCCTGCGCCTCGCGGCGGTCTTCTCGGCCCCCGCCCTCGACTGCATGGCCTGGCCCTGGCAGGGCGGCCTCCACCACTCCCTGGTGCTGCGCCTCGACGGCGCGGGCGGGCTGGCCGCGGGCGGCACGGGCCCGGTGGTCTACGGCGCCACGGCCGAGACCCTGCTCGAGCTGCTCCGGGTGGTCGCCGCGGCCGTGCCGGGCCTCGCGCTGCCCCCCTGGCGTGTCTCCTGGCGCTGGGACGGTGCTGCCCGCCGGCCCGTGCCCCGCTCGGCCTGAGCGCCGCGCCGTCGGGCGCCGCTGCAAGAGCCCGGGCCCCCGCGGCGTAGGGCCCCGTCCCCCCTGTGCCGCTGTGTCCGCGTGCCTCCCCCGCTCCTCTGGTCTGCCATGTCCACCGCCCTGATGATCGCGCTCGCCTTCTGCCTCGTCGGCTTCTTCTGTGTGGTCGCCGTCGCCGTGGGCATCCCGGGCACCTGGCTGCTGCTGGCGGTCGCCGTGGGTCTCGAGCTGGGCGACGTCTACTGGCTGGCGCCGGGGGCCGAGACCTTCGGCTGGACCGCCATCGGCCTCGCCGCCGCGGCGGCCGGGCTGGGCGAGCTGCTCGAGCTGCTGGCGGGGGTGCTCGGCTCGAAGGCCGGCGGCGGCTCGCGGCGTGCGAGCTGGGGGGCGCTCATCGGGGGCATCGTGGGCGCCGTGCTCGGCACCCCACTGCTGCCGCTGATCGGCACGCTGATCGGGGCGCTGGTGGGCACCTTCGTCGGTGCCTACGCCGGTGAGGTGACCGGTCCCCGCCCGAAGGCCGGCAAGGAGGCCGTGAAGCCTGCCATCGCCGCCACCCTCGCCCGGGTGCTGTCGACGGTGGCCAAGCTCGGCATCGCACTGCTGGTGTGGGTGGGCCTCTCGGCGGCGGCCTTCCTGGCGCTCTGAGCCGCCGGGCGCCGCGCGGTGGGGGCGGACGGCGTCCGGGGCGGATACCGTCTGGACGCCTGGAGGGCCGATGCGTGCGTGCTTGCTGATGGGTCTGCTGCTGGTGGGCTGCGCCACCGATGACGACAAGCCGGCCGCGGCCGGTGGGGGCGACGACGGCGCGGCGGTCGACTCGGGCGGCGCCGGAGACGACGGCGGCGGGGACGCGGGCGGCGACGAGGGAGAGGACGACGGCGGCGACGCGGGCGGCGACGACGGCGAGACCCCCGTGGATGCCGACGGCGACGGCCACGACGCCTCGGTCGACTGCGACGACGACGACCCGGACGTCCACCCGGGGGCCACCGAGGTGGAGGGCGACGGGGTCGACAACGACTGCGACCCGGCGACCTGCCTCGGCGCGGGCTTCGGCCCCGCCACCGACTGGGCCCTGCCCGCCGGCTACGGCTCCATCACCTTCCTCACCCCGGGGGCGCCGGCCGACTGCAGCCGCGACCGCCATGCCTGGGGAACCCAAGATATTGATGGTGACGGTGTTCTCGATGCTGTCATGGTCGGCAGCCCCTGCGGCGATGGCGAGCCTGGCATCGCCCGCTGGGACGTCCACCTCGGCACGGCGACGGGCTTCTCGGCCACGGCCACGTCGTGGGCGCTGCCCCCGGGCCACCCCGACGGCTCCTTCTCGGCCCCCCAGGGGCGCCCGGCGGACTGCGAGCGGGGCCGCCCGCGCTGGCTGCTGCGCGACATGGACGGCGACGGCCTCGAAGACGTGGTCATCACCGATGTCTGCGAGGACGAGACGGTCGGCCACGACCACTGGCTGGTCCACAAGAACACGGGCTCGGGCTTCGCCGCCACGGCCGACACCTGGCAGCTCCCGGCCGACCTGCCCCCGGGCACCTTCGAGAACCCCGGCAGCCCCGGCGAGTGTGGCCTCGGGCTGCCGGCCTGGGGCCTCGTCGACCTCTGGGGCCGGGGCCGGCCCGACATCGTGCTGCGCCGCTCGCCCTGCGGCGACGGCGACCTGGGCCGCAGCCGGTGGCAGGTCTTCGAGAACGACGGCGCCGCCGGCTTTGCGGCCACGGCCACCGACTTCGCCCTGCCCCCCGGCTACGCCGACGGCACCTTCTTCTCGTCGAGCCACGGCGGCGACTGTCCCTCGGGCACCCCGGCCTGGACCTCGACCGACATCGACGGCGACGGCACCCTCGACGCCGTGGTGACCTGGCTCGGCTGCGAGGACGACGTGGTCGGCACCGAGCGCTGGGACGTCCACCTCGGCGGTCCGGCGGGCTTCGCCGCCACGGCCACGGCCTGGACGCTGCCCGAGGGCTACGGCACCCGGGCGCTCACGGCGGTGGCGGCCGAGCGGGCCTGCGACATCTCCCGCCCCCGCTACCAGCTCACCGACCTCGACGGCGACGGCCGCCCGGCGCTGGTCGTGCTCCAGGATCCCTGCGAGGACGGGGACGTGGGCGTCGACCGCTGGCTCGTCCACGCCCCGGACGGCACGGGCTTCGCCACGGCCACCACCGACCACGCCCTGCCGCCGGGCTACCCCGCCGAGACCTTCGGCTGGCCCGGGGCCGAGCGCTCCTGCGCCGACGGGCTGCCGGGCTGGAACCTGCTCGATGCCGCGGGCGACGGCCCGGCCGACGCGGTGGTGACGGCCTCGGCCTGCCTCGAGGACGACGTGGGCGCCGCCCGCTGGCTCGTCCACGCCGGCGGCTGCAACCTCTGATGGGGCGCCACCGGGCACGGGGCGGGCGGGGGTGGGTCGCTGCCCTCGCCGTCGGCCTCGTCCCGGTGCCCGCGGTGGCCGCGGTGCCGCCCCTGTGGCGCCTCTCGCTCACCGTCGACCGCATCGCCTGGCTGGCGAGCGTGGAGTGGAACGCCGGTCGGGCCCAGGGGCTCGTGCTGGAGCGCCGCCTGTCTGCGGCCCTGCCGGTCGAGCTGGGGCTGGCGGCCCGGCGCCTCGACGTGCCCTACGTCCGCGCGGACCGGGCGGGTGAGCTGCTGGCCTCGGCGGCCTACGCCCCCGGGACCGGCGCCTGGCAGCCCGCCCTGGGCCTCGAGGCGGGCTGGTCGGGGGGCGTCCAGATCGACTGGCGGGCCTACCACGGCCCCGGCTGGGCCCAGATGGCCCCGCTCCACCGGGCCCCTGTGCCGCCGCTGGTGGTGGGGGTGGTGGCCCAGCCCCTCCGCTTCGGGTGGGGGCCCGTGTCGGCGGGCCTGCTGTCGCTCTCGGCCGGCCAGCTCGGGGGCGGGCGGGTGCTGCGGGTCCAGGTCGGCCTGGGCCAGCTGGGGGTGCGGTGGTGAGGGCCGAGAGCATCGTGTGCTGGGTCGGTCTCGGTGCCGTCCTGGGCGCCTGTCGGCCGCCGCTGGGCCCCGAGGTCCGGGCCCAGGCCCGGGCGGTGGCGGCGGCCGTCGACTGCGACCAGCTCGACGCCGAGCTCGACGCCCTGGTGGCCCGGGCGCGGGCCGAGCAGCCCGACGCTGCCCTCGCGGCCGCCGAGGGCCAGCCCCTCCACCGGGCGGCCGCCCTGGCGTGGCTCCAAGAGACCCTGGCCGACGACGGCTTCGAGGTCTCCCTCCCGTCGGCGCCGGGCCGCCACGTGCCCGTCCAGAACCTCGTGCTGCGGCTGCCGGGCACCGGAGCGGGCCCCGGGGATGCCCCGGCGGGCGAGCGGGTGGTGCTGTCGGCCCACTACGACAGCTGGCACGGGGGCGCCGACGACAACGCCTCGGGGGTGGTCAGCCTGCTTCAGGCGCTGCGGGCCCTCCGGGAGGCGGGGGCCTCGCGGGAGATCCTCGTGCTCTTCACCGACCGGGAAGAGACCGGACTGGACGGGGCCCTGGCCTGGTGGGAGGGCCGCGCCGGCGCGCGCATCCACACGGTGCTGAACCTCGACGCCGTGGCCTACACCGGGCCCCAGTCGGCGCCGCCGGGGCTGCGCCTGCCGGCCCGGGGCGACTTCATCCTCGGCCTCGCCAACGGGCCCGCCCGCCACCAGCTCAGCTGGCTCGCCGAGCTCTCGGGCGAGATCCCCGGCAGCGCGCCCTTCCGGGGGGCCCACGGCCGGGGGGCCAACGAGCTGCCCGCGGCCACCGACTTCCACCGCTCGGACCACTCGCCGGCCTGGGCGGCCGGGGTGCCCGCGGTCTTCTTCACCGACACGGCCAACCTGCGGAACCCCCACTACCACCAGCCCTCCGACACCCCCGAGACCCTCGACCGCGGCTTCCACTGCGCCGTCACCCGGCTCGTGGCGGGCGGGGCGGCGGCGTTTGCGGAGATGCCGTGATGATGAGTGTTCTCGCGCTCGTTGCGGGCCTCGCCCACGCCGCTCCGGCCGCCGACACCACCCACCTCGGCCTCGCCGTGGGCTGGCACGACGGACCGGGCCAGGTGGCGGGCGGGCTCGGGCCGGTCCTGGGCCACCGGCACCGGGTGGACGGCGGGGCCCTGGTGCTGGCGGGCAGCGCGGCGCGGCTCTGGGGCCTCGTGCCCGCCACGGCCCTCGCGGTCGAGCTGGGCTGGGCGCGCCCCCGGGGCCGCTGGACCCCCTCGGTGGGCGTCGAGCTGGGGCTCATGAGCGCCCGCCTCACCAAGGTCGACACGGCCCAGCCCCGGGCGCCCTGGCTGCCGCCGACGGCGCTGCGGCTGCGGCTGCGGCCCCTGGTGCTCCCGGTGGGCGACCGGGGCGAGCTGTCGGCAGAGCGGAAGAGCGTCGGGTAGGGACAGAGTGTCTTAAGACGTGTAGATCTCGGTGGGCGCCGTTTCAT
>CAXQUZ010000587.1:0-2607 GCA_964226865.1 Myxococcota bacterium | reverse complement strand
GCTGGCCCCGCCATCATCGCCCGGGGGGCCGCCGTCCTGCAGGGAGATCCGCCCCGCTCGCGGGATGAGCCGCCCCGCCGGGGGCGGCACCGGCCCCCGGGGGGCGGACCCAGCGGGCCCGGCCGGGGTGGTCCCCGCGGCCGGCCCGCCCGGTGTGCTCAGTCGACGCAGACCTGCTGGGGACGGGCGCCCGAGCGGATGCGCTCCCGCATGACCTCCCGGAGGGTGGCGAGCTCGTCGGCGTCGAGGGCGCCGCTCTCGTCGGCGTCGAACTCCATCTCGAGGGGGCCCCAGGGGCCGCCGTCGTCGGGCGCCGCGCCGCTGCCCTCGGCCGGGGCGCCGCCGCCCTCGCCGCCCGGCCCGCCGGGGCCCTCGCCCTCGCCCTCGCCGCGCCGGGCCGCGCTGGCCTCGCCGCCCCCGCGGCTGCAGGTCTGCTCGCAGGCGGCGGTCTCCTCGCGCTCGGCCGCGACCAGGGCGGCCTGGGCGGCCCGGGCCTCCTCCTCCTCCTCGGGCGAGAGCTGGCCGTCGCCGTCGGTGTCGTGGGTGGCGACCACCTCGGCGTGGATGGCCTCGCAGCGGGCGGTGAAGTCCTCGAAGGCCACGGCGCGCTCGCTCTCGGAGAGGGTGGCGTCGGCGTCGAGATCGTAGACGAGGTTCAGCATGTGGCGGAAGTGGTCGCGGGGGCCGCCGGCGGGGCCGCCGTGCTCGCGCACGATCTCCTGGCCCTCGGCGCTGTCGATCTCGCCGCTGGCGTCTTCGTCGTAGGCCTCGACGTAGCCCTCGAAGGTGCGCTGGGCGTCGCAGTCGCGGAACATCGGCGGCGGGTCGCTGCGGTCCTGGCCCTCGCCGGCGGTCTGGCCGCCGCCGGTCGCGCCGCCGCCGGTCTCGGCCTCGGCCCGGCCCGCCTCGGCGTTGGCGCTGTCTTCGGCGCCCGAGAGCGAGGTGACCATGAGCTCGTCGAGGGCGGTGAGGCCGGTCTCCGAGTTGCAGCCCGTGGTGGCGAGGGCGACGAGGAGGCTGAGCTTGGTGATGGCGCGCATGGGGCTTCTCCGGGCTGTGTCGGCCGGGTGGCTCCCGGCGACGTCTCCCTCCAAAGCAAGGGCCGGGCCAGTGTGGCCGACCCCCGTCCCCAGGGCACTCTCGGCGGTCTTGGCCCGCGCGGCCCCCGGTGGGCTGCAGATCTCGCAGGCGCCGGCTGCGGGCCCTGCAGACAGCGGGCGGCTCAGGCCGGTCGGCGCTGGCGGCGGTCGCGGAGCCGTGCCCAGGCCCCCTGCAGCGTGGCCAGCTCTGCGGCGCCGAGGCCCAGCGGCCCCAGCAGCGCCGGGTCTTGCTCGGCGAAGATGGCCTCGGCTGGGGTGTTGTCGCGCATCATGGCATCCAGGCGATCCCGCCGGGGCGGCGCGCCGGGCGCCAGAGGCAGGGGCAGCCCGCGGATCTCGGAGGGCACCAGCTCGAGCACCCCGCCGCCGTAGTGGCGACCGGCCAGCTCGGCGCCCAGGGCGGTGAGGCTGTTGACGAAGGCGCCGACGAGGCGGGCGGCGTCGTGGGGCGCCCTGGGCACGATGCGGTAGGCCGTGTCGGTGGTGAGCGCGCCGAGCTGGTTGTGGACCAGCCGGGGGTGGTCGTGGCAGCGCTTGAGCATGGCCACGGGCGCCGACGAGACCGAGGGCACGGCGTACCAGGGTGTGCGGATCCGGCACTTGTAGCGGCGGTGGAGACCCGCGGCCTCGCCGGCGGCGACATAGGCCCGGGGGCCCGGGGCGAGGTCGGCGGGGTCGATGCCCCGGAGGTCGACAAAGCAGGTGGGGCGGCCGGCGGCGGCGTTGGCGGCATGGACGGCCGCGTCGTAGACCACCCCGGGCACGTGCTCGCTGCGGCCGAACATCGGCTGGCAGTGGGGCTGGAGGCCGTGCGCCCGGGCGGTCTCTTCGGTGACGAGGAAGAAGCGGTTGGCCCCGGTGACGATGCCCACCGAGACGGCGGCCACGGCGCCGAGGGGGTGGACGGCGGGGTGGGCCCCGAGGCGGTCGAGCAGCGCACGCTCCTCGGCCGTGAGCAGGGCCGCCATCCACTTCTGGCCCTGGAGGCGGCGGGCGTCGGTGCGGGCCAGCCCGTCGACCAGCGCCGTGGGACAGCCCGCGAGCAGCCCCCGGCCGCGCACGGTCTGGACGGCCAGCCCGCCGGCCCCGCCCGGGCGGTCCCGCTTCTCGAGCATGAGCAGCACGACGCCCTGGAGGGCGCCCTCGAAGTAGAGCTCGGCCGGGTCGAGCACGGTCACCCGGGCGCAGGCCCCGAGCAGGTGGTCGCGCAGGGACTGGGCATGGAGCACGTGGAGCAGCTCGGCCGGCACGACCATGCCCAGCCGGCCGCCGGGGCGCAGCAGCGCCAGGGACGCCACCACGAAGGGCACCCAGGCGTTGGTGTGGCGGGTGAAGCGCAGCCCGTGGCGGGCGAAGAGCCGGGCGGCCCGGTCCTGGAGCGCGGCCTCGAGGTACTGGTAGCGAATGAAGGGCGGGTTGCCCAAGATGGCGTCGAACTCGACGTCTTGCTCGGTTGCCGCCTCGGCCCAGGCCAGGAAGTCGCCCGTGTGGAGGGCGAGGGGGAGGG
>CAXQUZ010000586.1:0-27403 GCA_964226865.1 Myxococcota bacterium | reverse complement strand
CCGATCTCAAAAAACCGCAGAGCGTTGGTGTGGTCTAATTTTCCTTCAATGCCCGAACGTTCGTTGTACAACAGGCGCCGCCGCCGCCGGGGCGGCCGCCGGGGCGGAGGACGGGGCGGGCCGCCGCCCGGTCCCGAGGTCGTCGTGAAGGGCGACCGCAGCCGCAGCCCCCGCAAGCCGCGCGGCGGCGGAGAGGGCGGCGGCTCCGGAGACGGCAGCCGCTGAGCGCGGGCCCCTTCAGCCCCAGTCCCGGCCCACCGCCACCCACGACGAGACCGGCGCCACCCCCGGCTGGCGGGGCACCCCCCCGCCCCAGCCGAGGTCGGCCTGGAGCCACCAGGCGGGCCACTGCCAGCGGCTGTGGAGCCCGAGGCCCCACACCGCGAGGCGCGCCGACTCTGGGAGCCACAGCCAGCCCGCGTCCGCCAGCAGCCCCAGCCGGGCCTCGACCCGCGCGCCCTCGGCCTGCAGCTCGGGCCCGAGCCGGGCGACCGCGTGGTGCTCCGTCCACCACTCGGCCCAGCCCGCCCCCGCCACGGGCACGACATAGGGGTTCATCCCCCCCACCCGGGTGCGGGTGAGGAAGGACTGGCCCCGGCTCGTGCCCGCCCGCAGCTCGGCCCGGGGAACGAGCCGCCCGGTGAGCTGGGTCAGGGCCGTCAGCTGGGCATGGGGCTGGACGGGGTCGCCGAAGCGGTCGTGCTGGGCGCCGGCCTGGAGCCAGGCGTGCACGGGCCGGGTCCACCAGCCCACCAGCGCGTCGGCCCGCAGCCAGGGGGTCGGCCCGGGCACGGCCACCGCCGTCGCCGGGATCGCGGAGAACCAGGTCTGGTAGGCCGAGACCGCGCCGCCCGCGTAGAGGCCCCGGGGCAGGTAGGCCAGGGCCCCCGCTTCGCCGCCCGTGTAGTACCCGGCGAAGCCCTGGGAGGGCACGGGGGCCCCGTCCGCCCAGGGGGTGATGAGCAGCCCCACGGCCCCGAGCTCGGTGCGGCTCGCGACCCAGGCCCGGCCCCGGTCGCCCTCGGGGGCCCAGCGCAGGTCGAGGGTGTCGGTGAGGATCTGGGCCGACCAGGGGCCCGAGCGGATGCCCAGGTCGAGGGCGCCGTGGGAGTCGGGATCGAACTGGCCGCCCACCATCGCCCGCCACGCGGGGGCGGCGTGGGCCGGCAGGGCCAGGGCGGCGGCGAGGGCCAGGGCGGGGGCGGGCATCGGGGCACCGGGGCAGGCGGGGACCGGGCAGCGCCCCCGGGGACCGCGGGAGTGTAGCCTGGGCCCGGCGGTTGGCAGCGGCCCGGCCGCCCGGGACTGCGCATGCTGTGGGCACTGGGATGGACGACGGCGGCCCTCGCGGCCCCCTGTGGGCTGGCGGTGGTCGTGCCGGCGGCGGGGGCGCTCCAGGCCCCCAGCAGCGGGGGCCTCGTGCCCCGAGATACCCTCGTGGAGCATGTCTTGGCCGAAGACTGCACCGAGGGCATGGGGGTGCGGCTGCGGGCCTTGCCCGACGTCTACCGGGCCCCGGCCGACCGCGAGCTGGCCCTCGGCGCCACCACCTGCATCGACCCGGCCCTGCTCGCCCGCCCGGATGCCGACCACTGGCTCGCCGTGGCCAGCCCCGGCCTGCCCCCGGGGGCCGGCCCGGACCCCGGGCTGCTGCTCGGGCCCCTCGTGGGCTGCGATGCCGAGACCGTGCGCTTCGGGGCCTCGGCCTTCACCGCCCCGCGGGCCCTGCCCCTCGCCGCCGTGGGCAACCTGCGTCCCCTATCGGCCGCCACCCTCGCCGCGCTCCACGGCGTCCAGGCGGCGGCCATGGCCCGGGTCGGGCCGGTGGATCTGGCCAGCCTCTCGTGGTCCTTCGGCGGCCGGGTGCGCCTGCCCCTCGTCGCCCTCGACCCGGACGAGCGGGCCGCAGAGCACCGCCGCGAGGCCCTCCTCACCGCCGACCAGCAGAGCCGGGCCCTGACCCACCGGGGCCCGGGCGCCGCCCCGGCCTGGCTCCACTTCACGGGCACCGACCCCCTCGAGAGCGACGCCTGGGGCACCCCCGCCGCCGTCTCGGCCCTGATCGCCCTCGCCGCCGACTGGCGCGATCACTGCGCGGCCCGGGCGGCGGCCGACCCGGCGCTGGACCCGGCAGCCTGTGTGCTCCAGGTGGGCGACCTCGCCTACTACGACGACCGGCGGCCCGATCCCCTGGGCCACAAGGACCACTTCGCCGGCAACTGCGTCGACCTGCGCCTCTTCCGCAGCGACGCCAGCCGCTACGAGGCCTGGTGGAACCGTCCGGACGATCGGCCCGGGCGGCCGGCCGCCTACTCTCGGTCCCTGACGGCGGCCTTCGTGGACCTGGCCCTGGCCCGAGACGACGTCGACCAGGTGCTCTTCAACGATCCCGCGGTCGCCGCTGCGACCCCCGCCCGGGGCCACGACGACCACCTCCACCTCTGCTTCCGGCCCCCGGCCGCCCCCGAGCCCGCCCCGGGAGCGCGATAGGCCCCGCGCAGGCCCGCGCCACCCGGCGGGCCCCGTCCCCTGGGGAGCCATGAGCAACCGCCTGCCCGACGAGCTGAACGAAGACTGGCTGCGCCTCCAGGCCCGGCGCCACATCGAGCGCTACTGGCCCAGCGTCGACCAGCTCCGGCGGGTCTTGCGGCGGCGGGTCGACCGCTACCAGCGCGAGCGCGGCGGCTCCCACAAGCCCGGCTATGCCATGACCGAGCGGATCCTCGCGGATCTGACAACCCGCGGGGTGCTCGACGATGCCCGCTTCACCCGCTCGTGGGTCGACCAGCTCCACCGCCGGGGCGACTCGCGCCACCGCATCCGGGCCAAGCTGCGCCAGAAGGGCGTGAAGGGCGAGGTGGTCGACGAGGCCTTGGCGGCCCTGGACGCCGCCGAGCGGGCCCAGGGGGTCGACCCGGTGCTCGCCCGGGCGGCCGCGACCCTGCGCCGGCGCCGGCTGGGGCCCTACCGCTTCGACCCCGAGCGGCGCCGCGACCGCCGCGAGAAGGATCTGGCGGCCCTGGCCCGGGCCGGCTTCCCCTACGGGGTCTGCAAGCAGCTCATCGACGCCGAAGACATCGAAGAGGTCGAGCTGCTGGCCAGCGGCGCGCCCGCCTGAGCATGGCCCGGGGCCCGGCGGGCGTACGGGATACAGTCCGGGACGGCGGGTGTCCTGCGGTCCGGGCCCGCTCTCCGCCCCCGAGGTGCCCATGTCCTCCCGCTCTGTCGTCCAGCGCCAGGCCCAGGCCCTGGTCACCGAGACCCGCGCCCGGGTGCGCCTCGTCGGCCGGGCCACGGCGCTGCTCTGGGCCATCGAGCTGGTCGACCAGCTCATCCTGCGCGGCGGCCTCGACCAGTACGGGGTGCGGCCCCGCGAGCTCGGCGGGCTCCTGGGCATCCTCTTCATGCCCTTCCTCCACGGCGGGCTGCCCCACCTCATCGCCAACACCGTGCCATTCGTGCTGCTCGGCTGGCTCAGCACGGGCCGCAAGCGCCTCGACTTCTGGGTGGTGGCCGTGGTCAGCGCGCTCACGGCGGGGCTGCTGGCCTGGGTCTTCGGCACGGCCGGCTCGGTCCACATCGGCGCCAGCGGCGTCGTCTTCGGCTTCCTCGGCTTCCTGATGGGCCGGGGCATCTGGGAGCGGCGGGCCGGCCCCGTGGTGCTCTCGGTGCTCGTGACCCTGGTCTTCGGCGGCATGCTCTGGGGCATGGTGCCCGTGGTCGCCGGGGTGGGCATCTCGTGGCAGGGCCACCTCGGGGGCTTCCTCGGCGGCCTGCTCTGCGCCCGCACCCTCGGCCAGGCCCGGAGCGGCCGGCGGTGAGAGAGCCCGCCCTGCCCCTGCCGCCCTACCGCTACCTGCCCGGCCGGGCGCCCCACCCCCTGCGCCACCCCGACGGCCACCGCCACTTCCACCCCGACCCCCTGCCCGGGCCGCTGTGGGATCCGCAGCGCGCGCCGGCGGCCGACCGGCGCTTCCGCCACGGCGCCGATCTCTACGACGCGGGCTTCTGGTGGGAGGCCCACGAGCTGTGGGAGGCCATCTGGCATGCCGTGCCCCGGGACCGCCCAGAGCGCACGCTGCTCCAGGGGCTGATCCAGGGGGCGGCCTGTCGGGTGAAGCTGGCCCTCGGCCACGAGGCGCCGGCCCGGCGGCTGCGGGCGCGGGTCGGCGAGAAGCTCGCGGCGGTGCGGGCGGCCCGGGGGCCCGTCGTCTGGGAGACGGATCTCGTGGCCTTCGAGCGGGGGCTCGACCGGGCGCTGGCCGGCCCCCCGGGGCCGCGCGGGGGCTAGCCGAGGAGCCGGCCGGCGAGGGCCCGCAGCTGGGCGCCGCCGTCGCGGAAGCAGTGCCAGCCGTCGCCGACCAGCACGGTCTCGATGCCCGGGAGGGCGGCGAGGCGGCGCACGCTCTCGTGGGCCGCGGCCGGATCGGCCAGCTTCGGGGGCGGCAGCAGCATGAGCCCGGCGGCGGTGTGGGCCCGCACGAGATCGCCCGTCACGAGGGTGTCGCCGAGCACGAGGGCCAGCTCGCCCGGGGTCTTCGAGCCGGCGAGGGCCACGACCTCGATGCCGGGCACGAGGGTGTCGCCGTCGGCGAGGAAGCGGTCGACCGGCGGCCCGCTCCAGCCGTCCCGCTCGCCGGCGGGGGCGGCGATCCGGGCGCCGGTCCAGGCCTGGATCTCGGCGGCGGCCCGGCAGTGGTCGGAGTTGGTGATGACGATCCAGGCCGCGCCGCCCAGGGCCTCGAGGTGGGCCCGATCGTGGGCCGACAGGGGCATGGGATCGACGAGTACGTTGCCGTCCCGGCGCACGATGGCGAGGCCGTGGAAGTCGACGTTGCGGGCGGCATCGAAGGACGACCAGCCGAAGAGATCGGGGCGGTGCAGGGACTTCATGGCAGCACGGGGGGCGGAGGGGAGAGGAGCCACACCCGGCCGGACTACCCTCTGGCGGCCCGGGCGCAAGGCCGGCCCCGCGGCCCGAGTCCCGGTCAAGCGCGGGCGCCCCCGGCCGATGCAGACCCCCACCCCCGTCTTCCGAGAGGCACCGTGCCCCGACTCTTCATCACTGGTGGCCGCCAGCGTCCGTCCCGCCTCCTCACCCGCGACGAGTGGCATGCCTACGAGAAGGCCGTGCTGCTCGAGGTCGACACCGACACCGGTGCCGTGCGCCCCCGGCTGGCCTACGCCTCGCCCCCGGGCCGCCGCCCCGACACCGGCGCCAACCACGTCTTCAAGGCGGCCTCCTGGGACGGCGACCACCTGCTGCTCTGCACCCAGACCGAGGTGCTGGTCTACGATCCCGCCGCCGACGCCGTCCTGCGCAGCATCAGCCACCCCTGGATGAACGACGTCCACCACGTCGCCCGCATCGACGGCCGGCTCCATGTCGTGAGCACGGGCCTCGACGCCACCCTCGTCTTCGAGCCCGACGACACCACCCTCGCCGCCATCCACAGCCACACCGGCGCCGACACCTGGGCCCGCTTCGATCGCGACACCGACTACCGCCTCGTGGCGACGACCAAGCCCCACGCCTGCCACCCCAACTACATCCACCACGCCGACGGCACGACCTGGGTGACCCGCTTCCAGCAGCGCGACGCCGTCGCCCTGGACGGGGGCGCCACCCTCCCCAAGATCGCCGACGATCCCATCCACGACGGTGTTCCCGAGGGAGAGCTGAGCTGGTTCACCGTGGTCTCGGGCACGGTGGTGGCCGTCGATCGGGCCCGCCGGACCGTCGTCGCCCGCCACGATCTCGACCGCATCGGGCGCGAGGGCGGCCACCCGCTCGGCTGGTGCCGCGGCATCCACCGCACAGGGGGCACCACCTGGCTCGCCTTCAGCCGCCTGCGGCCCACGGCGCTCAAGCAGAACCTCTCGTGGCTGCGCCGGCCCCTGGGCAAGGCGCCCGAGCCCAAGCCCACCCGCATCGCCGCCTACGACCTCGAGGGGGGGCGCAAGCTCCAGACCATCAGCCTCGAGAACCACGGCATCAGCAGCATCTTCAGCGTCTTGCCGGCCGACCCTCCCGGGTGAGGGGGGCCCCGGGCCGGCCGGTCGCGCGGGCGGCGAGGCGCTGGAGCGCGGCGGTGTTCTCGGGCCGGTCGAAGTAGGCGGCGCCGATGCTGCCGTCCGACCAGCGCTCCTCGGCATCGTACTCCCAGGCGAGCACCATCGCACAGCGGGCATCGGTCGCGAGAATGGCTCCGTAGCGGTCAATCTCATCGGCCGACATGGCGTGCCGGCCCTGGCGCCAGCCCGGCTGGGCGCTCGAGCCGTCGCCGCCGTTGGCGATGTTGATGCCACAGATCACCCGCAGCCCGAGGGCCGCCGCCCGGTCGGACTGCTCCCGGGACCAGTCCTCCACCGGGCCGAGGCGCACCCGGTACTGGTTGACCAGGGCGTCGAGGTGCTCGTAGCGGCCGCTCTCGGGCACGGGCATCTCGCTGGCCCGCTCGCGCACGAAGACGGCGAGGCCCGGCATCATGGCCTTGGCGTGGCGGGCCATCTCGTCGAGCTCGGCGGCGGTGGGGTCGCGGCCCGGGAAGTTGTGGATGTCGTCGAGCAGCATGTGGGCGACGAGGGTGCCGTCGGCGATGTAGGGCGCCAGCGCGTCGGCGTGGGGCGCCCAGGGGGCCAGGGCCCGCTTCCAGGCGGCCAGGTCGAAGTCGCCGGCGGTCGTGCGGTAGTGGGGGTGGTCGCCGGTCATGCGCAGGCTGAGCTTCATGCCGGCGGCCTGGACGAGCGGCAGCAGGGTGTGGAGCACGTAGCCGGGCGACCGGGAGGCCGTGTGGACCACCTCGGCGCCGAGGCGGGCCCGGGCGTCGGCCAGGCCTGCGGGGCTGAGGCGACCGTTGAGGCCCCAGTAGCCGAAGAGCGGCGCGGGACCGGTGGGCGCGGGCGGCGGCGGGGCGGCCGGCGCGGCGGGGGCGCGGGTGCAGGCGCAGAGGCCGAGCGCAAGGAGGGCCGCGCGGGCGGCCAGGGGCAGGTGAGGGGGCACGCCTTCTCCACGCGTGGGTCGGGCCGGGGGTGCCAGTGTGGCGGGGGCCCGGGCCCGGACGCAAGGGGACGGGACGCGGGGGACCGGACGCCGGGGGAGCCGGCCCCCCCGGCGCCCCTTCAGCCCGTCTTGCGGGAGCCGGAGCGGTCGACCGCCGGCGGACGGGGGCGGTGGTCGGTGGCCAGGGCGGCCCGGGCGTCGGCGAGCTGGAGCACGGGCCGGTCGCTCGCGTAGCCGTCGGGGTAGCGCTGGGCCCAGTTCCAGGCCGAGGCGACCATCTCGACCAGCCCCCGCTCGGCCCGGAAGCCCGTGGCCTCGGTGAAGCGCGAGACGTCGGCCACGGCGCTCATCACGTCGCCGGGGCGCCGGTCGCCGTCCACCGCGGGCACCGGCCGGCCGGCCACGGCGCTGCAGGTGGCGATGACCTCGCGCACGCTGCAGCCCTGGCCCGTGCCCACGTTGAAGACGTGGTGGCCGGGGGTGTCGACCACCTGGAGGGCCGCGAGGTGGGCCCGGGCGAGGTCGCAGACGTGCACATAGTCCCGCAGGCAGGTGCCGTCGGGGGTGGGGTAGTCCGTGCCGAAGACGGTGAGCTGGTCGTCCTTGTCGACGAGCGCGCGCAGGGCCCGGGGCACGAGGCTGGCGGCGTCGGCCAGCGGCTCGCCGATCTGGCCCGAGGGGTGGGCACCGACGGGATTGAAGTAGCGCAGCGACACGGCGCTCCAGCCCCGGCAGCGGGCCATGTCGGCCAGCATCTGCTCGCCGATGCGCTTGGTCTCGCCGTAGGGGCTGTCGGGCCCGAGCGTCGCCCCCTCGGGGATGGGCACCTGGGACTGGGTGCCGTAGACGGCCGCCGAGCTGGAGTAGACGATGCGCGTCACCCCGGCCCGCTCCATCTCTTCGAGCAGCACGGCCATGCCGCCCACGTTGTTGGCAAAGTAGGCCGCCGGTCGCTCGACCGACTCGCCCACCTTCTTCGAGGCCGCCATGTGGATGACCACGTCGACCCCGTCGAGGGCCCGGCGCACGGCCAGGGGGGCGCGCACGTCGGCCCGCACGAAGGTGCACTCGCGGCCGGCCAGGGCCTCGGCCCGGGCGACCGCCTCGACCGTGCCGTTGCTGCAGTTGTCGAGAACCACCACGTCGTGCCCGGTTGTGAGCAGCTCGACGAGGATGTGCGTGCCGATGTAGCCCGCGCCACCCGTCAGGAGGATCTTCATGTCTGTCGTCCAGGATTCGTTGCTGAATCCGCCGCACGCCCACGGTAGCGTGGGCCTCCCAACACCCGCAACGGATCAGAAGTTGGACTCCTTGACGTAGATCCGATCACCGGGCTGGACGATGGGGTCGTCGCCTTGGCCCTTCAGGGCCCGACGAAGATTGACCCGAATGCGTTGGCCGCCACGCAACACATAGACCCGGCCGAGGTTGGCCACGGTCGTGGGACCGCCCGCCGCGGCGATGGTCTGGGAGACGGTCAGCCCCTCGCGGTAGGGCACCTCGCCGGGCTTGCCCACCGAGCCCATCACCGCAATCAGGCTATCGGGCACGAAGACGAGGTCGCCGGCCCGCAGCACCTGGTTGCCCGCGCCCTCGGCGATGAGGCCCTCGAAGGGCACAATCGTCACATTCGACTCGTCGCCGCCGTGGGTGATGCGCACCTCGCTGGCGCTGCCGTTGAGCACCCCGCCGGCCTGGCTGAGCAGCTCGAGCACGGTGGTCTGGCCCTTGAGGTAGTAGAGCCCCGGCTCGGCCACGGCGCCGAGAACGGGCACGGGCTGGCTGTTGTGGGCGTCGAGCCACACCGTGATGCTCGGGGCCACGAGGTACTCGCCCGTGAGCTGCTCGCCGAGCATGGCGGCGATCTGGTCGGCGGTGTGGCCCGCGACGGGGACCCGCCCGAGCAGGGGGTAGTTCAGCTCGCCTCGGTCGTTGACGGGGAAGATGCCGCTGAGGGGCTCCTCGCCGTAGACCCGCACGTTGAGGGTGTCGCCCGGGCCGACGGCGTAGTCCCGGGTGGCGCCGGCGGGGGGGCTGCCCTCGTGGGCCTGGGCGGAGGCGGCGAAGGCCGAGGCCGCGGTGATCAGCAACAGCACGGTGGGCGTCATCGGTCTCTCCAAGCTCGCCATGCGCCCCCCGGGTCGGTCGCGCCACACGGGGCCGGGGGGCCCCCCTGCGGACGGGAGCACCGGGGCGGGCAGGGCGCGCTCATGCTGCACGCCGAGCGTACAGCGACAGGTACTGGCGTGCCATGACGGACACGTCGAAGCGGTCGCGGGCGGTCTGGGCGGCGGCGGCGCCGAGGGCGGCGGTCGCCCGGAGGTCGCCGGCGAGGGCGCCGAGGGCCTGGGCGAGCGCGGCCGGATCCTCCGCCGGCACGAGGCGGCCGGTCTCGGGCCCCACCAGCTCGGGCACACAGCCGACGGCGGTGGCCACGACCGCCCGGCCGGCGGCCATGGCCTCCATCACCACCAGCGGGTTGCCCTCGTAGCGAGAGGACAGGACGAAGAGGTCGGCGGCGGCGAGCAGCGCGGGCACGTCCCGCCGCACCCCGAGGAAGCGCACGGCCCCGTCGATGCCGAGGGCCTGGGCCTGGGCCACGAGGGCGTCGTGCAGATCCCCCGTGCCGGCGACCAGCAGCCGGGCCCCCGCCGCTGCCAGCCCCGCCTCGGCGAAGGCCGTGAGCAGCAGGGCGTGGTTCTTCTGGGGGTTGAGCCGGCCCACGCTGAGCAGCACGGGCGCGTCGTCGGGAATGCCCAGCTCGGCCCGCAGGGCGGCCCGGGTGCCCGGGGGGGACTGGAAGGCGGCGACGGGCACCCCGTTCGGGATGACCGCGGCGGGGGCCCGGCCGTAGAGCTCGGTCGCCGAGGCCGCCACCGCATCCCCGATGGCCACCGGGGCCACCCGCCAGCGGAAGGCGAGCTGCTGGAGCGCCTGGTCCGAGGGCACGGCCTCGTTCCGGGCGAGGTTGTGCAGCGTGTGGACGATGACCGGCGGCCGGTAGGCGAGGCGGGTGGGCAGCAGGTACTTGAGCACGTGGAGGTGGGTGTGGAGCACGGCGGGCCGGGCCGTGCGCAGCCAGCGCCCGAGCCGGGGCAGCACCCGGGCATCGAAGCCGGGGCCCTTGTCGAGAAAGACCATCTCGACGCCGTTGTCTTCGAGTTCTCTCTCGATCCACGAGCCGCTGCGGGGGCCGAGCGAGACGACGCTCACGGTGTGGCCCGCCCGCTGCTGGGCGATGGCCAGCAGCGAGACGATGCGCTCGGCACCGCCCACGGTCAGGGCGGGGATCAGCTGGGCAATGCGCACTCAGACCCTCCTCAGGCGACGCAGATCAGACGGGCTCCAGGCCCCGGTGAGGCGGCCCACCACTGCATAGACGGATGCGCCCGCCAGGATCTGCAGGACCACATGCTGGCCCCCGAGCGGCAGCAGCACCGCCCCCATCGCCGCCGCCGGCAGCCCCACCCGCAGCAGGGTCGGCCCGAGCCCGAGCCCGACCCCGACCCCGTCCCCATCTACTAGCGGCCCCACCCGCCAGCGCAGCCAGGCGGCGAGCACCACCTCGGTGGCGAGGGTGGTGGCGGCGGCCCCGGCGGCCCCGTAGCGGGGGATGACCACGAGGTTCAGCCCCAGGTTGACCACCGCCGCGAGCATCGTGCCCCGGGTGCGGTCTTGCTGGCGGTTGAGGGTCGACAGGGTCGTGGCGAAGGCATTGTTGAGGTAGCGAAGGGGCAGCATGGGCGCCATGATCACGAAAGGCAGGGCGCTCTGGGCGAACTCGTCCCCGCCGATGAAGACCATCAGGGGCCCGGCCACCAGCATGCCGCCCACGGCCGCCGGCAGGCTGATGGCCAGCAGCACCCGGGCGAGGAAGGACAGCTCGCGGCCGGTGGCGGCCGGGTCGCCGAGGGTGCGGGCCAGCTTCGGGAAGTAGCCGGTGGTCAGCGTGTTCGCGATGACGGGGAAGAGGGCCACCAGCATGAAGGCGCCCCGGTAGAGGCCGACCTCGGTGTCGCCCTTGAGCAGCCCCAGCACGAGCACGTCGACGCTGAGGTAGATGCTGCCGAAGAGCAGGGCCATGCCGAAGGGCAGGGAGCGCCGGGCGAGCGCGGCGACCGCCGGGGGGGCCGTGCGGTGGCCCGCGAAGCCGAGGCGGCGGTGGTAGGCCCGGGCGATCCAGCCGAGGGTCACCAGCGCGTCGAGCAGCTGGGCCAGGAACACGGCCATGATGCCCAGCCCGCCGAGCAGCCCGAGCAGGGTGGCGGCGACGAGGGTGACCTTGCCGGCCATCTGGGCCTGGGCGCTGGGGCGCATGTCGCGGGCCGCGTGGAAGGCGGCCGTGAGCACGGTGCCGAGGCCCTGGGCGCCGAGGGCCACGGTGGCCACGCCGGCGCCGAAGACCACGACAGGCCGGCCGTCGGTGGCGGCCGCAAAGGCGAGCACCGCGGCGGTGGTGGCGACCGAGAGCAGGGCCGTGGTGGCGAGGCCCGCGGCCACGAGGGCGGGGCGGTGGCCCGGGTCGCGGCTGAGCTCGCGGTTGATCAGCCGCTCCATGCCCAGGCTGGTGCCGAAGGCGGCGAGCCCCACCATGGTCATCACATAGCCGTAGATGCCGAAGCCCTCGACCCCGAGCATGCGCATCAACAGGACGTTGATGGCCAGGCCCGAGCCGAGCCTGAAGGCCTGGCCCAGGGCGAGGGCGATGAGGTTGCCCCCCCGGGCGAGCCGTCCGCTTGCCTCAGCGGCCACGGGCGCCTCCCGGCCAGAAGGCCACCGCCGTGGTGGCGGCCTCGGCCCGCCAGCGGTCGTGGGCCCGCCGGGCCGCCCGCTCGGCCGCGCGGTCCCCGGCGGCACCGTGGCGCCCGTGGAGCGCAGCGGTCTCGTCGTGCTCGTCATAGACGTCGTTCTCGTCGAGCTCGTCGTCCCCGTCCCGGCCCGGGCGCCGGTCGAGCGGGGCCGCGGTGGGCGCCGGCGGGATCCAGCCGGGCTCTTGCCAGCCCCCGGCCCGGGCGGCGGCGGCCTCGAGCCCCGCCACCCGGGCCTGGTGGGTGGCGGCGAGGGTGATGCCCAGGCAGAGGTAGGCCATCGAGAAGGTGAGCATGCCGAGGGTGGCCGACATGGCGGCGAGGGCCACGAGGCCGAGGGCGGCGCCGGCGACCCGGGCCTGGTGGCGGTCGTCGGGGGCCGCCCGGAAGGCCCGCAGCAGGGTGGCGCCGACGGTCAGGAAGAGCACGGCGCCGGCGGCGAGGCCCACGATGCCCTGCTCACCGGCCACCTCGAGGTAGGTGTTGTGGGCCGGGCGCATGCGTCCCTCGAGCGAGAGGAAGCCCGTGGCCCGGGCGAAGTTGCCGGGGCCGGCGCCCATGAGCCAGTGGTCGAAGAACAGGTCGATGCCCTGGCGCAGCAGCTCGCCCCGCTCGTCGAGGCTGACGTCGTTGACCATGGCCTGGCCCGTGAAGCGCCCGAAGAGGCGCCCGAAGCGCTCGAGGGCCGTGCCCACGTCGACCACGAGGGGCGCGAGCACGAGGCCGCCCCCGGCGCAGAGGGCCAGCTCGCCCCGGTTGTTGCACAGCACCAGCACCGAGCCGGCCCCGACGACCAGCCCCACCATCAGGGCGGCCCGAGAGCCGCTGCCGAGGATGGCGAGGGGGGCGAGGCCGATGAGCCCGAGCCGCAGCAGCCGGGCCACCGGGTGGCGGTCTTCGGCGAGGCCACCGAGCAGCAGCGGGGTCACGAGCAGCACGAGGGTCGCCCACTCGTTGGGATCGCCGAAGGTGCCCGTGGCCCGGCCGTGGGCGTCGGCGTGGGAGCCGCCGGCCACCGAGGCGGCCAGGGCGACGACGATGACGGCGCCGAGGGCCCGGTAGAGCGGCGCGAGGTCCCGGTCGGCCAGGATGACGAAGCAGAGGCCGGCGAGGATGGTCACCATCGCGAGGCCCATGAGGGTGAAGCGGCCGGCGTCGAAGCTGTCGGCCCAGGCGGTCGTGATGCCGGTGATGACCGTGAAGAAGATGAGCGCATTGAGCACGGCGTGGCCGCGCACCAGGGGCACCCGGCGCACCAGGGCGTGCAGCCCCCACAGCCCGATGCCCCCGAGCACGGCGAGCTTGGAGGCCGTGATGGGCAGCTTGGCCACCTTCATGCCCGTGGCGCCGAGGCGGTCGAAGAGGATCGAGACGAAGACGAGAAAGACCAGCAGCTGGGGGTTCCGCACCCCCACCCAGGCCGCCAGGCCGCCGGCCGCCACGACGGGCAGCAGCCGCGGGTCGACCACCACGGCCGCCCCGCAGGCGAGGCCCAGCAGCACGGGCAGCGCGAGGCCCCGGGGGGCCAGAGGGGCCGGGCCGGCGCTCATCGACAGGCCCGGGGCGCTGTTGTGGGAATGGCGTGCTGGTCGGTCATCTCATCGCCCGGCCAGCTGCTCGGTGGGCGACTCCTGGTAGTAGCTGCCGGCGAAGCGGCGGGTGTCGCGGTCGGGGGGCGTGTCGTTGAGCACGGTGCCGATGATGTGGGCGTCCGAGCGCTGGAGGCGCTGGGCGGCCTCGACGGTCAGCCGGCCCGGCGCGTGGCCCCGGCGCACCACCATGAGCACCCCGTCGACCATGCTCGACAGGGCCATCGCGTCGGCCACCACGCCCACGGGCGAGGAGTCGATGATGATGACCTCGAAGGCCGAGCGCAGGTGCTCGACCATGCGGCGGGCCACCGGCGAGGCCAGCAGCTCGCCCACGTTCTCGGTCGGGCGGCCGGCCGGCAGCACGAAGAGGCCCTTCACGTCGGTGGCCCGGCGCAGCAGCAGCGGGTCGACCCGCCCGACCAGGGTGTCGGACATGCCCTGGGTGTTCTTGTGGCCGAAGACCGTGCCCAGCTTGGGGCGGCGCAGGTCGGCGTCGACGAGCAGGGTGCGGCGGCCGAGGCGGGCGAAGGCCACGGCGAGGCCGATGGAGGTGGTGGTCTTGCCCTCGCCGGCCACGGCGCTGGTCACCAGGATGACCTGGCCCGAGGCCGAGCCGGTCTGGTGGACCACCATCGCCCGCAGGGCCCGGAAGGCCTCGGTCTGGAGCGAGTGGGGGTGGTGGATGGGGAAGAGGGCGCGCTCGGCCTCGGGCACGCTGGCGGCCAGCGTGGGGATGTTGCCCAGCACGGTGAGCTCGGTGCGCCGCTCGACGTCCCGGGGGGTGAGCATGGCGTCGCGGAACTGGTGGCGCACGAGGGCCAGGGCCACCCCGCCGGCGAGGCCGACGATCATCGCCATCACGAGGTTCAGCGAGGTGTTGGGCAGCACGGGGGCCGCCGGCGCGATGGCCCGGTCGACGAGGCGCACGTCGCTGAGCTGGGTCTGGGCCTGGAGGTCGACCTCGGCGCCGCGCTCGCCCAGGCTGGCGACCAGCCGGCGGGCGGTCTCTTCCTCGCGCACGAGGCGGTCGTACTGCTCGCCGAGCTGCTCCCGGCGCAGCAGCTCTTCCTTCACCCGCACCAGCTCGGCCCGCAGCTCGTCCTCCTGGCGCTCCAGCGACTGGAAGCGCGAGCGCTCGGCCCGGACGAGGCGGGTGACCTCGCTGTCGACGAGGCGCTCGACCGAGCGCAGGTGGGCCGCGACCCGCTGATACTCGGGGTGTTTCTTGCCGTAGCGGCCGTGGACCTCGGCGGCCTGGGTGCGCAGCTCGGCGAGCTGCTGGGCGATGGCCGAGAGGCTGCGGTCGTCGAAGGCGCCGAGCAGCACCTCGGAGCGGCCCGCCCGCCGCATCGACTCGTGCTCGGCGAGCACCGAGCCCAGCCGCACCCGCTCGGTGGTGACCTCGCCGATGGCCTTGTGGAGGGCCGTGATGCGGGAGTTGATGTCGGCCGAGTCGCCCATCTCGCCCAGCAGATCGTTGGCCTGCTTGAAGGCGAGCAGCGCGGCCGAGGCGGCCTCGAGGCGCACCTGGTGGGCGGCGGACTGGCTCTCGAGCCACACCCGGGTCTCGCGGGCGGCCTCGCGGCGGAAGCTGAGGTTGGACTCGACGTAGACGTCGGCCACGAGGTTGGCCAGCACGGCCGCGGCCTCGGGATCCTTGTGCTTGACGCGGATCTCGACGAGCTGGGTGTCTTCCCGGGGGCCGGCCGAGAGGTGGCGCCCGAGCCAGCCGATGCCCTCGGCGTCGGGGCCGATGTCGGTGGCGCCCGTCGCGCGGTAGCGGCGCAGGGCCTCCTCGCGCACGGCCCGGGACTGGATGATCTGGATCTGGGTGCGGGCCCGGTCGCGGCCCTCCATGTAGCCGCCCTCGTCGAGCTTCACGACCTCGGTGACGTTCACCTCGCGGCCGGCGCGGGGCAGGAGCTGGAGCACGGCCACGGCCTCGTACCAGCGGGTCGCCAGGGCGCTGCCGATGATGGCCGCCAGCATGACGGCGCCGAGGAAGGCGAGCACCGAGCGGCGCTGTTCCCAGACGACGTCGCGGAAGGCGGCCAGATCGAAGGCACCGAGGGTGCTACGGGGGGATTCCTGCTGCACGAGACTCAAGACCTCAAGAGCGGGTGCGAATGGGAGCGGGCGCCCGGGCCATGGGCCCAGGCCGTGTGCCAGCGCGAGCCACGCAGCACCCGGGGAGTCAGATGTTCGGTCGCCGACGCGGAACCTTCACCCTCAGTCTGGACTTCGAGCTGGTCTTCGCCTCGCGCGATCTGGTGGGGGATCCGGGCGCCTTGGAGCGCGCCTCGCAGATCACCCGGGAGCAGGTGCTGGGGCCCCTGCTGGCCCTGGTCCAGTCGGTGGGCCTCGAGGCCACCTGGGCCACGGTGGGCCACCTCTTCCTCGACGGGGCGGCGCCGTCGGCGGGCCGGCTCCACCCGGCGCTGGTGCGCCCCACCCACGCCTGGGTGGACGGCGACTGGCTCGACGGGGTGCCGGCGGGCACCGAGGCCTCGGCCCCCGCCTACTACGGCCGCAGCCTCGTCCAGCAGCTCGTGGCGGCGGGCCAGGAGGTCGGCAGCCACAGCTTCACCCACCCCGTCTTCGGGGATCCGGGCTGCTCGCGGGCCTGTGCCGACAGCGAGCTGGCCCACGCCGTCGCCGCTGCCGACGCCCTCGGCATCCGCATGGAGAGCTTCGTCTTCCCCCGCAACGTGCCCGGCCACGTCGACCTTCTGGCCAAGCACGGCTTCACCTGCTGGCGGCCCCCCGAGCCCCGGGGCCCCCTGGTCGGCCGGCTGCCGAAGCCCCTCCAGCGGGCCACCCACCTCATCGAGGTGGCGACGGGCCAGGCGGGCCCGGTCGTGTGGCCGTACCGCGACGACCACGGCCTCTGGGCCATCCCCGGCTCGGCGGTCTTCCTGCCCGTCGACGGGCTGCGGCGCGCCATTCCCATCCACCAGCGGGTGGTCCGCGCGACCGGCGGCATCGACCTCGCCGTGAAGCAGGGCGGCCTCTTCCATCTCTACATCCACCCCATCAACTTCGCCGCCGCCCCCGGTCCCATGCTGGCCGGGCTGGCCGCGGTGCTCCACCACGCCGCCCGGCTGCGCGACCGGGGCCGCCTCGACCTGTGCAGCATGGGCGCCCTGGCCCGCCGCTGTGAGGCCGAGCACCAGGCCCGGCAGCCCACGGCGGTCGATGCGGGGGCGCCCCACCTCAGGAGCCCGGCTTGAGCACGACCGTCTGCACGGTCTTGAGGATGATGGTCGAGTAGAGCACCGGGGTCAGCTCCTGGATGGCGAAGAGGTCGTAGCAGAGCTTCTCGGCGCTGTCGTCGACGCTCGCGCCGTAGCGGTAGCGGACCTGGGCCCAGCCCGTGACCCCGGGCTTCACCGCGAAGCGCAGCCCGTAGTAGGGGATCTGCTCCTTGAGCTGGGCGACGAAGTGGGGGCGCTCGGGCCGGGGGCCGACCATCGACATGTCGCCCACGAAGACGTTCCAGAACTGGGGCAGCTCGTCGATGCGGGTGCGGCGGAGGAAGCGCCCGACCCGGGTGACCCGGGGGTCGCCGGCGCCCTGGGACCAGACCGCGCCCGTCTGGGCCTCGGCGTCGACGCCCATGGTGCGCAGCTTCCAGATGGTGAAGGGCTCCTCGTTCTGGCCGACCCGCTCCTGGCTGTAGAAGATCGGCCCGGGGCTGTCGCGCTTGATGAACCAGGCGGCGGCCGCGATGATCGGCGCGCTGAGCACGAGGCCGACCAGCCCGAAGAGGATGTCGGCGAGGCGCTGGAGGGCGGCGCCGAGGCCCCGGGTGCCGCCGAACTCGGGGCCGAAGATGAAGCTGGTGTCGCTGAGGTAGTGGATGGGCACCTTGCCCGTCATCTGCTTGTAGACCTGGCGCATGTCTTCGATGCGGATCCCCCGGGCCTTGTAGTCGAGCAGCTGCTGGGTCAGCCACGGGGGCATGCCGCTGCGCACGGCGACGATGATGCAGTCGATGTTGCCCAGCTTGACGAGCTTGGGGAGCTCCTCGGCCGTGCCCAGCACCTCGACCTCGGGGGTCTCGTCGTCGTGCTCCGGGTCGCGGGCGCCCGGGGGCCCCTGGATGAAGCCCAGCACCCGGTAGAGCTCGCGCCGATCGGGGTCGTTCTTGATGGAGTCGGCGATGACCTGGGCGCTCTTGTCGGCGCCGAGGATGAGGGTGCGCCGGCCCACCGTCAGCCGGGGCCGCACGAGGCTCATGGCCATGCGCCAGGTGCTCAGCAGCAGGGCGAAGCCGAGGTTGGCCAACAGGGCGACACCCCGCCCGAATTGCCAGTCGGGAATGGTGTAGAACAGCACCATCTGGACAATGAAGGCGAGCAGTACGCCGCCCCACAGCCGGAGCAGCCCGTTGAGCCGCAGGTAGGAGCGGCTTGGTTCGTAGGTCTCGGCCAGGTACAGCACCAGCACGTTGCTCAGCACGAAGAGCAGGGTGCCGCCGGTGGACCGGACGAGCAGCCCCCCGAGGTCGAGGGGAACCGAGAAGCGCAGGCTCTGGGCGATGCCCAAGGCCAGCAGCGCCAGGGCCACATCGCCCAACAGGTAGAGCAGGGAGCGACGCTCCATGCGCAGGCCGAAGACCTTCATCGTTGCACTCCGTCCCTCGGGTTGCCCGGCGTCGCACGCACCGCCGCGGGGCCGAGGGGCGCCGCGAGCTCACCGTAGACCTGCCGGGTCGACACCAACATCTGACTTAGGCTGAAACGTCTGACAAAGTCGGCTCTCGCCGCCGCACCCTGGCGCGCACGCAGGCCGGGATCGGCGACCAGCCGGTCCAGGGCGCGGGCCAGGGCCGCCGCGTCCCCCCGGGGGACCAGCGCGCCGTTGTCGCCGTCGCGGACCGCCTCGGCCACCCCGCCCACCTCCGAGGCGACCACGGGCAGCCCGGCCCGCATGCCCTCGAGGATCGACAGGGGGAAGCCCTCCTGGCGCGAGACCAGAGCGAAGACGTGGGCCTGGGCCAGCAGCGCGGGCACGTCGGCGCGCACCCCGAGCCAGCGGACCCGGTCGCCGAGACCGAGCGCGGCGGCCTGGGCCTCGAGCCGGGGCCGGTCGGGGCCGTCGCCGATGAACCACAGCGCGCAGGGGGCCGAGACCCGGGCCAGGGCCGTGAGCATCAGGGCGTGGTCCTTCGGGGGCGCCATGCGGGCGACCATCGCGATGACCGGGCGCTCCACCGCCGCACCGGGCTGGGCGCGGTCGGCCACGTCGGGCACCCCGTTGTGGATCACCCGCACCTGGGCGTCGCGGGCCACATGCCAGCGGGTGCCCACCTCCCGGTCGGCCTCGGAGACCGTGATGAAGCGGTCGGTCAGCCGGCCGGCGGCCGCCTCGACGGGGATGGCCCAGCTCTTCCGGGCCCACGAGAGGCCGTCCGAGAAGGACCAGGCGTGGGCCGTGTGGATCACGGGCACCCCGCAGCTCCAGGCCGCCAGCCGGCCGAGCAGGCCCGCCTTGGTGGAGTGGGTGTGGACGAGGGCGGGCTGGAGGGCCCGGATGCGGCGCCGCAGGGCGCGGACCGTCGCGAGGTCGGGGGCCGGGGCGATGGCCCGCTGGAGCGAGGGCATGACCTCGACGGCGATGCCGGCGGCCCGCAGGGCGGGGGCCAGGTAGCCGGGCTCGCCAACAATGACGTGGTAGTCGATGCTCTCGTCGAGCCCGATCACGAGATCGTGGACGTGGATCTGGGCCCCGCCCCGCTCGCCGCGGGTGATGACCAGCAAGACCCGGGGGCGACGCCCCCCAGGGGCGCGGCCCACCGGCGCGTGTCCGGTGTCGTCGACCATGTCCTGCTCCTGTCGCCGTCCCCTGCACCGGCGGGTCACGGGGACCACCGGGCGCAGGGGGGGCCTGCTGCGGGCGAAGCTTAGCGGCTGCGCTCCGGCGCACGCCGAATCGACTCAAGGAACGGACGCGAGGCGGACGATATTGATGCCCACCCTGGCATCTGCTGCGGTCGCCCCCGTCCGCTCCGGCGCCCGGCGCGCCCGCCGTCCCGCTCTCCCTGCCCCAGGTTCCTCGATGACCGAGCCCGCCCTCTTCTCTCGTGAGCACCTGCGCGATCTGCAGCGCGCCGCGCCCAATTTCGTGCGCCGCCAGCTCAAGACCCTGCGCCAGGGACGCCACGGCTGGGCCCACCCGCGGCGGCTCGGCTTCGTCTTCGGCTGCCAGCGCTCGGGCACGAAGATGGTGATGCGGGTGCTCGACCAGAGCCCGGATACACGCATCTTTCATGAGAACCACGCCTCGGCCTTCTCCGACTTCCAGCTGCGCTCCGACCGCACCATCCGGGCCCTGGTCGCCCTGAACCCGGCCCCTGTCCAGATCTTCAAGCCCATCTGCGACTCGCAGGAGGCCGACCACATCCTCGGCCGCTTCCCGGGCGCCCGGGGCGTCTGGGTGATGCGCCACTTCGACGACGTGGCCAACTCGGCCGTGGTCAAGTGGGACGAGCACCAGCGCGAGCTCATCCAGGCCGTCATCGACGGGGATCTCGAGACCTGGGGCTGGCGCACGGCCCGGCTGCCCGACGCGGTGGTGGCCGACATCCGCCGGGTCGCGGCGGGGGCGCCCCTGGCCCCCCACGAGGCCGCGGCGCTGTTCTGGTACATGCGCAACGCCTTCTTCTTCGCCCTGGGCCTCCACGAGGATCCGCGCGTGCTGCTCGTCCGCTACGCCGACCTCGTCTCGTCCCCCGGGCCGACCTTCCGCCAGCTCTTCGACTTCCTGGGCGTGCCCTTCGACCCCGCCCACGCCGACCAGGTCCGCGACAGCTCCATCGGGCGCCGTCCCCCCCCGGATCTGCGGCCCGCCATCCGCGAGCTCTGCGCCGGGCTGCTCGCCCGCTTCGAGGCCTGGACCCCGGCCCCCCGGCCCGTGCCCTCGCCCGTGATGCTGATGATCGACACCCTCTACACGGGCGGGGCCGAGCGCTACGTCGTGACCGTGGCCAACTGGTTCGCCGCCCAGGGCGCCCGCACCATCGTGGTCTCGAGCGGCGGCAACCAGGTCGGGGACCTCGACGAGCGCGTCATCTTCGAAGAGGGGCCGCTCTACAATGTGCGCGGCAACATCCTCTCGGTGGCCGGCCACGTCTCGGGCCTCATCGAGCGCCACCAGCCCCAGGCCCTGATCTGCAACTCGCTGGCGACCACCCTGCTGGCCCGGGCCGCCCAGACCGTGCGCCGGGTGCCCATCGTCAACGTCGCCCACGGCTGGCCCGCCGACAAGTACAGCACGGTGGCCCCCCTGATGCGGGTGGCGGACCGCATCGTGGCCGTCTCGCCCGAGGTGCGGCGCAAGCTCATCGCCGGGGGCACGGACGCCCCCCGCATCCAGGTCGTCTACAACGGCGTCGACTGCCGCCCCCTGGGCCGCCGCAGCGGAGACGAGGCCGCCGCCGCCCGGGCCGAGCTCGGGGCCGGTCCCGGCGACCTGCTCGTGGCCCTGGTCGGCCGTCTCGAGGCCCAGAAGGCCCACCAGCACGTCATGGCCGTGGCCGCCAAGCTGCGCGAGAGCCACCCCCGGCTGCGCTTCGCCCTCATCGGCGGCGGCTCCCGCAAGGACGAGCTCCACGCCCTGCGCGCGGCGGCCGGCGTCGAGGACCGGGTGGCCCTGGTGGGCCTGCGCCGCGACATCCCCGTGCTGTTGGGCTCGGCCGATGTCTTCTTCAACTGCTCCGACTGGGAGGGCATGCCCCTCACCACCATCGAGGCCATGGCCTCGGGGCTGCCGGTGGTCGCGACGGCCACCGAGGGCGCCGCCGAGCTGCTCACCCCCGAGACCGGCATCGTCGTGCCCGTGGGCGATGTCGACGCGATGGCCGCCGCCCTGGCCCGCCTCGCCGACGACGACCCGGGCCGTCTGGCCATGGGCGCGGCCGCCCGGGAGCGCGCCCTCGCCGGCTTCAGCCACGAGCGCATGGCCGCCGAGCTGGCCCACGTGGTCGACACGGTGGTCCGCCCCTGAGCGGCGCCGGGCGGGCCGGCCTGCCGTAGACTGCCGCCACCCCCGCCCTGTGCCCCCCGCGCGGGCGGGCCGGAGCCCTGGTGAACCTGCTCTCGTCGCGCCGTGGCCGTCTCGCGGCCTTCTTCTTCCTGTACCTCACCCAGGGCCTCCCCATCGGCTTCTGCGCGGGGGCCGTCGCGGTCTACCTGCGGCGCGAGGGGCTCGGGGTCGACGAGATGGGGGCCTTCGTCGCCGCCGTCTACGCCCCCTGGGGCTTCAAGTGGCTCGCCGGGCCCGTGGTCGACCTCGTGGGCAGCGCCCGGCTGGGCCGGCGTCGGGGCTGGATCCTGCTCGCCCAGGCGCTCATGATCATCGGCTTCCTCGTCGCCTCCCAGGTCGACCCGGTGGCCCAGCTGCCCCTCTACACCTGGGCCCTGGTGGCCGTGAGCGCGGCGGCAGCCCTCCAGGACGTGGCCATCGACGCCCTCGCCGTCGGCACCCTCGAAGACGAGGAGCGGGGCCTGGGCAACGGCCTGATGTTCGCCGGGGCCTACCTGGGCCAGGCCATCGGCGGCGCCGGCATGCTCTACCTCTCGGGCGCCACCGGGGGCCTCGGGGCCGCCTATGGCGTGATGGCGGGCATCGTGGGCCTGGTCTGGCTGATGGGCTGGGGTGGGCTGCGGGAGGACGACTCGGGGCTGCGGCCCGCGATCGGCCTCGCGGCCCTGGCCGGCGAGCTGCGCCGCTACGTGGGGGAGATCTTGCGGGCCCTGCTCGTCGGACGGGGCGCCCTGGCCACCCTGGCGATGGCGCTGCTGCCCACGGGCGCCATGGCCCTGAGCCTCGCGCTCTCTTCGGCCCTGGCGGTCGAGCTCGGCATGGACGACGAGCTCATCGCCTCTCTCTCGCTCGCCGGCGCCCTGGTCGGCGCGGGCGGCTCGGTGGCGGGCGGCTGGATCTCCGACCGGCTGGGCCACAAGCGCATGCTCGCTGTCTATGTCGTGCTGACGGTCGTTCCCAGCCTCGTGCTGGCCCTGCTGATGCAGCGGGCCGGCTGGATCCTGCCCCTGGCCGAGGGCGCCCCGCCCCCCACCGATCCCGCCGCCCTGGTCACGGCCTTCGCGGTCGCGTCGATCTGCTACGGCCTGGTGGCCGGCCTCGCCTACGGCACCCGCATGGCCATCTTCATGGGGGCCTGTGCCGAAGCGGTCGCGGCGACCCAATTCACGGCCTACATGGCGGCCATGAACCTGGGCACCAGCGTGGCGGCTTGGTGGCAGGGGGCGGCCGTGGTGCGCTGGGGCTACCCCACGACCCTCGCCGTCGACGCGGTGGTGGGGATGCTGTGCCTGTCGGTGCTCCCGCTCGTTCCCACCGGCGGCGCCCCGCCCGCAGGGTCGGGGGCTGACTTGGGCAAGTGACCGGTGGAAGCATGGGGAAACGCCACGGCCTTGACATGCTCCTGCCATTTGCGGCTAGCTCGTCCTGACCTCCTGAACCAAGGACGAGACGATGCGTGCATCTACACTGTTGCTGATGGGCGGGCTGCTGTCGCTCGTGGCCTGCGAGGGCACCGAGGGCAAGGCCGGCGCCGCGGGCGCGGACGGCGAGACCGGTGCGGCCGGCGAGACCGGTGCGACCGGCGAGACCGGCGCCCAGGGTGAGCAGGGCGAGCAGGGCGAGCAGGGCGACCCCGGCCTCGACGCCACCGAGATCGACGAGGACGGCGACGGCCTGTCCTATGTCGACGACTGCGACGACTCCGACGCCTCCATCATGGGCCCGAACACCTACTACATCGACTACGACGGCGACGGCTACGGCTACGCGGGCGTGGTCCAGATGTCGTGCGAGCCCATGACGGGCTGGGTCGACAACGCCGACGACTGTGACGACCTCGACGCCACCTTCAACCCCGACGCCATCGAGATCTGCGACGCGCTCGACAACGACTGCGACGGCGACATCGACGGCGACGACGTCGACGTCGACCTGACCGACGGCATCGAGGCCTACATCGACCTCGACGGCGACGGCTTCGGCGACGGCTTCCTCGGCACGACCCTCGTCTGTGCCGGCACCGACGGCTACGCCCCCATCGACGGCGACTGCGACGACAACGCCGCGGCGGTGAACCCCGACGCCGAAGAGATCTGCGACAACGGTGTCGACGACAACTGCAACGGCTCGCCCGACGCCTGTGGCCTCACCGGCACGGTCGGCCCCGCCGACGCCTCGGCGGCCTGGACGGGCGGCTCGGGTGACTACCTGGGCTACTCCTACGCGGTCGGCGACTTCAACGGCGACAGCGTCGACGACATCCTGATGGGCGAGTACTACGGCTCGAGCAACTACGGGTCGGCCTACGTCGTCTACGGTGGCGCCAGCTACCAGGACCTCGACGTGACCACGGGCGCCGACGCCATGTGGACCGGCACCGGGTCCTACGACTACTTCGGCCAGTACGTCGACGCCGGCGACTGGAACAACGACGGCTACGACGACATCGTGGTCGCCGAGGAAGACAGCGACAGCGCCTGGATCTCCTACGGCTCGGCTTCGGGCTGGTCCGGCAGCTACTCCGCCACCGACATGGACGTGCAGATCACCGAGTCCGCGGTCTACGACCTGGGCACGGCGGTCCGCAGCCTCGACGACATCAACGGCGACGGCATCGACGACCTGCTCGTGGGCGCCTACGGCGAGACCTCCAGCGACTACGGTTCGGGCGCGGCCTACATCTACCTGGGCTCGGCCTCGGGCTGGTCGGGCTCGGTCGGCACCTCGTCGGCGGCGGTGACCATCTCCAACGCCAGCGGCAGCTCCTACGACTACTTCGCCAACATGAAGAACGGCATCGGCACGGCCGACCTCGACGGCGACGGCATCGCCGAGCTCTTCATCGGTGCCTACGGCGACGACACGGTCTACTCCAGCGGCGGCCGCGGCTACGTCTGGTACGGCTCGACCTCGTGGGCCTCGTCCATGGCCGCGACCGGCGCCGACACCATCATCGACACCGACTCCACCGCGGGCGACAGCTACTGCGGCCGCGGCATGGACGGCATCGGCGACGTCAACGGCGACGGCTACGAAGACATGGCCATCGGCTGCTTCTACCACGACGGCCCCGGCTACGATGCCGGCGCGGTCGGCGTGTTCTTCGGCAGCGCGGGCCCGCTCTCGGCGAGCCTGACCCTCGCCGACGCCGACGCCCTCTTCGGTGGCGAGACCTCCTCCGACACCTTCTCGACCATCGGCAGCGTCGAAGACCCGACCGGCAACGGCATCGACGCCCTGCTCGTCGGCGCCCGCGGCGAAGACACCGGCGGCTCCTCGGCCGGCGCGGTCTACCTCTTCTACGGCACCACCTCGATGGGTGGTGTCTACTCGGCCACCCAGGCCGACCTGAAGATGACCGGCGGCGCCAGCTCCGACTACGCCGGCTACTACGACCTCGCCACGGGCGACCTCGACAACAACGGCCAGGTCGACGTCTACGTCGGTGCCTACGGTGCCGATGCCATCTGGGCCTACGAGCTCGGCGGCATCTGAGCCCCCACCGGCTGACCGCCTGCGCCCCGCCTGGCCCTGCGCCCGGCGGGGCGCTTCGCGTCTTGGTGCACCAATCCGGGCCACTGGCCCAACCGGGCCCCCGCATCCCCTATACTCGCGCGACCGCGCCGGCGTCGTCGGCGCGACCACGCCATCCCCGGGAGATGTCCATGCCCCAGACGGTCCGATGCGGGCTCATCCAGTGCTCGAACCCCATCAACGACGAGTCCCAGCCCGTCGCCGAGATCCAGAAGGCGATGCTCGACAAGCACCTGCCCCTCATCGAAGAGGCCGGCAAGAAGGGCGTGCAGATCCTGTGTCTCCAGGAGATCTTCAACGGGCCCTACTTCTGCCCCAGCCAGGACAAGCGCTGGTACGACGCCGCCGAGAGCGTGCCCGGGCCGACGACGGATCTGATGGCCGAGTACGCCAAGAAGTACGACATGGTCATCGTCGTGCCCGTCTATGAGAAGGTCGGCCGCGGCATCTACTACAACACGGCCGCCGTCATCGACGCCGACGGCACCTACCTCGGCAAGTACCGCAAGCAGCACATCCCCCAGACCAGCGGCTTCTGGGAGAAGTACTTCTTCACCCCCGGCAACGGCGGCTACCCGGTCTTCGACACGAAGTACGCCAAGGTCGGCGTCTACATCTGCTACGACCGCCACTTCCCCGAGGGCTGGCGCGCGCTCGGCCTCAACGGGGCCGACATCGTCTTCAACCCCAGCGCCACGGTCGCCGGCCTCTCCGAGTACCTCTGGAAGCTCGAGCAGCCCGCCGCGGCGGTCGCCAACACCTACTTCGTGGGCGCCATCAACCGGGTGGGCTCCGAGGCCCCCTGGGGCATCGGCGAGTTCTACGGCCAGTCCTACTTCGTCAACCCCAAGGGCCAGTTCGAGGCCATGGGCTCGCGCGACCAGGACGAGCTGGTGGTGGCCGATCTCGACCTCCAGATGATCGACGAGGTCCGCAAGACCTGGCGGTTCTACCGCGACCGTCGCCCCGATGCCTACGACGACCTGACCAATCCGAGCCCCCACTGAGCGGGAGCCCCCCATGAGCCACATCCTCATCCGCGGCGGCACGGTCGTGACCGCCGACGGCGAGTACCGCGGCGACGTCCTGGTCTCTGGCGAGACCATCGCGGCCGTGGGCCCGTCCCTCGACGCGCCGGCCGGTGCCCGCATCATCGACGCCGGCGGCGCCTACGTGATGCCCGGCGGCATCGACCCCCACACCCACATGGAGCTGCCCTTCATGGGCACGGTGGCCAGCGAAGACTTCTTCACGGGCACCTCGGCCGCCGCCGCCGGCGGCACGACCATGTGCATCGACTTCGTCATCCCCGGGGTCCAGCAGAACATCATGGAGGCCTACCAGGAGTGGCGGGGCTGGGCCGAGAAGGCGGCCTGCGACTACTCCTTCCACGTCGCCATCACCTGGTGGGACGAGACCGTGCGCCGCGACATGGGCCGCCTCGTCGAAGAGTTCGGGGTCAACTCCTTCAAGCACTTCATGGCCTACAAGAACGCCATCATGTGCGACGACGAGACCCTCGTGAACAGCTTCCGGCGCTGTCGCGAGCTCGGGGCCCTGGCGACCCTGCACGCCGAGAATGGTGAGCTTGTCTACGTCCTCCAGCAGGAGATCTTCGACAAGGGCATCACCGGTCCCGAGGGCCACCCGCTCTCGCGTCCGCCCGAGGTCGAGGGCGAGGCCGCCAACCGTGCCATCCGCATCGCCGAGGTGCTCGGGGTGCCGGTCTACCTCGTCCACACCAGCTGCATCGACGCCCTCGAGGCCGTGACCCGGGCGCGCCTCGAAGGCCAGCAGGTCTTCGCCGAGGTGCTCGCCCAGCACCTGGTCATCGACGACTCGGTCTACCGCAACAAGGACTGGGACGCGGCCGCCCACTACGTCATGTCGCCGCCCTTCCGCAGCAAGGAACACCAGGCGGCGCTGTGGCGGGGCCTCCAGTCCGGCATGCTCCAGACCACGGCCACCGACCACTGCTGCTTCTGCACCCCCCAGAAGCGCGCGGGCATCGACGACTTCCGCAAGATCCCCAACGGGACCGGCGGCATCGAGGACCGCATGGGGGTGCTCTGGCACCACGGCGTGCGCACGGGCCGGCTCACCCCCTCCCAGTTCGTGGCGGTCACCTCGACCAACACGGCGCGCATCTTCAACATCCACCCGAAGAAGGGCGCGCTGGTGCCCGGGGCCGACGCCGACATCGTTGTGTGGGATCCCAACCTCACCCGCACCATCTCGGCCAAGACCCACCACCAGAACATCGACTTCAACATCTACGAGGGCATGGAGGTCGTCGGCAACGCCGCGATCACCATCTCCCGGGGTCGGATCGTCTGGCAGGACGACGAGCTGCGCACCGAGCGGGGCACCGGCCGCTACGTCAAGCGCCCGCCCTTCGCCGACTACTGGAGCGCCCAGCA
>CAXQUZ010000585.1:0-12688 GCA_964226865.1 Myxococcota bacterium | reverse complement strand
CGGCGAGCGGGGGGCGGCCGGCGTCGGGGACGGGCACCATCAGGCCCCGCCGTCCTCCGGGTCGCCCTCACCCTCAGCGGGGAGCAGCGACTCGAGCATGGCGGCCAGCGACGCCGCCTCCCGGTCGACCTCGGAGAGGCGCCCGCTGACCTGGGTGCGGAGCCGACGGAGCTCGCTCGCCAGGTTGAGCGCCGTGAGCAGCGCGATGGTGTACTCGTCGAAGGAGCGGGTGCGGCTGGCGACCTCGGCGAGGCGCGCGTCCAGCTCACGGGCCACGGTCTGGACCTCGTCTTCGCTCTCGTCGCCCCGGACGGTGTACTGGCGACCGCGGATGGTGATTCGGACCTGCATGGGTATCGCCTACAGCGTGGGGAGGGTCATCGTCAAGCCGGGGCCTCGGCCGTGCCGAGCAGGGCATCGACGAAGGGTGCCGGCGCGAAGTCCCGCAGATCGTCCATGCCCTCGCCGAGGCCGACCAGCTTGACCGGGATGCCGAGCTCCCAGGCCACGGCCACCACGACGCCGCCCTTGGCGGTGCCGTCGAGCTTGGTGAGGGCGACGCCGGTGACGCCGACCACTTCCTTGAAGATGCGCGCCTGGGAGAGCGCGTTCTGGCCGATGGTGCCGTCGAGCACCAGCAGCACCTCGTGAGGCGCGTCGGGGATGGCCTTGCGCATCACCCGCTGGACCTTGGCGAGCTCGTCCATCAGCGCGGACTGGGCCTGGAGGCGCCCCGCCGTGTCGCAGATCACGACGTCGGCCCCCCGGGCGATGCCTGCCTGGATGCCGTCGAAGATGACCGCCGCGGGATCGGCGCCCTCCTGGTGGGCGACGACCGGGACCTTGGCCCGCTCGCCCCAGACCTTGAGCTGCTCGATGGCGCCGGCGCGGAAGGTGTCGCCCGCCGCCAGCAGCACGCTCCGGCCCTCGCGGGCGTAGCGGGTCGCCAGCTTGCCGATCGTGGTGGTCTTGCCGCTGCCGTTCACCCCCACGACGAGGATGACCGTGGGGCCCTCCGCCCGCCGGGCGATCGGCTGGGCCTCGCCGAGCTTGTCGAGCAGCTCGTCCCGCAGGACCGTGCGCAGGGCCTCGAGATCGCCAGCCTTGCCCGTCTTGCGGACGACCTCGACCAGCTCCATGGCGGGCTTGAACCCGACATCGGCGGCGCTCAGCGCCTCCTCGAGCTGGTCGAGGCGGGCCTGGCCCTCGGCGCCCGCCGCGCCGCGCAGCCGGGCAAAGAGGGCGTCGCGGCTGCGGGCGAAGCCCGCGAAGAAGCCCGCCGAGTCAGCGCCCTGGGGCGGAGAGGAGCGCCGGGCCCGGGCCTCGGCAGCCCCCGCCTCGCCCTCGGCCTCCCATGCGGCCTGGCGGCGCCGCCGGGTGAACCAGCTTCCCCAGAGGAAGATGGCCACGGCAAGGAAGCCGACCACACCGAGGATCTCGGTCTGGCCGAGCAAGAGTCCGCCTGGGAGCTCGATCGGGAACTGCATGCCCACGCCTCCGGCGGGCGGCGTATCGCGCTCTGCGGGCACAGAGCCACCCGGGATTGTTCCACGGGCGTTCCCGGGCCCCCCCGCCGTCGCGGGCAGGCCCGCGCAGCCTCAGTCGAGGTTGACCGTCACCAGCTCCGAGACGCCCGGCCGCGGCATGGTCACGCCGTAGAGCGTCTCGACCGCCTCCATCGTCTTCTTGTTGTGGGTGATGACGATGAACTGGGAGAGGCTCGCCATCTCGGCCAGCATGAGGTTGAAGCGGGCGCCGTTGGCCTCGTCGAGGGGCGCGTCGACCTCGTCGAGCAGACAGAAGGGGCTCGGCTTCACCCGGAAGAGGCTGAAGATCAGGGCGATGGCGACCATGGCCGTCTCGCCGCCGCTGAGCAGGGTGAGGCTCTGGAGGCGCTTGCCCGGAGGCTGGACGAAGACCTCGACACCGGTCTCGAGCAGGTCGTCTTCGTTGGTCAGGCGCAGGCGCGCCTTGCCGCCGCCGACCAGCCGCGGGTACAGCTCGCGGAAGTAGCCGTCGACGCGCTCGAAGGTCTCGCGGAAGCGCTCGCGGCTCACCCGGTTGAGGCGGGCGATGGTGCGGCGGATGGTGTCGACCGAGCGCTCGAGATCGGCCCGCTGGGCGTCGATCTGGGAGTACTCGCCCGACAGCTCTTCGTACTCGGCCAGGGCGACCAGGTTGACCTCCCCCAGGCGGGAGATGGCCTTGCGTGCCTTCTCGACCTTCTCGGCCCAGCCCGCCAGCAGCGCCTCGTCCTCGAGGGAGGCCGGGGTGATGCGCAGCTCGTCCACCCGCTCGTCGGCCCGATCCCGGGGACGCGCGCTCTCGGGCACGCTGTCGCCGTCGGCCCCGTCTTCGACCGAGAGCACGACCACGCCCATGCGGTCGAGACGATCGAGCATGCCAGCGACGGAGATGTCGTAGCGCTCCTGGATGTCGTCCCGCACCCGGGCGATGCCCTCCTTGGCGGTGGCCAGGGCCTGCTCCAGCTCCATGCGCTGGGTCACGGCAGCGTCGCGGCGGGCACGCACCTCGTCGCGCTGCTGGTCGGCCACCGAGAGGCGCTCGCGCACGGCCACGAGGCGGCCCTGCTCTTCGTCCAGGGCGCCGCGCACGACCTCCTGGATGCTGGCCAGCTCGGTGAGGGCCTCGGCCAGCTTGCCCTCTTCGGCCTCGATCTCGGCGAGGCGCTTGCGGGCGGCCTCGAGGGAGACCTCGGCCTCCTTCTCCGTGCGGGTGGCCGTGCGGACCGCCGTCTCTTCAGCGGTGCGGGCCCGCTCCTGGCCCCGGCGCCGCTCGCGCAGGCCCGAGAGCTCGGAGGCCCGGCCGGCCAGGCGCTCCCGGGCCGACTCGACCGCGGTGCCCTCGCCGATCAGCGCTTGCTGCTCGACCCGCAGCTCGGCCTCCATGCGCTCGATGGCCTCGTCGGCCAGGGCGACCTTGGCGGAGGCCTCGATCAGCTCCTGGGAGACCTTGGCGAGGGCGGCCTCGGCCCGCTCACGGGCGACCGAGATGCGCTGGGCCCGCTCGGCCTCGCGCTTGCGGCCCCGCTCGAGCTCGCCCCGGCGGCGGCGGGCGCCCTCGAGGGTCAGCCGGGCCTCGGCCAGCTCGGTGCGCACCACGTCGAGGGCGGCCCGGGCGAGGTCGAGGGCGTGCACGGCCTGGTCGCGGGCGGTGCGGGCGGTCTCGGCGGCCCCCCGGGCGGCCTCGACGGCCTGGGTGGCCATGTCGGCCTCTTCGGCGAGGATGGCGAGCTGGCGCTTGCGCTCGAGCACGGCGGCGCCGGCACTGCCCTCGCGGCCCGCGTGGATGAGGCCCCGGGGGTGGAGCACGAGGCTCTCGCCCACGACGACGGCGCCGTCGTGATCCAGGGCCAGGGCCTCGTGGAGGCTGTCGGCCTGGGCAGGGCGCCCGAGCAGCACGCGGAGGGCCGCCTGGCCGGCGGGGGTGGCCTGGACACCCGGCAGGGCCGTGGGACCGACCCCGGTGTCGCCCGGGGCGCCCACGATGATGACGCTGCGGCGGCCCTCGCTGGCGGAGAGCACCGCCTCGGCGGCCGTGCCGTCGACGACCAGCACGGCGTCCAGCGCCGCCCCGAGGGCCACCTCCACGGCGGGCATGGCGGCGGCCTCGACCTCGAGGCAGTCGGCCAGGGTGCCGATGACGCCGTCCTTGTCGAAGACCCCGGCCAGGTCGGCGTCCATGCCGGCCCGGCTCTCGTGCACCGACTGGAGCGACTCGAGGCGGGCCCGGGCCCGGGCCGCGTTGCGCTCGGCCCGGGAGAGCATGTCTTCGGCCCGGCGCTGGGCCTGGGTGGCCTCCGAGCGGGCCTGCTCGCCCGAGGAGAGGGCGGCCCGGGCCTGCTGCTCGCGGGTCTGGATGCCCTCGACCAGGGTCGCGGCCGTGGCCTCGGCCTCCGTGGCGGCCGCGATCTGGCGATCGACCTCGTCGAGCTCGCCGCCCGCTGCGCCCACCTCGGCCTCGAGCTGGTCGAGCCGCTGCTTGAGCTCGTCCTCCCGGGCCTGGTTGCCCTCGATGCGGGCGACGAGGCGGGCCTTCTCGCGGGTGTGTTCGAGCACGGCCGTGCGCCCGGCCTCGACCCGGCGGCGGCGCTCCCGGGCGGCGCTCTCGGCCCCCCGCAGCTCGCCCTGCTCGCTCTCGAAGATGGCCTCGAGGGCCCGCAGCTCTTCGGCGGCCTCCTCCAGCTCGCGGCCCACGGCGGCGAGGCGGGACTGGGCGGCCGTGCGCTCCTCTCGGGCCACGCCGAGCTGGCGGCTGGCCTGCTCGCGGCGGGTGGTCAGCTCGTCGCGCTCGCGCTTGAGGTACTGGCGCGCCGACTCCTTCTCGCGGCGGGAGGCCTCGGCCTCGGAGAGCTGGTCGCGGAACTTGCCCACCTGGGCGTCGAGGTGGGCTTCGCGCTCGCGGTCTTCGCGGGTCGAGACGTCGCGCCGCTCGAGGTCGCGGGCGAGGGTGCGCTCCTGGGCCTGGGCCCCGCGCAGCCGCTCGTTGAGGGCCTTTCGGTCGGCCGAGAGGCCGTGGTAGCGCGCGAGACCGGCGAGGATGTCGCCCTGGCGCTGGATGGTGCGCAGGCGCCGGTAGCGGATGACCTTGCCCACCTGCTTCTCGAGGCGGCCGAGGCGGTCGGTGAGCCCGTCGACCACATCGGTGACCCGCTCGAGGTTGGCCCGGGTGTCGGAGAGGCGCCCCTCGGCCTCCTTGCGCTTGACCTTGTAGCGAGAGATGCCGGCGGCCTCTTCGATGAGGCTGCGGCGGTCTTCGGGGCGGGCCCGGACGATCTCGCCGATGCGGCCCTGCTCGATGATGGAGTAGAGCGGGTTCGAGGCCCCCGAGTCGAGAAAGAGCTCCTGGATGTCTTTCAGGCGCACCTTCTGGTGGTTGATGAGGTACTCGCTGCCGCCGTCGCGGGTGACGCGGCGGGCGACCTGGAGCTCATCGAGGCGGCTGTACTCGCCGGGGAAGGGCTCGTCGGTGGCCTCGAAGGTGAGGCGGACCTCGGCCGTGCCCAGCTCGGGCCGCTCGGCCGAGCCGGCGAAGATGATGTCTTGCATGGCCTGGCCACGCAGCCGCTTGGCGCTCTGCTCGCCGAGACACCAGCGCACGGCGTCGACGACGTTGGACTTGCCGCAGCCGTTCGGGCCCACGATGCCCGAGATGCCACGGGAGAAGTGGAATGCGGTGGCGTCGGGGAAGGACTTGAAGCCGCGAAGCTCCAGCTTTCGAATGTGCATCGGGGGACCGCAGGAGGGGGGTCGGCGAGGCCGGGAGGGGGGCCCACAGGCGCGGCGTGCGCGGGGCGACAGGGGGAGGACCGGGGCGCCAGGGGAGAGGGCGCAGGACCGGGCTCCGGGGAGGGCTCACGGGGCGAGCAGCGCCACACTATCACGCCGGCGCGCGGCTTCGAGGCCGAAACCCATTGACAAGTCAACGGACGCCGACCGGCGGAGCGCTCAGGTGGCGGCGGGCCCCGGGAAGCCCGCGAGGTACTCGGCGGCGAGGCGCACATACTCGGCGTGGCCGTGGTGGACGATGCGCTCCAGCTCCTCGTCGGTGACCGTCCGGCGGGCCTTGGCGGGGCTGCCGACGATCATCGCGCGCCGTGCAAAGCGGCGGCCGGCCAGCACCAGCGCCCCGGCCCCGACGATGCTCTCGGGGCCGACCACGGCATTGTCCATGACGATCGCGCCCATGCCCACCAGCACGTCATCTTCGACGATGCAGCCGTGGAGGATGACCTTGTGGCCGACGGTCACCCGGTCGCCGATGCGGGTGTCGCTGAGGCCCCGGGTGGCATGGATGACCGTGCCGTCCTGGATGCTGGTCTCGGCGCCGATGCGGATGCTGCCCTGGTCGCCCCGGAGCACACAGCCGGGCCAGACCGAGGCCCGTGGGCCGATCTCGACGTCGCCGATGACGACGGCGTGGGGGTGGACGAAGGCGGTGGGGTGCACGACGGGGTGGTGGTCGCGGTAGGGCTCGATGGGCATGGGGGCTCCGGTGGGTGGGGGCGCGCGGCCCGGCGGGGGACGGGACGGGCGGAGGTCCGGGTCGCCGGCAGGGACGGTCCGCTGGCGGGCGCGAGGGAAATACCCCGCCCAGCACCGCCGTAGGGCGCCCCCTCCCCTGCCCCGGAGCCCCCATGTCCGACGAGCTCGCCCGCCGCGCCGACGGCAGCCTCGCCCCCGCACGCCAGAGCGGCATCGCCTACCTGCTCTGGCTGGGCGGCTTTCTCGGCCTCTGCGGCCTCCACCGCTTCTACATGGGCCGCTGGGTCTCGGGGCTGCTGTGGCTGTTCACCGGCGGCTTCTGCTTTGTGGGCCAGCTCATCGATCTCGTGGCGATGCCCCGCATGATCGAGGACTCGAACCGCGGCGCCGGCTGGTAGGCCCTCAGCGCCGCTGGCGCACCCAGGCGTTCATGTGGCGGCCGTCGGGGAGGGGCATGCTGGCGGGGGCGTAGTCTTCGGCAAAGGCCGGCGGGAAGACCCCGGGGTCGCCCAGCACGACGGGGGCCGGGGTCACGAGATCCTTCTCGGTGAGGATGATCGCCGGCTCGCGCGAGAGCACGTAGGCGTAGTCGTGGCGCTCGTGGCCCGCGATGCCCTCGCCCAGATCGTCCACCTCGGCCCTGGCGATGTGGGCGTCGTTGAGGCCCCACATGTCGAGGGTGGGCAGGCCCGCGTAGTAGGGCAGGATGCCCGCCGCGTGCACGGCGAGGAGGGTGTCGGGGGGCAGGGTCTGGGCCAGGGTCTGGCCGACCAGCTGGCGGTCGCGCAGGTCTTCGGCGAAGTAGTCGGCGAAGTCGCGCATCGACGAGAAGCCCGGCAGCGAGGCCGCCAGGGTCAGGGCGGCGAGGCCGGCGAAGGCCCCGTCCCGCACCCGGGGGCCCCGGTCGGCGACGAGGCTCTCGACCGCGGCCTGGACCAGCACGGCCACGCAGGGCAGCACGGGGATGAGGAAGCGGCCCGTGCCCTTGAAGTCGCCGCCCACGGCGAGCACGTAGACGACGACGAAGGCCACGAGCACCGCGGCCTCGCGGAGGTGGCGGTCGCGGTGGAGCACGCGGCGGCCGACCAGCAGGGGCAGCCCCAGCACGAGGCCGAGGAAGGTGGGGGCCGAGGAGCGGGCGTTGCGCCAGAGGTAGCCGAGGCCGCGCTGCCAGGCCGAGCCCGCGAGCTGGGTGGGGTCGCCGACCTTCGCGTGGAAGGTGTTGGGCACGATGTCGCCGTAGTAGGCGACGCGGAAGGCCAGGTGGGGCACCGTGAGCAGCGGGAAGAGCAGGGTGCTGCGGCGGTCGCGCCAGCCCTGGCGGAGCAGCCAGAGCAGCCCGAAGAAGGCGTAGCCCTCGGGACGGGTCAGGGCAGCGAGGCCCGTCCAGATCGCCCAGTTGCGCTCGCTGAGCAGCGCACGGGTGAGGAGCCAGGCGTAGAAGACCGTCTCGAGCCCCTGGACCCCCTCGAGGGCGAGGCCCGGAAAGAGCGCCACGAGGGCCGGCGCCAGCAGCCCGCCCCGGCCGAGGCGCCAGGTGGCGTGGAGCAGGGCGGCCGTGAAGCCCACCCCCAGCAGCACGGCGGGCAGGCTGGGGTCGATGCCCAGCAGCTCGGCCGGCGTGAACATCACCGTCCACAAGAAGTTCGTGTAGCCCTCGACCCGCTCGCCCGGGTTGAAGACCAGCCCGTCGCCCGCCGCGAGGTTGCGGGCGTAGCGAAAGCTGATGTAGGCGTCGTCTTGGAGGGCGATGCCGTAGGAGAGCTGGAGCGCCGCCAGCGCCGCCATGATCGCGCCGATGCCGAGACGGGCCCGCCCGTCGGCCGCGGGCGGGGCAGCGGGCCGGGGCTCAGCCAATCAGGATGCCCGCGATGGTGCCGGTCATGAAGGCGGCGAGGCTGCCGGCGATCATGGCGCGCATGCCCAGCTCGGCGAGGTCGCCCATGCGGCTCGGGGCGATGCCGCCGATGCCGCCGAGCTGGATGCCGATGCTGGCGAAGTTGGCGAAGCCGCAGAGGCCGTAGCTGGCGATGATGGCCGAGCGCTGGGAGAGCACGGGCTCTTCGGAGGCGACCATGGCGCCGAGGTTGATGTAGGCCACAAACTCGGTGAGCACGATCTTCTGGCCGAGCAGGGTGCCGACGGCCAGGGCCTCGCCCCAGGGCACCCCCATGACGAAGGCGATGGGGGCGAAGAGGTAGCCGAGGATGAGCTCGAGGGACAGCGCCCCGCCGGTGACCGCGCCCACGCCGAAGTTGATCATGGCGATGAGCCCGACGAAGGCGATGAGCATGGCGCCCACGTTGATGGCGAGCTTGGCGCCCTCGGCCGCACCGTTGGCCGCCGCCTCGATGACGTTGCGGGCCGTCTTGGGCACGTCCATGTCGAGCTTGCCGAGGGTGTGGGGGGTGCCGTCTTCGGGCACCATCACCTTGCTCACGGCGAGGGCCGCCGGCGCCGAGAGGATGGAGGCGGTCACGAGGTGGCCGGCGATGTTCGGGATGTCTTGGAGGAAGCCGACGTAGGCGGCCATCACACCGCCCGCCACCGTCGCGAAGCCGCCGGTCATGACCGCGTGCAGCTCGGACCGGGTCATCTTCTCGATGAAAGGCTTGACCACGAGCGGGGCCTCGGTCTGGCCCACGAAGATGTTGGCCGCAGCGCTCAGGGACTCGGCGCCGGAGGTGCCCATCGTGCGCTGCATGACCCACGCGACCACGATGACGGCCTTCTGCATGATGCCCAGGTGGTAGAGGATGGCCATCAGCGAGCTGAAGAACACGATGGTGGGCAGGATCCAGAAGGCGAAGGTCTTCACGGGGGGCGAGACCTTGCCCACGAAGGTCTGGGCCTCGCCGTCGGGCATCGTGATCTGGTGCATCTCGATGCTGCCGAAGACGAAGTGGGCGCCCTCTTCGGAGAAGCTGATCAGCTTCTTCACGCCGCCGTCGACGACCACGAAGAAGAAGTCCTGGAGCTGGGGGCTCAGCACCACGAGGCCGAAGAGGATCTGGAGGGCGACGCCCCAGCCGACCGTCTTCCAGTTGATCGCCTTGCGGTTGGTGGACAGCAGCCACGCGAGGAAGAGCAGGATCGGGATGCCCAGGAAGGACAGCCCCCGGTCGAGCATCGTGGTCTCGGCCGGAATGAAGGCGGCGAGGGGCAGCAAGGCGGTCATCGTGCTTCCGTGCGGGTGGCGGTGCCGGTCGGGCCGGCGCGCGATGGAAGCACAGAGGCGCACCGGTCACAAGGAGCCCAATCAGAGCGTCACAGTGGGTTACTCCCAACGGCCCGAGTTCCGGCATGCTCGACGCGCCGCGCGCCCCTTCCCTGTGCGTGCGACCCGGGCGCCCGCTCGGCCGCTGGTGGCGGTGCTTCGCTGCCGCCCCGCTTCCCGCTCTCCCCTCACAGGCCCCGCGCCGCCACCACCCCGGAGGCTGCCCCGCATGCCACAGAACCCCGCGGCCCACCGCGCCCCGCCGCTGCCCGAGAGCAGCGGCCTGCCGGCGCTCGATGCCGACGGCCTGACCCGCCTCTACCGCGAGATGCTGCGCATCCGTCGCTTCGAGGAGCTCAGCGCCAAGGCCTACACCCAGCGCAAGATCCTCGGCTTCTGCCACCTCTACATCGGCCAGGAGTCGGTGGCGGTGGGCGCGGCAGCCGTGACGGGCGACGACTACTGGATCGCCGCCTACCGAGAGCACGGACATGCCCTCGCCAAGGGCGTTCCCGCGAAGGCCATCATGGCCGAGATGTACGGGCGCGCCACCGGCTGCAGCCGGGGCCACGGCGGCTCGATGCACCTCTTCGACAAGTCCCAGGACTTCCTCGGGGGCTACGGCATCGTCGGCGCCCACGTGCCCATGGCCAACGGCGTCGGCTGGGCCATCCGGGCCCGCGGCGAAGACCGGGTCTGTGTCTGCTTCTTCGGCGACGGCGCCGCCAACCAGGGCGCCTTCTTCGAGGCGCTGTGCCTGGCCCAGCTCTACAAGCTGCCCGTCGTGTTCATCTGTGAGAACAACTACTACGCCATGGGCACGGCGCTCCACCGCCAGTCCGCCGTCACCGACATGAGCCTGCGGGCCAACGGTGTGGGCATGGCCCGGGACGCCTTCGAGGGCTTCGACGTCGAGGTCGTGCGCGAGCGCGTCGGCCGCGCGGTGGCCTATGCCAAGGCCGGCAACGGCCCGGTGCTGCTCGAGATCGCGACCTACCGCTACCGCGGCCACAGCATGTCTGACCCGGCCAAGTACCGGCCGAAGGGCGAGCTGGACGAGAAGAAGTCCCAGGACGCCATCGAGATGATCGCCAGCCGGCTGGTCGACGACCACGGCGTCGAGGCGGCCACCCTCGCGGCCATCAAAGAAGAGGTCGAGGCCGAGATGCAGGAGGCCGTGACCTTCGCCGAGCAGAGCCCCGAGCCCGATCCCGCCGAGCTCTACGCCTACACCTACGCCCCCCAGACCACCTCTCTCGGCGTCGGCGACGACGCCCCCACCCACACCCTGCCCGAGGCCGAAGGCCCCTGGGTGCCCGGCCGCTGGCCGGAGGAGGGCTGATGGCTCGACTGCAGATCCGCGAGGCCCTGCGCCGCGCGATGGTGGAAGAGATGCAGCGCGACGAGCGCATCTTCCTGATGGGCGAAGAAGTCGCCTACTACAACGGCGCCTACAAGGTCAGCCAGGGCATGCTCGAGCAGTTCGGGCCCTCCCGCATCGTCGACACCCCCATCGCTGAGGGCGGCTTCGCCGGGCTCGGGGTGGGCGCGGCGATGGTGGGCATGCGCCCCATCATCGAGTTCATGACCTGGAACTTCTCGCTGGTGGCCTTCGACCACGTCATCAACTCGGCGGCGAAGATCTACCAGATGTCGGGGGGCCAGTACAGCGTGCCCGTCGTGTTCCGCGGCCCGAACGGCGCCGCCGAGAACCTGGGCGCCCAGCACTCCACCAGCGTCGACAGCCTCTACGCCCACTTCCCCGGGCTCAAGGTCGTGACCTACTGCGACGCCCACGACGCCTACGGGCTGCTCAAGGCCGCCATCCGGGACGACAACCCGGTCTGCTTCCTCGAGAGCGAGCTCACCTACGGCGTCAAGGGCGAGGTGCCGGACGAGGAGTTCATCATCCCCCTCGGCCAGGCCAACATCCGGCGCAGCGGCACCGACGTCACCATCGTCTCGTGGGGCAAGCAGGTCCAGAACTGTGAGGCGGCGGTCGACACCCTCGCCTAGCAGGGCGTCTCGGCCGAGCTCATCGACCTGCGCTCCCTGCGCCCCCTCGACGAGAAGACCCTCTACAGCTCGGTGGCCCGCACCGGCCGCTGTGTGGTCGTGCACGAGGGCCACCTCTACGCCGGCGTCGGTGCCGAGATCGCCGCCCGCCTCCAGGAGGTCTGCTTCGACCACCTCGAGGCGCCGGTGCTGCGGGTCACGAACCGCGACGTGCCCCAGCCCTACGCCACCAAGCTTGAGAAGCTGGTCATGCCCAATCCCGACCGCATCGTCGCCGCGGTCCAGAAGTCCCTCGGGAGGTCGTGATGGCCGAATTCTTCCTGATGCCCCAGGCCTCCCCCACGATGGAGGCCGGCGTCATCCTCGCCTGGCACAAGGCCGAGGGCGACCGCCTCTCGCCCCAGGACGTCATCGCCGAGGTCGAGACCGACAAGGCCGCGATGGAGATCGAGGTCTTCGACGACGGCGTGCTGCTCAAGATCCTCCAGGCGGAGGGCGCCGAGGTGCCCGCGGGCCAGCCCATCGCCATCATCGGCAGCTCGGCCGACGAGGACGTGAGCGCCATGGTGGCCGAGTTCGAGGCCGGCAAGGCCAGCGCCGCCCCGGCCCCCGCCCCCGCACCGGCCCCCGCACCGGCCCCTGCCGCGCCCGCACCCGCTCCGGCTCCCGCCGCCCCCGCGCCGGCCCCCGCCACCGCACGGGCCGGCCTCACGGGCTTCCAGTGGTCGGGCCAGCCAGTCGACGACAACATCATGGAGATGCCCGAGGCCTTCGTCTTCGAGATCGACCCCTCGACGGGCAAGGTCAAGGCCGCCCCCGCCGCCCGCAAGGCCGCCCGCGAGCGGGGCATCGACCTCGGCCGGGTGAGCGGCACGGGCCCCCGGGGCCGCATCCTCCGCAGCGACGTCGAGGCCTTCGGCAGCGCCCCCGCCACGCCGGCCGCCGCCCCCGCCGCGGCCGATGAGGTGGTGCGCAACACCCAGATGCGCAAGACCATCGCCCGGCGCCTGAAGGCCGTCTGGCAGGACGCTCCCGTGTTCTACCTCACGGCGGATCTCGGCTGTGATGCGATGGTCGCCTTCCGCAGCCAGCTCAAGGCCGCCGGCGTCAAGGTCTCGTACAACGACATCGTCATCAAGGCCTGCGCCCGCGCCCTCAAGGACGTGCCGGCGGTCAACGCGAGCTGGGGAGAGGACGCCATCACCCGCCACGGCGCCGTCCACATCGGGGTCGCCGTGGCCCTGCCCGACGGCCTCATCACCCCCGTCATCCGCGACGCGGACGGCAAGGGGCTGGCGACCATCGGCAGCGAGATGCGCGAGCTGGCCGGCAAGGCCCGCGACCGCAAGCTCAAGCCCGAGGAGTACACGGGCTCGACCTTCTCGGTCTCGAACCTGGGCATGATGGGCATCGAGGAGTTCACGGCCATCCTGAACCCCCCGGAGGCCTG
>CAXQUZ010000584.1:0-7948 GCA_964226865.1 Myxococcota bacterium | reverse complement strand
GCTCGCGGTCATCCGGCGCATGGTGCGCGACCTCGCCATGCCCGTCGAGATCGTCGGCGCCCCTCTCGTCCGCGACACCGACGGCCTCGCCCTGTCCTCGCGCAACAAGTACCTCTCGGCCGACCAGCGCCGGCGGGCCCTGTCGCTCTCGGCCGCCCTCCGGGCCATGGCGGCGGCCGCCGCGGCGGGCGAAGACGACGTGGGTGCCCTGCTCGCCATCGGCCACGCCGCCCTCGACGTCGACGCCCTCGACTACCTCGACCTGCGCGCGGCCGACGACCTCGCCCCGCTGACGGTGCTCGACCGCCCGGCCCGGGCCTTTGTCGCGGCCCGACTCGGCGCCACCCGCCTCATCGACAACCTCGCCGTCGGGGCCTGAGCCATGACCATCGGCGACGGGCTGCTCTTCCTCGTGGTCGCGACCCTGGCCGCCAACCACGTGGTCTCGCGCATCCCGGACTGGGCGCTGCGGGGCTGGCTCTTCTGGCCCGTCCAGCTCGGGAACATCGTCGCCATCAGCTTTCTCGTCGGCTGGGGCATCCCGGGGCTCGAGGGCGCCATCACGGTCTTCAACTACGTGCTGGCGCTGCTCTTCGTGATGCGCAGCATCCAGAACAACAAGGACTGGGGCGAGGCCCGGCGCAAGGCGCGCAAGGCCCGCAAGACCGAAGAAGACGCCGAGCGCCAGCGGGTGCTCGACGCCCTGCGGCGCGGCGAGGAGTAGGCGGCCTCAGGCCGGGGCGGCGGCGCCCGCGCTGGCCTTCCACTCGTTGACGATCTGCATGACCTCTTCGTTGTCGAGCAGACGGGGCTCGGCCTTGGCCACCGCGCGGATGGCCGTGACCAGGCTGGCCTCGGTGGGCAGGCCCCGGCTCTGCAGCCAGTAGAGGATGTTCGAGTCGCCGGCCATGTGGCCGATCTCGATCTCCTGCTGGCGGCCGAACCAGGAGGCGGGCACCCCCGAGTAGACGCTGTCGGCGAGCCAGGTGTGGCCCGTCTTGAGGGCCTTGATGACCGCGGCGGCGTGCACGCCCGTGCCCGTGCGGAAGGCGTCGCGACCGAAGACCGGGTAGTTCACCGGAACGGGCCAGCGGCAGGCCTCGCTGGCGAGGTCGACGAGCTCGGCCAGCTTGCTCAGGTCGTTGTCGATGACGCCGAGCAGCTTGAGGTTCACGAGGAAGAGGTCGAGGGGGGTGTTGCCCACCCGCTCGCCCATGCCGAGCACGGTGCCGTGGACCCGGTCGGCCCCCGCCTCGATGGCCGACAGGGCGTTGCCGAGGCCGAAGCCCCGGTCGTGGTGGCCGTGCCCGTCGACGCGGGTGGTGGCGCCGAGGCCGCGGATGAGGTCCTTGGTGAAGTGGACCAGGTTGAAGACGCCGTTGGGGGTCACGTGGCCGCAGGTGTCGCAGAGCGCGATGCCGTCGGCCCCCTCCTCGATGGCGGCCGTGAACAGCCGGCGCAGGGTCGTGGGGTGGGAGCGCACGGTGTCTTCGGTGACGAAGGTGCAGGGGATGCCGGCGCTCTTGGCCATGCGCACGGCCGTGCGGGTGCGCTTCTCGAGCAGGTCTTCGTCCCAGCCCTCGGCGTAGAGGCGGATGGGCGAGGTGCCGAGGAAGGTCATGACCTCGATGGGCACGCCCGTCTGCTCGGAGACCTCGATGATGGGCCGGATGTCGTTGGGGTGGGTGCGGGCCGCGCACTGGGGCTCGATGGCGAGCTTGTTGTCGCGGATGTGCTCGACGAGGGTCTTCACGTCGGCCACGGCCCGGGGACCGGCACCGGGCAGGCCCACGTCCACCTTGTCGACACCGATCTCGCTGAGCAGCTCGACGATGCGCTTCTTGGCGGCGATGGGCGGATCGGTCACCGAGGGGCACTGGATGCCGTCGCGCAGGGTCTCATCGACGAACTGCACCCGCCGCAGGGCCGGCGAGAGCGTCGCCCCCTGGGTGTTCCAGTCGTAGATGACATCCGCCTCGCTCTGGACGGGAGTGCCTTGCTTGGCGCCATTCTGGGTCATGGGGGAACCTCCGTGGCCCCAGGCTACCACGCCCCGGCACAGCGCGGCAGCCCGGGCCCCCCCGCCCCACGGGACGTTGACCACTCGTTGCTGGACGCAGCAGCCACGGGCCTGCGTCCCTGCTTTGCAGGCCGCTCACAGCCCGCGCGGAACCCTCCGCGGCATCCTGGGGTCCGCCCGTGTCCTGCCTGGAGTGTGCATGCCCCACCGCCCGCCGCCGCGCCCTGTCGACGAGGCCCGCAGCCGCCGCATGGCGGCCCGGCTCGAGAAGCTGCGCAACCTCGCCCGCGACCAGGCCGGCACCCCCGAAGGCGAGACCGCCGCGCGCCTCGCCCGCGACCTGATGCGCGCCCACGCCCGGGCCCGGGTCGGCCCCGAGGACCCCGCCGATCCCTTCCGCAAGCTCCGCCGGAGCCTCGGCCAGCCGGCCCCATGGCGCCGCCGGCTCGCCGTCGCGGTCGCCCAGCACTGCGCCTGCGTGGCCGCCTGGCCCCGGGGCAGCGCCGACGTCGTGCTCTTCGGGCGCCGCTCCTCCGTGCTCATCGGCGACTACCTGCTCGCGGTCACCCTCCGGGAGGTCACCCAGGCCCGGGCCGCCTGGCTCGTTGCCCGAGGTGCCGATGCCGAGACCGTTCCCGACGAGCTCCGCACCCCGCTCAACGCCTTCTGCCAGTCGGCGGTGACCGCGATCACGTCCCGGCTGCGCAGCCTGCGCGACGAGGAGCAGGTCGCAGACCCCACGGGCCACGCGCTCGTCCGGGCCGAGGACGCGGGGGTGCGGCGGTGGCTGGAGGACGTGGGCATCGAGCTGAACCAGGCCGCGCCGTCCATCGCGGCCCACTGCCCCGAGGGCTGGGAGGCGGGCCGCCAGGTGCCGCTCCACGACGCGGTGGCCTGGGGACGGCCCGATCGGGCGCGGCTCGCCCGGGGACGCTGGCGGCGCTGAGCCCGGGCCCTCCCGATCCCCGCACGGGGGGGCCGCGGCGGATCGCCGAGAAGGATCACCAGCGCGCTTGACACGACAAGGCTCGACCTCGATATTACATGCATCCCGATCTCGTGCCTCGAGGATGCCATGCACCCCAGTCCGTCCCCCCTCTCCGTCCGCGTCGCGCTCGCCGGCGTGGTTCTCGTCGCCCTCGGCGGCTGTCGCAAGGACGAGGAGGAGAAGTCCGAGCCCCTCGCGGCCACGATCGGCACGGTGCTCGACGGCCTGCCGGCCTGCTCCCCCACCGACGCCAACGGCCGCATCAACCTGGTGAGCGGCTGTGTGGACGGGGCCTGCGTGGGCCAGACCTACGAGGAGATGACCGAAGCCATCCGCATGGACTCCCAGTGCGTGCCCCTCGAGGACGACATGCCCGGGGTGCGCTGCACCTTCGACCAGGCCTTCACGGTCGAGTTCGTCGACGCCGACCTCGATGCCGTCCCCGACAAGGGCTACGGCGCCACCGAGCTGCGGCTCATCGGCGAGGTCGGCGGCACCCCCGAGGGCCTCGGTGTCGGCGCCACCAGCTCCTGCGTCATCGACGAGTACGGCGACCCCGACCTCGTCTCGTGGACCCTCATCAACAGCGTCTACGTCATGACCGAGGCCACCTGGATCGGCTGGGGGCTGACCATCATCGACGACGACGGCCCCCCGGGCGAGCTCGATCCCGACGGCATCATCGACGAGATGATCATCGCCGGCGCCCGCTGAGCCCGCTGAGCCCCCTGCCCCGACGCACGACGCCCCGACGCACGACGCCCCGGCACGCGTGTGCCGGGGCGCTTGCGTCTTGGGGCACCGACCGGTCGGCCGGCGCCCGTGCGCGGTCGCCTCAGTAGGCCTCGACCACCAGCGCGATGCCCTGGCCGCCACCGATGCAGGCCGAGACGACGCCGTACTTCTTGCCGCGGCGGCGGAGCTCGTAGAGCATGTGCATGGTGATGCGGGTGCCGGTGGCGCCGAGGGGGTGGCCGATGGCGACGCCGCCCGAGTTCACGTTGGTGATGTCGCGGTTGAGCTCGAGCTCGCGCTCACAGGCGAGGTACTGGCTGGAGAAGGCCTCGTTGATCTCGATGAGGTCCATCTGGCCCAGGCTCATGTTGGCGCGGGCGAGGGCGGCCTTGATGGCAGCGACCGGGCCGATGCCCATGTACTTGGGCTCGACGCCCATGGAGGCAGCCGAGACGAGGCGGCCGAGGGGCTTGAGGCCGCGGGCCTCGGCCCAGCTGGCGGTGGTCATGACCATGGCGCCGGCGCCGTCGTGGATGCCGGAGGCGTTGGCGGCCGTGACCGTGCCGTCCTTCTTGAAGACGGGGCGGAGGCCGGCCATGGCCTCGCGGGAGAAGCGGGCGCGGAAGCGCTCGGGGGCGAGGGGGCTGAGCTGGGGGTGCTCGTCGACCGTGACCTCGACCTCCTTGCGGCGCTGCTTGACGGTCACGGGGGTGATCTCGTCGGCGTAGCGGCCGGCCTCGTGGGCGGCCTGCCAGGCGGTCTGGCTGCGGAAGCCGTAGTCGTCGGCCTCTTCGCGGCTGATGCCGTACTTCTCGGCGAGGTTCTCGGCCGTGATGGCCATCGCGCAGCCCGCCTGGGGATCGTAGAGGACCTCCTGGAGGTAGTCGTTCATCTGGGTGCCGCCGAGGCGGAAGCCCTTGCGCGCGCCGCGGATGGTGTGGGGCGCCTGGCTCATGTTCTCGGCGCCGCCGGCGAGCACCACCCTGGCCTCACCGAGGCGGAGCAGCTGGCCGGCCTGGGCGAGGCTCTCGAAGCCCGAGCCGCAGAGGCGGTTGACGGTGACGGCGGGCGTCGCGATGGAGGCGCCGACCTTGAGACCCACGTGGCGGGCGCAGTAGATGGCGTCCGGGGAGGTCTGCATCACGTTGCCGAAGATGACGTGGTCGATGTCTTCGGGGGAGATGCCCGCCTGCTCGATGGCAGCCTTGCTGGCGACGACGCCGAGCTCGGTGGCGCTGATGTCGGTGAACACACCGTTGAAGGCCCCGAAGGGCGTGCGCTTGCCAGAGAGGAAGACGATGTCAGAGGCGGACATGGACGCTCCAGAGTGTTGATGAACAGGGAATCTTGGAAGATGTTGGGACCGCGAGGCCTCAGGCACCGAGGCGGCGCAGCACGGCGTCACCGACCGCCGAGGTCGAGAGCGTGCCGCCGAGCTCGGCGGTGACCTCGTCGGCGAGCAGGCACTGCTGGACGGCGGCGTTGATCTGCTGCTCGAGGGCCGGGCGGCCGAGGCGGCCGAGCATCATGCCCGCCGTGAGGATGGCCGCCAGGGGGTTGGCGACACCCTTGCCGGCGATGTCGGGGGCCGAGCCGTGGACGGGCTCGAAGAGGCTCAGCTTGCCCGGGTGGATGTTGCCCGAGCCGGCGAGGCCGATGCCGCCCTGGAGGATGGCGCCGAGGTCGGTGATGATGTCGCCGAAGAGGTTCGAGGTCACGATGACGTCGAAGCGCTCGGGGCAGCGCACCATCTCCATCGCCAGCACGTCGACGTAGAGGTGGCTCGCTTCGATCTCGGGGTACTCGGCGGCGACGGCCTTGAAGGTGCGCTGCCAGAGGCCGCCGGTGTAGCGCATGGCGTTCGACTTGTCGGACATGCAGACCCGGCCGCGGCCGTTGTCGCGGGCGTAGGCGAAGGCGGCCCGGATGATGCGCTCGACCCCCTTGCGGGTGGCCATCGCGGTCTCCTGGGCGACCTCGTCGGGGGTGTCCTTCTTGAAGTTGCCGCCGACCGAGACGTAGAGGTCTTCGGTGTTCTCGCGGAACACGACCATGTCGATGTCGTCGGGGCCCTTGCCCTTGAGGGGGCAGCGCCGGGCGTCGAGCAGCCGGATGGGGCGGAAGTTGATGAACAGGTCGAGGCGGAAGCGGGAGCCGAGGAGGATGTCTTTGGCGTGGACGTTCGAGGGCACCCGGGGGTCGCCGAGGGCGCCCAGGTAGATGGCGTCGAACTCGTCCTGCCAGCGCTGGAAGACGTCGTCGGGCAGGGTGGCGCCGTCGCGGAGGTAGCGCTCGGCGCCGAGGTCGAAGTGCTCGGTCTCGATGTCGGGCGCGAGGGCCTCGATGATGCGCAGCCCCTCGGCGATGACCTCGGTGCCGATGCCGTCACCGGGAACGACTGCGATGCGCTTGCTCTCTGCCATGGTCGACTCCGGGTTCGCGAGGGCGAGGACCGCGGCTATCGCCGGGCGCCCTCCGGGGCAATCGGGTGTCGCAGGCTTGCTCCACGTCGCCGAGCCGGCCCGCGGGGCGCTCAGCCGCGGGTGTTGGCGGCGATCCAGGCGAGGTAGGGCGGGTGGCCCTGGACGATGGGCAGCGCCACGACCTCGGGGCAGTCGTAGGGATGGAGGGCGACCACCCGCGCGGTCAGCGCGGGCACCAGCGCGCCCCGGGTCTTGATGATCAGCAGCACCTCGGGCTCATCGCAGACAGCATCCTCCCAGCGGTAGATGCTGCGCAGCCCGGGCACGAGGTTTCCGCAGGCCGCCAGGCGCTCTTCGACGAGGGTCCGGGCCAGGGCGGCAGCGGTGTCGGCGTCGGGGGCGGTGACGTAGACGATGACCGCGTCGGAGGCGGGGGCGGCGTCGGGCGAGGGGGCAGCGTCGGACGGGGGGGAAGGCATCGGGGCTCCGGTGCAGGGGCGGCCAGTGTAGGCCGACGGTGGCGCCCGAGCGCGCAGCGGCGAGGAGCCGGGGGGGCGGCCGCCGGGGCGCGCGGCTCAGCCGTGCAGCTCGTGGAAGGTCTTGCCGGTGGCGTTGGTGGTTCGGGGGTCGGCGCCGTGGGCGAGCATGAGCCGGGCCAGGTCCTTCTTGAAGAAGGAGCGAGAGAAGGGGGTCTCTGGCCCACCCCCGATGGGCTGGTTGGGATCGGCGCCGGCGGCCAGCAGCCGGGCGGAGAGCTCCAGCGACCACCAGCTGTAGGCCAGGGCCGACCAGCCCCGCGCGTCGACGGCTGCGAGGTCGGGACCGCGCGCCAGGAGGGCGTCGAGGGCGTGGGCGGCGCCGAAGATGGCGGCGGTCATCGCGGGGGTGCGCCCGGCGGCGTCCCGGCCCTCGGTGGGGACGGCAGCACCGGCCCGGTCGGCCCAGACCTCGGGCTGCCAAGCGGTGGTGGCCCCCTGCGCCTCGACCAGGAAGCGGTGGGCCTGGAAGCCCCGGGACGACGCATCCACCGGCGGCCGGCGCGCGGTGGCGCGGTCCGGGTCGGCGCCCGCCTCGAGCAGCCGGGCAAAGATGCAGGGGAAGTGGGCCCGGAGCGCCTCGCCCACGTGCAGCATCGACTTGGCGTCGAGCATGGCCCGGCCGAGCGGCAGGTTGCCATAGGAGTCTTCTTGGTTTGGGTCGGCACCGCCAGCGAGGACCCGGTCCAGGGTGCGCAGCCCACGCGCGGGGCGGCCCGACTGGAAGCACGCACGAATGGCATCGTGCAGCACGGGCGCCCGCCATGCGTTGGCAGACTCCCGCTCCATGAAGCACACATCGGCCCCGGCGCCAATCAACGCATCGGCGACCTCGAAGCGCCCCGACTTCAGCGCGACCTGCAGGGCCGTCTGGCCGTCGTCCTTCTTCGGGGGGGCCGACACCGTGGCGAGCGCCAGCGTCGGGTCGCTCGCCAGCATCGACTGGACCTGGTCGAGTGCGCCGTCGCGCGCTGCCTTGCAGAGCTGGCGGACGGCGGTCTTGGATGCCATGGAGGCTTCTCGGGGACGGGGAGAGGAGGGCGCGGGCGGTATGTAACGCCGCAGCGGGCTGTGCCCGCTCCAAGAAGAGCGATGGGTCGCTGTCATCCAAGCCCAGCTGGCATGCGGGCCCCTCGCGACTGCCCGGGGGGGCGCCGTGCAGGGCGCGTCTCCTCGTGGTCACGGGAGCCGGGCCGTCGACCCGACCCAACGCAGCCACGCGGCCCACGCAACGCGCGAGACGGGG
>CAXQUZ010000583.1:0-2347 GCA_964226865.1 Myxococcota bacterium | reverse complement strand
GCCGCGGAGTGGGGCGGATGCGGCGAAGGTGGTGAAGCTGGCGCTGGCGGGGCTGGGGGTGGCTGTGGGAGCTGGAGTCATTGCGATGGTCGTACGGACCCGCTGACGAGTACCGTTGCCCGGTGCTTGACCCCGTACCTGACTACAGGGTCTATCCTCCAGTCCCGGAGGCAGACATGCCCAACCACACCATCGGCGCCGTCGCACGGAGCGTCGGCATCGGCGTCGAGACCGTGCGCTTCTACGAGCGCAAGGGCCTCATCGCGCCGCCCCCCCGCACCCCCTCGGGCTACCGCCAGTACCCGGACGATGCCATCGAACGCCTGCGCTTCGTCCGGCGCGCGAAGGAGCTGGGGTTCACGCTCGACGAGATCGCATCGCTCCTTGAGCTGCGGGTGGAGGCCGGCACCGCCTGTGAGGACGCCCGCCGGCTCGCTCTCGCCCGCCTAACGGACGTCCAGTCCCGCATCGCAGACCTCCAGCGAATCGCGGATGCGCTCGGGGGCCTGGTCACTGCGTGCGAAGCCGAGCGCGAGACGACGGCTTGCCCCATCCTCGACGCTCTCTCGCCGGAGGGCGACCATGCGTGAGGTGTTGCTTCAGATCGGGAGCCTCGGCGGCGCCATTGCCGCAGCCGCGGCGGCGTCCGCCTGCTGTGTCGGGCCCCTCATTCTTGCCCTGCTCGGCTTGGGCGGTGCCGGTGCGTTGGTGGCGCTGGAGCCCTACCGGCCTGTGCTCACCCTGCTGACCCTCGTCCTGCTGGGTGGGGGCTGGGCCATCGTACTCCGGCCGACGCGACCGTCCGAGGCGGATGCCGATGACTGCGGCTGCGAGCAACCCCGGACCAACCGAGCAGGACGGAGGCTCCTGTGGGTCGCCACCCTGGTCGTGGGTCTGCTCCTCGTTTTTCCGATTGTCACGCCGCTCCTTTTCTGATCTGAGTCCTCGTCATGCGTCTCCTGCCTCTCGCCCTGCTCGCATCCATGACCCTGATCTCGCCTGCCTGCGGTGAGCCTGCCGGCAGCGCCTCACCCGAACGAGTGGCCCATGCCGACCAGACCGTCCAGCTTGCCATTGCCGGGATGACCTGCGCCTCCTGCTCGGTGACGGTCAAGGTCGCCCTGGGACGCCTGCCGGGCATCGCCTCGGTCGAGGTGGACACGGAGGCAGGCCGTGCGACCGTGCGCTTCGATGGCAGCCAGGTCACCGCGCAGCAGATGGCGACCGCGATCACGGAGGCCGGGTACGCCACCACGGTCGCGGGCGACCCGAATTCGCACACACCCGCAGGAGGCTGAGGTGGACTGCTGTTCAACGGCCACCAGCACCTCGCCCACGACCCGATGCCCCCGTTGCGGGGGGCCCTCACGGAAGGTGACCGCCCTGACGGTGGCCTCCCTCGCCCGGACCACGGTGCAGGCCGCGGACTCGTGGCGGTACTGCGGCGCGCCAGGCTGCGAGGTCGTCTGGTTTTCGCCGACTACGAGCCAGGAGGTGACCCGCGCCGAGAGCCGCGTGCGGCTCTTCGACAAGGAGACGGCTGGCGACCGACCGGTCTGCTACTGCTTCGGCTACTCGGTCGTCGATGTGCGGGCCGGGTTGACTACCGAGGGCAAGAACACCGTGGCCGACGCCATCACCGCTCGGTGTCGGCAGGGAGAGGACCGGTGTGAAGAGACCAACCCGCAGGGGGCTTGCTGTCTCGGGAACGTGAGACGGATTCGGGCCGAGGGGTAGCAATCAGACCGCGCAACCCGGTGGAGACGCTGAGGTCACGGCGTGGCCGACACTGCGGACTCGGGCGTGCCTCCCAGGCCCATACAGGACGAACCCCCGGCCCGGGTCCGTCCCCATGTCCAAGGCGCTCCTGCTGTTCAGCGGCGGCCTCGTCAGCCTCGCCGGCCTCGCGGCCCTCTTCTCGATGGCCTTCGGCGATGCCGAGGAGACCTCGTCCCCGTCTCCCACTCCGACCATCCCGCCGCCGTCGCCCGACTGGGCCTCCCGCCCGTCCACCCGTGCCGCTCGCCTGCAGACCGAAGCCGAGCGCACCCCCGGCACCGAACAGCGCTGGTCCGACGCCGACAAGCTCGCCGCCGTCGACGCGCGTGTCCGGCTCCCCGAGCTTCTCGAACGCCTCCGCGCCCGCGGCTTCCAGCCCCGCATCGCCTTCACCTGGCGCGCCCTGGCCACCCAATTCTAAAACAGAGGGATTTCCTCTTGTATAAGTAGCTGGTTTTCCCGGCATCTTTTTAGAAACGTCTCTTGCCATGAACGGATTGGTTTTTCGCTCGAAAAAGCAAAGGGAAGAGGCACGAAAAAATCGGGAGGACAATGCTCGACAAGAAAG
>CAXQUZ010000582.1:0-29492 GCA_964226865.1 Myxococcota bacterium | reverse complement strand
CCGGGGCGGGGCGCACCAGCGCGTGGCGGTGGGCGCGGGGGGGGCGGCGGAGGTGGAGGGTGGCCCGGAGGGTGGGGGCGCCGCCGGGGTGGCCGGCGAGGGGATCGCCGCCGACGTCGGGCCAGGCCGCGAGGCGCCCGGCGACGTGGGGCCGGGTGGCGGGGCTCCGGCCCTTGCGGGGCGGCGGCACCGGGGGCGTCTGGCCGAAGACCGGCGGCGCAGGCACGGGCCGGCGCAGGGGGCCCGGGCGCTCGCGGCGCAGCTCGGTGTCGCCGCAGCGGTCGACATAGTCGGCGGGGGCACCCGGGCAGTGGGGCGGCCCCTCGCAGGCGCCGCAGGCGGGCGCGGGCGGGGCGCTGCCCCAGTCGGCCACGGCGGGCAGGCCGGCGAGGGCGGCGGGCCACACCACCGCCTCGGGGGCGCCGGCCATGTGGGCGTCGGTGGCCCGGGGGGCGGCGCAGCGGGGGATGCCGTGGAGCTGGAGCGCGAGGCCCCGGTCGTGGGCCTCGACGATGGCCTGGTCGAGGTGCTGCTGGAGCAGCCCGAGGCGCGGCGAGGCCGAGATGAAGGTCGGATCCGCCCGCCCGCGGCGCAGCGGGCGGCGCAGGTGGACCCGGGCGACGCCGAGTCCCGCCAGCAGCTGGATGGTGGGCACCAGCCAGGGGCTGCCCGGGCGGCTCAGCAGCAGGTCGACCTCGGTGGGAATGCCGAGCTTGCGGGCGGTCTGGATGGCCTTGCGCGCGCGTCGGCCGGCGCCCTTCTGGCCGACCAGCCAGTCGTGCACCTCGGCCTTGGCGCTGTGGAGGTGGATGCGCAGCCGGCCGAGCCCCGCGTCCCGGAGGGCCTGGAGGGGCGCGGGCGCGACGAGGGCGAGGCCGTCGGTGATCATCCCCAGCTCGTCCACCTCGGCGGCACAGGCCCGGAGGAGGCGGGGCAGATCGGCCCGGAGGGTGGGCTCTCCGCCGCCCAGCCAGGCGAGGGGGGCGCCCGCGAGGCCGGCCACGACCTCGGCGATCGGCGGGCGGGGCGCGTCGGGGACGGCGGGCCAGTGCGCGCGCCAGGGGGCCCGGGTGGGGGCGTGGGCGACGACCACGGGAGCGGTGGGACGGGCGGTCTCGGGCACCAGGACACTCGGGGCGCAGGGGGCGGGGACGAAGACTCGTCAAGGACGTGTATGCTCGGGGCGGTCCCCGGACGAGGGCGGCGCCGCGGCCGGCCCGGCTCGGGGGCTGCGGGCCGGTGGCGCCCCTGCGGGGGGCAGCGCCGGTCGACCACCGTGCACGGAGCCGTGCCCCGGCCCCCCAAGGAGACGCGATGCGACGTATCCCGACCACCCCCGCCCTGGGGGCAGCGACCCCCCCCCGCTCCGGTGCCCAGGCCCTGCCGGGGTTGCTTGGAAGTGCTCTGATGTTCGCTGTTCTCGGCCTTGCGGGCTGCGGTGACAAGGACGGGGAGGAGGACTCGGGCGGCGGCGAGGGTGCCGCCGAGGGCGCGGACGGCGCCGACGGGGACGACGGCGGCGAGGGCACCGAGGGCACGGACGGTGCCGAGGGCACGGACGGCGCGGACGGCGACGACCCCCCCGATCCCAGCCCGACGGTCGTGGAGGCGACCTTCCTCTGCTCGACCTCGGGCTCGGCGGACGACGCCATCATCTTCCAGCTCACTGCCGACGACCCCCAGGGCGTCGACACCCTCGACACCCTCGCGGGCCACGTGAACTGCGTGGACGCGGGCGGCACCGACCTGATGGCCAGCTCGCCCCTGCCGATGGTCTGCTCGGCCGAGGGCATGTGCACGGCGAGCTTCAGCGTGAACACGACCTACCCCATGGACTGCAGCACCGCGCCGGACCACACCTGCACGGGCACGATCTACGACGACGGGGGCAACGCCGGCACGGGCACCTTCACCTGGGCCGGTCGCTAGGCGCCGGCGGCGGTCCCGGGCGGGCGGGCCCCCCGGCGGCCCCGGACGATGCGGTCGACGCCCTGGCGGGTGGCCCAGGCCGCGGCCGCCGCGAGATCGGCCGGCGCTGCCGGTGCGAGCCGCAGGTGGACCCGCAGCCGGCCGGCGTCGCTGGAGCCGGCGCCCTTCGCCAGCACCCGCCCGAGCTCGCGCATGGCGACGAGGGTGGACCGGGGCGCCCGGCCGGCGCTGAGGCCCCGCGGGTCGAGCTCGGCGGCGAGGTCCGTGCAGCCGCTCGAGAAGAGGCGCAGGCCGTCGCCCGGTGCGAGGGCGCGGACCCAGGCCCAGACGGTCGGGCGCCGGGCCGCCCCGAGAGCCGCGAGCCCGTCCGCGTCGACGCCGGCGCGCAGGTCGACGACGGTCTGGCCCGCGTCGGTGGCCCCGCCCGCCCAGGGGGCGGCCACGGTGTGGGGGGGGGCGATGCCGCGGTGGCCCCGGAGGTCCCAGGTGGCGTGCCAGGCCCCCCCGCAGCGGGTGCGCCAGGCGCAGCTGCGGCACGGGCCGTCCTGGCGCTTGTCGCCGCGGTTGTCGACGCCAGGGGTCGGACGCCAGCCCCCGAGGGCGGCCTCGACCGCCTCGACGCTGCGGGTGGGGTCGTCGTGCCAGCCCACGCAGAGCGGCAGCCCGCAGTAGGGGTTGAGCAGCTCGATGCCGGCGGCGGTGGCGACGGCCCGGGCCGCGCGGATCTGGGGGGCGAGCACGTCGTAGTCGGGCAGCAGCTCGTCGGGGTTGCCGCCCCGCCCGGCCCGGCCGTGGGGCTGGACGGCCGAGACCGAGATGCTGCGCACGGCGGGCAGCCGCTCGGCGACAAAGCGCACATAGTCGGCGAAGCGGTGCTGGGTGCGCCGGGCGATGACCGGGTTGAGCGCGACCCGGATGCCGGCGGCGATGAGCGCGTCGATGCCCCGCATGCACTTGTCGAAGGCCCCGGGAAGTCCCGTCAAGACGTCGTGGTGCTCGGCATCCTGGGAGAGCAGGCTGACGAAGGCGCTCGTGGTGCCGGCCGCGGCCAGGGCCTCGGCGTAGCCGGTGTCGATGAGGGTGGCGTTCGTCTGGATCTCGACCAGCTCGATGCCCTCGGCCCGGGCCTTGGCGATCAGCGGCAGCAGCTTCTTGCGGAGCAGGGTCGGCTCGCCGCCCGAGATGGTGAGGGTGCGGGCGCCGCTGTCGATGAAGGTCTGGAGCTGGCGCGCGAGCTCTTCGGCCGGCGGGGTGAGCCGGTCGTAGTCCTCGGCGGGCACGTTGCAGAAGGGGCAGCGCTCGTTGCAGGCCATGGTCAGGCGCAGCAGCCCCTTCGTGCGGTGGGAGGCCTCGGCCCGATCGGGGACCGGGGGCGCGGGGACGGATCCGGAGTCGGCGGCGGGCACGGGGCTCCAAGGGGCGGAGAGCGGAGGGGGCGGCGCGGCGGAGGCCGGGCGGGGGCCACGGCCGGCTGTGGCATGATGCCAGCGCCCGCTTCCACCATGGCACGTCGACCGCGGTGGCGCCTCCCGGAGTACCGCAGTGACGGCAGATCTCCCACAGTCCCGTCCCCCCGCTGGCGGGGCCGCGCCCCACCCCGGGCCGGCCTTCCTGCTGCTGCCCAGCGCGCCCGACCGCGAGCTGGCCACCATCCTGCGCAAGGTCAGGCTCCTGGCGCTCCGCACCCTGCTCCAGGCCCCCCTGGCCAGCCTCGCCCCGGCCGACGCCGCCGTGGTGCGCCGGGCCCAGCGGGTGCTCGCCGCGACGGCGAAGGTCCGGGGCAAGGCCGTGCTCCAGGCCGTCGGGGCCCCCGACGTGCTCACCCCCCTGCTCTGTCTCGGGGCGGGCCTCGCCGGTCCCGCCGTGCTGCTCGATGCCCTGCCCGTGCTGCTGCTCACCCTGGGCCGCCAGCGGGTGCTCACCGAGGCCGTGCTCTGGGACCGTCCCCTCGCGGCCCTGCCGGATCCCGAGGCGGGGGTCTGCCACACGGCGACGCCGCCCTTCCAGGGGCTCCTGGCCAGCCCCGAGGGGGCGAGCCTCCGCACGGCGGCCGGGGCCGACCTGCCTCTTGCTGAGAGTGGTCTCGGGGAGGATGTTCCCGAGGGGGTCGGTGCCCGTCCGGACTACCCCGAGATCCGCCCCGGACTCCACCTCGCCCTCGCCGACAGCAACCCGCTGGCCATGGTCGAGGCCCACCCCGACAAGGAGGGCAACGCGACCTCGCTCGGGGGGCGCACGGCCGCCGACTGGGTGGCCGCCTACCGGGAGGCCCTCGACGCCATCGATCAGGCCCTGCCGGCCTGGGGCGCCGCCCTGCCGCTCGCCCTCAGCCGGGTCGTGCCCGTCGGCTACGAGCCCGAGCGCCACCTCAGCGCCTCCTACCGGGAGGCGCCGGGCATGGCCTACTTCACCCTCCACCCGAGCACGCTGACCATCGCCGAGGCCCTCGTCCACGAGACCCAGCACGGCCGCCTCAACGCGCTGAACCTGCTCGACCCGGTCTTCCACAACGGCCGCACGGCCTGGACCCCGTCCCCCGTGCGCCCCGATCTCCGTCCCCTGATGGGGGTGCTGCTGGCGGTCCACGCCTTCGTGCCGGTGGCCGTGATGCACGCCCGCCTCGCCCTGATGGACCACCCGCTCTCCCGCGACCCGGCCTTCCCCCGGCGCCGGGCCGAGGTGCTGGCGGGCAACGACCGGGGCCTGCGCATCTGCGAAGAGACCGCCGAGCCCTCGGCCCTCGGGCGCAAGCTGCTGGCGAGCCTGCGGCGGCTGCACGACTGGTGCCTCGACCAGCACGGCGCCGCCCTGCCCACCCCCGACGAGAACCTGCTCGGCTGAGGCCAGCCGTCCGCGTCCAGACTTGGGGGGGCCGTGCCCGAACGCCCGGAGCTCGATCACCAGCTCGGCATCCTGCGCCGGGAGATCCTGGGCGCGGAGGTCCTCCGGGCCGAGCTCTGCGATCCCGTGTTGATGCGGATGATGGTCGAGGGGGATCCCCGCGAGCGCCTCGCCGGGGCCACCCTCGCGGCGGTCGAGCGGCGGGCCCACTTCCTGGTCTTCACCCTCGGCGGGGCGGCCGCGGGCCTCGTGCTGGCCCTGCACCCGATGCTGGCCGGGCGGCTCTCGCTGGTGGCGGCCGGGGCCCGGCGCACCAGAGACACGGGCCTCGTGCTCGCCCTCGGGGACGGCCGCGAGCTGCGCTACCGGGACCGGCGCCAGATGGGCAAGATCTACCTGGTCGCCGCCGCCGAGCGGGACCGGGTGCCAGGCCTCGGCACCGTCGGGATCGACGTGCTCTCGGCCGACTTCACCCTCGCGGCCTTCACGGCCCTGGCCCGGCGCCGGCGGGACCAGGTCAAGGTCTTCCTGCTCGACAAGACGGCCCTCGACGCCCTCGGCAACGCCTACGCCGACGAGGTGCTCTTCGAAGCGGGCATCCACCCGAAGGCCCGGGTGCGCGAGCTGGACGACGCGGCGCTGGCCCGGCTGCACGCGGCCATCCCGGCGGTGCTGCGGGCGGCGGCGGAAGAGGTCGCCCGGCGGGAGGCGGGGCTGGACGAGAAGGTGCGCGACTTCCTCAAGGTCCGCAACCGCAAGGGGGCGCCCTGTCCGGTCTGTGGGGCGCCCATCCGGGTGGCCGGGGTGCGCGGCCACGACGCCTTCTTCTGCGCGGTCTGCCAGCCCGATCTCAAGGGCCGCGGCTTCGTGGGCTGGCGGCGGTGAGCGCGCTGGGGGCCTGGGGCCGGCTGGCGGGGGGGCTCGGGCTGGTGGTGGTGGCGGTCTTCGGGCCCGCCCTGGCCGCCGGCCACGTCTACGACGACGTGCCGCTGATCCTCCAGAACACCGAGCTCCAGAGCCTCGCCCGGCCGTGGCGCTTCTTCGTCCAGCCCCTCTGGCAGGGCACGCCGGACTTCGCCCCCCCGGGCATGTACCACCGGCCGCTGCCTGTGCTCTCCTTTGCCGTGGACCAGACCATTCTCGGCGGCAGCGCAGCCCTCGCCCACCTCCACTCCCTGCTCTGGCACCTGGGCGCCGTGGCGGCCCTCGGGGCGCTGCTGCGGGGGCTGGGCATCCGGCCGGCGGCGGCGGCGGCGGGGCTCGTGCTCTTCGCGCTCCACCCCGCCCAGGTCGAGCCCGTGGTCTTCGTGGCGGCCCGCAACGACCTCATGGCCACGGCGCTGCTGCTCGCGGGGCTCGCTACCGGCCAGCGGGGGCGCTGGGGCGGGATGGCGCTGGCCCTGCTGCTGGCGGGGCTGAGCAAGGAGAGCGCCCTGCGCCGCTGCTGGTGCTGGGCATGGGGCTGCTCGGGCTGCTCGGGCGGCCGCCGGCAGGGGAGGGGGCCCCAGAGGCGACCCGGCGCGGCTGGCTCGGGGGCCTCGGGCTCGCAGCGGGTGCGGTGGCGGTGGTGGGGGCCCTGCGGCTGGCGGGCGGCATCGGGCTGCCGCCGAAGGCCGAGCTCGGTCGGGTGCTCGCCGCGCTGCCGCCGGTGGCGGCCTGGTGGGCGGGGGTGCTCGCCTGGCCCGTGGACCTCGTGCCGGGCATGCACCTCGTCTGGGCGCCGCCCCCGGGGCCGGTCCAGCTCGCCGGGGCGGCGGGGGGCGCAGCGCTCGTCGGGGCGGGGGTGCTGGCGGGGGGGCGGCGGGCCATCTTGGGCCTGTGCATCGCCGTCTTCGGCCTCGTGCCGGCCCTGGCCGCCGTGGCCCAGACCGGCATCGTGCCCGACCGCTACCTCTACCTGCCCCTCGCCGGCCTCGCGCTGGTGCTGGCGGCGGCCCTCGAGCGGCTGCCCCCCCGGGCGCTGGCGGCGCTGGTGCCCGTGGGCCTCGGGCTGGCCCTGCTGTCGGCCCGCACGGTGCCCACCTGGCAGAGCGACCGGGTGCTCTGGACGACCACCCTCGCGGTCATGCCCACCCCCCATGCGGCGGCGGCCCTGGCCAAGGTGGTCGAGCTGGAGGGCGAGCTGGACGAGGCTGCCGCGCTGTACCGCCGCGCCCTGGTGCCACCCACCCCGGCGCCCCACGCCTGCTGGAACATCGCCCGCCTCCAGCTCCAGCGCGGCGATCCCGCCGCCGCCGCCCGGGACGGCCTCGCTGCCCTCGACGCGGGCTGTCCGCGCGATCCGGAGCTGCTGGCGCCGACCGCGCTCGGGCTGGTGGTGGGGGGCGCGTGGGACCGGGCCGAGGCGCTGGCCCTGGACGTGCCCGAGGGGGGAGATCCCACGGGCCAGGCCGTGCTGGTGCGCCTCGCGGTCGGGCTGCACCGGGGAGAGACCGGGGGCATCGCCGCCGTGGCGGGCCCGGATCCCGCGCGCCAGCGGGCCCTCGGGGCCCAGGTCGATCGGCTGCTGGCGGCGGCCGGCGACACGGCGGCCCGGGAGCGCCTCGCGGCTGTGCTGCCCTGAGGCCGCGACCGCTGCGGCGGCCCCGTGGCCCCCGGCGGGCTCCCACCGGCCGACCAGCTGGCTATGGGTGGACGAGGAGCCGTGCATGCCCGATCCGCGCCCGCCCCTCCGCGGCACCCCGACCTTCGACCCCTACGCCTCGCCCCAGGCGCGCCTGGCCGGTGCTGGCGTCGACACCGCGGCCCTGCCCCTGGCCTCGCCCTGGGCGCGGCTCGCGGCCCGCACGGTCGACACCCTGCTCTACGGCCTCGCCGCCCTGCCGCTGCTGATCATGGCCGGGGTGGCCCTCGCCGAGCACGAGAGCGGACCGGGGGCGATGGAGGTCACCGACCCTCTGTTCATCGGGGCGATCGTGCTGTCGGGCGTGCTGATGGCGGCGGTCTTCGCCGTGCACCTCGCGATGTGGAGCCAGCGGGCCCAGAGCCCCGGCAAGTTCCTGCTGGGCCTGCGCATCGTGCGCATCGACGGCGAGTGGGCCGACCCGAGCGTGCTGGTGGTGCGGCGCTTCGGGGTGGTCTGGGTGGTGCGGGTGGTGCTCGCCTGCATCGGCGTCGGGCCGATCTTCGACCTCGTGAACGCGCTGATGGTCTTCACCGATCAGGGCCGCACCGTGCGCGATCGCATCGCGGGCACGGTGGTCGTCACGACAGACTGGGAGCCACCGGGCCGGCCCTGCGCGCGGGCCGGGCGCCGGTGTCCGGGGGGCGCCCTCCCCCGGTGACCGGGTCGGGTCATCGGGGACGGGAATCCCGTTGGCGCGGGCGCCCCTGGCGGGACAAGTGGACCGTCACAGCACGCGCGCGCCTCGGCCGAGATCCCGTCCCCGGGCCCCGCCGCGGGCGCGCCGCCCGCCCACCGGAGGGGGAAGCATGAGGCTCGGAGTCCCAAGAGAGAGCTGCCCGGGAGAGCGCCGCGTCGCCGCCTCGCCCGACAGCGTCAAGAAGCTCATCAAGCGCGGCTTCTCGGTGGTGATCGAGGCCGGCGCCGGTGCGGGGGCCCGCTTCCCCGACGCCGCCTACGCCGCCGCGGGCGCCGAGATCGACGAGACCGGCGCGGCCGCCTGGGGCGCCGACGTGGTGCTCAAGGTGCGGGCGCCCCGGTCCACCGACGAGGGCACCGAGCTCGACCGCCTCGCCGAGGGGGCCCTGCTCATCTGCCTCGTGATGCCGGCCCAGAACGCTGAGCTGCTCAGTGCTCTCGCTGAGCGCAAGATCAACGTGCTGGCCCTGGACCAGGTGCCCCGGATCTCGCGGGCCCAGAAGATGGACGTGCTGTCGAGCATGGCCAACATCGCCGGCTACCGGGCCATCATCGAGGCCGCCCAGCACTACGGCGGCTTCTTCGCGGGCCAGATGACCGCAGCCGGCCGCACCCCCCCGGCCCAGGTGCTCGTCATCGGCGCCGGGGTGGCCGGTCTCGCGGCCATCGCTGCCGCCCGGGGCCTCGGCGCCGAGGTGCGGGCCTTCGACGTGCGGCCCGCGGTCAAGGACCAGGTCGAGAGCCTGGGCGCGCGCTTCCTGATGCTCGACTTCGCCGAGTCCGGCGAGACGGCGGGCGGCTACGCCAAGACCATGTCGAAGGAGTTCATCGAGGCCGAGATGGCGCTGTTCCGCCAGCAGGCCCGCGAGGTCGACATCGTCGTCACCACGGCCCTCATCCCCGGCAAGGCGGCGCCGAAGCTCTGGACGGCCGACATGGTGGCCGCCATGAAGCCGGGCAGCGTCGTCGTCGACCTCGCCGCCGAGCAGGGCGGCAACTGCGACGCCACCTGCAAGGACGAGGTGGTCGAGGTGGACGGGGTGACCGTCGTGGGCTGGACCGATCTGACCAGCCGCCTCTCGACCCACGCCAGCCAGTTCTACGCCAACAACCTCGTCCACCTGCTGCACGACATCGGCGACGCCGAGTACCGCCTCGATCTCGAGGACGCCATCGTGCGCCAGGCCCTGGTCTGCCACGAGGGCGCGGTCATCTGGCCGCCGCCCCCGGAGGCCCAGGTCTCGGTCTCGGCCGCCCCCGCCGCGGCCGCCGAGGTGGCGCCGCCCAAGCCCGCCGCCGTGGCCAAGCAGAAGCGCCAGGTCTCGACCTACCTGGGGGCGGGAGCCGCGGCCGCCGTGCTTGCGCTCATCGGCGCCTACGCGCCCCCCGAGTTCGTCCAGCACTTCACCGTCTTCGTGCTCGCCTGCTTCATCGGCTGGCAGGTGGTCTGGAACGTGACCCCGGCCCTCCACACCCCCCTGATGAGCGTGACCAACGCCATCAGCGGCATCATCATCGTCGGCGGCCTGCTCCAGGCGGCCTCGGGCGGCATCACGGTCGCCAGTGTGCTCGGCGTGGTGGCCATCCTCGTGGCCAGCATCAACATCGCCGGCGGCTTCCTCGTCACCCAGCGCATGCTGGGCATGTTCAAGAAGGAGGGCTGAGCCATGCTCGACGCGCCCAGCCTGCCCAACGTGGCCTACCTCGCGGCGGCCGCCCTCTTCATCTTCTCGCTCGGCGGCCTCGCCAACCAGGAGACCGCCCGGCGCGGCAACCTGGCGGGCATCCTCGGCATGGTCGTGGCCATCGCCGCCACCCTGCTGCTGGCCGACGCCAGCCGCTGGGACATGGAGCAGATCTACCTGATCTACGGCGCCATCGTCGTCGGCGGCGGCATCGGTGCGGTGCTGGCCGCCCGGGTCGCCATGACCGCGATGCCCCAGCTCGTCGCCATCCTCCACAGCTTCGTCGGCCTCGCCGCCGTGCTCGTGGGCCTCTCCAGCTACCTCCACCCCCACGACCCGGCGCTGGCGGGCGCCTCGCTCACGGTCCACCTCATCGAGATCTGGGTGGGCGTGGCCGTCGGTGCCATCACCTTCACGGGCTCCATCGTCGCGTGGGCCAAGCTCCGCGGGACCCTGTCGGGCACCCCCGTGCTGCTGCCCCGCCGCCACCTCATCAACGCCGTGGCCGTGCTGGTGCTCGGGGGCATGCTCGTGCCCTTCATCTGGCTCACCGGCGCCACGGCGGGCGACGGCGGGGTGGGCGGCATGCTCTTCCTGCTCCAGGGCACGGTCATCGCCTCGGCCCTCGGCGTCCACCTCGTCATCGCCATCGGCGGTGCCGACATGCCGGTCGTGGTCAGCCTGCTCAACAGCTACTCCGGCTGGGCGGCGGCGGCGGCGGGCTTCATGCTCGGCAACGACCTGCTCCTCGTCGTCGGCGCGCTCGTGGGCTCGTCGGGCGCCATCCTCAGCTACATCATGTGCGAGGCCATGAACCGCTCCATCTGGAACGTGGTCTTCGGCGGCTTCGGCACCGACAGCGGCGCTGCGCCCGCGGCGGCGGTCGAGGACCAGGGCGAGGTCCAGCCCACGACGGCCGACGAGGTGGCCGGGCTGGCCGCGAACGCCCGCAACATCGTCATCGTGCCCGGCTACGGCATGGCGGTGGCCCGGGCCCAGCACCTCGTGCGCGAGTTCAGCGCCAGCCTGCGCAAGAAGGGCGTCAACGTGCGCTACGCCATCCACCCGGTGGCGGGCCGGCTGCCGGGCCACATGAACGTGCTGCTGGCCGAGGCGGGGGTGCCCTACGACGTGGTGCTCGAGATGGAGGAGATCGATCACGACCTCCCCGACACCGATCTCGTGCTCGTCATCGGTGCCAACGACATCGTCAACCCGGGGGCCGAGACCGACGCCAGCTCGCCCATCTACGGCATGCCCGTGCTCCAGGTCTGGAACGCCCGGGACGTCATCGTGTTCAAGCGGTCGATGCGCTCGGGATATGCGGGGGTGCAGAATCCGCTGTTCTTCAAGGAGAACACCCAGATGCTGTTCGGCGACGCCAAGGACAGCATGCAGGCCATCCTCGACGCCCTCCGCAAGCGCAGCGCTGCCTGAGGGACCGGACGAGGCGCCGCCCGGGAGCGCTGCGTGAGCACGACAGACCAGACTGCGACACCGCCGGGGGCCCCGCGGCCCGAGATTCCGCGCCGCCCCCCCCGCCTCGACCCGGTCCGCACCCGGGCGGGGCGCCACCGGGCCGGCATGCTGCGCAGCTTCGGGGCCGTCTACTGGCTCTCGGGGCTCGGGCTGCTGGCGAGCCGGGTGCGCCTCGAGGAACACTCGGCCGAGAACCTGCGCCGGGCCGCCGAGCGGGGCCCGGTGGTCTACGTCATGCACAGCCGCTCGGTGCTCGACTGGCTCGTGCTCAACCACGCCCTGAACCGCTGGCGGCTGCCCCTGCCGGCCTGGTCGAATGGGGTGCGCTCGACGCTGTTCCAGCCGCTGCTCTCGGCCCTGCGGGAGTGGCGCTCGGCCCTGGCCCTGCGGCTGCGCACGGGCAAGGCGCCGGATCCGGTGGCCTCGGGCTGGCTCGCGAGCGCGGTCGCCGCGGGCATGACGGCCCTGCTCTTCATGGTGGGCGGCCGCAACGGTTCCGCGGGCTATGACCCCGAGAATGACGCGGTGGCGGCTCTTCTCGAGGCCCAGCAGCAGAGCCCCCGGCCCATCCAGATGGTGCCCGTGGTCGTCATCTGGCACCGCAAGGCCCCCACCGAGCGCACCGAGGCGACCCGCTTCGTCCTGGGCAGCTCCGATGAGCCCGGCCCCCTCCAGAAGCTCTGGTCGGTGGTGGCGGGCGGGGCGCGGCCCATCGTCCAGATCGGCCAGGCCCTCGAGCTGCCCGAGCTCGGCGCCCGCCTCGAGGGCCAGCCCCTGCGGCGCCAGGCCCGGGCCGCCCGCATCATGCTGCGCCGCTACCTCTACCGCGAGAGCCACGTCGTCCGGGGCCCCCGCATCCGCCCCTACCGCTGGACCCGTCGCCTCGTGATGGGCTCGCCCGAGGTGCGCCGGGTCATCGCCGACGAGTCGGCCCGCACCGGGCGCTCCGAGCTCAAGGTCTCGGCCGAGATCGAGCGCATGCTCGACAAGATCGCCGCGCGCATGAGCTACCCCTTCGTGCGCTTCGCCGACCACTTCTGCCGCTTCCTGTTCACCCGCATCTACGACGGCGTCGACCTGCGCGACGAGGACGCCGAGCGGCTGCGCGAGGCCTACCGCAAGGGCACCCCCATCCTGGTGCCCTGCCACCGCAGCCACCTCGACTATGTGCTGATCTCGTGGGTCTTCTGGCAGTACGACCTGGGCATCCCCCACGTCTGCGCCGGCGACAACCTGAGCTTCTGGCCCCTCGGCGCCGTGCTGCGGCGCGTGGGCGGCTTCTTCATCAAGCGCAGCTTCAAGGGCGAGACCGTCTTCCCGGTGGTCTTCGAGCGCTACCTCCGCCAGCTCATCCGCGACGGCTTCCCCATCGAGTTCTACCTCGAGGGCGGCCGCTCCCGGACGGGCAAGCTCCTGCCCGCCAAGCACGGGGTGCTGGGCATGGTGCTCGACGCCGCCTCGGGCGCCCGGGCCGACCAGGAGGTGACCTTTCTGCCCATGGCCATCTGCTACGAGCAGATCGCCGAAGAGAACGCCTACGCCCGCGAGCTGGCGGGCGAAGAGAAGAAGACCGAGGACGTGGGCCAGGTGGTGCGGGCCTCTCGGGTGATCCGCAAGCGCTTCGGCCGGGTCTACCTGCGGGTGGGCGAGCCGCTGCCCTGCCGCGAGATCTTCGCCGAGCAGGAGGGCAACTGGCGTGCCCTGCCGGCGCCGGCGCGCAAGGCGGCCCTCTCGCGCACGGGCCAGCGGCTCATGTACCGGGTCGCCGAGTCCCTGGTGGTGCTGCCGACGGGCCTCGTGGGCGCGGCCCTGCTCGCCCAGACCCACGCCAGCATCCGCCGCACCGAGCTCGACGCCCGCTGTGCCCGGCTGCTCGCGGCGCTCCAGCGCAAGGGAGCCTGGCAGTCCACCGAACACCTGCTCCGCCCGGCGGTCATCGAGCGCGCGCTGGGCCGCTTCGCCGGCGAGCGCCTCGTGGCCCGCCTCGAGGGCGATCCCGAGGGCGGCGAGAGCTGGCGCATCGACGACCAGGGCCGCATCACCCTCGAGTACTACAAGAACGGCCTCATCCACTTTCTCGCGCCGGCCAGCCTGCTCGCGCTGGTGGTGGCGAGCGGCGAGACCGAGCTCGGGGCTGCCCGGGAGCGGCTCGCCTGGCTCATGCGGCTGATGCGCCTCGAGCTGGTCTTCGATGCCGACGAGAACCACGACGAGCTGGTCCGCACGGCCGAGGACGACCTGATCGCCTATGGGGCGCTGCAGCGGGGCCCGACCCACTACGCCTGCGCCGATGCGGCCCTGCTGACCGAGCTGGCCGAGCTCACCCGCAACTTCATCGAGAGCTACCACCTCGTGCTGCGCGGCTGTGCGGCGGTCGCGGGCCCGGACGTGGGCCGCCGCGAGCTGCCCCGGCGGCTCCAGAGCTGGGCCCGTCCCCAGCTCTCGGCCCCCTGGCTGCGCCGGTCCGAGGCCCTGTCGCTGGTCAACCTCAAGAACGCCCTCGAGGTCTGGCGCGCCGACGGTCTGCTTGATCCCGCGACCTCCCAGCTGCGGGATCCAGACCGGGTCGCCTCCGCCCAAGATGCCCTCTACCGGCTCCTTCAGTGAGCACGCGGCCGCCGCCACTGGTGCCCCTGCCGGCCGAGCTGCCGGCCGACGCGGGCGACCCCATGGACCCGAGCCCGGGCCGCTTTCCGCGGGTCGACGCCCTCTTTGCCGGCGAGCCGCCGCCGCCCCCACGGGAGGCCGCGCCCCTCATCCGGCGGCTCAAGCTCACCCTCGCGGTCGCCGTGCCGCTCGACCTGCTCGGCATCCCCTGCTGGACGGGGGTGCCGGGCGCCGCCATCACCCTCTACGCCTGGCTGCTGGCCGATGAAGAGGTGGTGCGGGTCGACGAGGGGGTCTACGAGCCCGAGGCGGCCGAAGAGCTGCTGCGGCTGCGGGCCATCGCCCGCTGGGCGCTCTACTTCAGCGTCGTGAGCTTCTTCCTGCAGGGACTGCTGCTGGCGACGAGCTTCTACGACACCTGGTTCGCGACCCTGCTGCGGCTCTTCTGAGGCCGGGGCCCCCCCGGCGCCCTCAGCTGCCCTTGGGGGCGGCCAGGGCGTAGGCGGGGTGGTCCGGGGCGCGGCGGGCGGCCTCGGCGCGGGCCTGGGCGGCACCGGTCTCGTCGCCCTGGGCGGTGCGGACCTGGGCGAGGGCCCAGGGGCCCCGGGCGAGCAGGGGGGCGGTCTCGACCGCGGCCGCGGCCGCGCGGGCGGCCTCGTCGAGCTGGCCCGCGGCGAGGGCGACGAGGGCCCGGGCGGCGTGGTCGGGGTGGCCCTGGGCGGCCCGGGCGGTGGCGGCGGCCTGGGCGTGGGCCACGGCGTCGGCGGTGGGGCGCCCCTGGCGGGCGGCCTCCTGGGCCCAGGCGGCGGCGGCGGCCACGGACTGGGGCCGGGCCTCGGCGAGCGCCTTGGCGAGGGTCAGCCGGGCCGCCGCGTCGGGGGCGAGCGAGAGGCGCAGGGGGTAGAGCCCCGGGTCGTGGGGCGCGAGTGCGATGGCCCGGTCGAGGGCGGCGCGGCCGTCGCTGCCCTGGGCGTGCTTGGCGAGGCCGAGGAGGGCGCGGCTGCGGGCGTCCCAGCCGCTGTGCTCGCGGGCGATGGCCTGGCGGGCGGCGGCCTGGGCCCCGGCGGCGTCGCCCTGGGCGAGGCGCGAGAGGCCGGCGATGCGGGCGAGGCCCGGGTCGAGATCGAGGGCGGCGTAGTGGGCCTCGACGGCGGCGTGGTCGCCAGCGAGCAGGTCGAGGGCGGCCCGCTCGGTGCGGGCGACGTGGCAGCTCGCGGGCTGGCGCTGCATGACCGTGCCGTCGGCGGGCAGGGCCGGGGCGGGGGCGCCGAAGCGCAGGTCGCGGCGGTCGACGTCCCGCACGGCGACGAAGCCGAAGCTCTCGGCGTCGAAGGTGTAGGCGGTCTCGTCCTTCTCGGCCTTGTCGACGAGCTTGCTGAGGCGCGCGCGCACCTCGGTGTCCCACTGCCACCAGCTCTCGTGGGCGGCGAGGGCCCGGTCGAGGGCGGTCACGGCCGCGGCGGGGGTCGGGGCCGCGATGCGCTGGGCCTGGCCGAGGGCGAGCCAGGTGTCGCAGGACTCGGGCCGGGCCGCGGTGGCGGCGGCGAAGGTGTCGAGGGCGCCGGCGAGGTCGCCCGCGGCGAGCTGGAGCTGGCCGAGGGTGAGGGCGGCGCCAGCCACAGCGGCGGGGTCGGGGGCGCCCTCGGGGGGCTGCTGGGCGGCCTCGAGGGCGGCGGTCGCGCGCTTCACGAGGGCGGCCGTGCCGTCCTTGGGGGCGGGGGGGGCCGGGGCGAGCCGGAGCTGGCGGGCGGCGGGATCCCAGGCGAGGTCGAGGGTGGCGAGGCTGTCGAGGCCCAGCACGGCCGTCGGCAGGGGGGGCGCGTCGGGGTAGGCCGCGAGGACGGCGGGCGCCGTGTCGACCCGGAGCCAGAGATCCTGGGAGACGTTGCCGAGCACGACGGTGACGAGGGCATCTTCGGCGTCACCGACCCGGCGCCGGAGGGCGTCGGGGGGCACGGCGGCGGCGTCGATGCGGCCCTGGCGCTCGGCGGCCACGAGGGCCACCGGGGCGGCCGTGCCGGCGACGGTGGCCGTCAGGACCAGGGGCGGGGCGTCGATCCAGTGCTCGCCCGCGTCGGTCTTGAGGCGCACGTCCTCGGTCGCCGGGGCGACGGCCAGGGCGGCGCCGTCTGCGGGCAGGCTGGCCGTGCCGACGATGAGCTGGCCGGCGCTCTGGTGGAGGGACCAGGGCAGGGCGCCGAGGGCGGCCAGGCCCAGCACCCCGTCGAAGCCGGCGAGGGCGGCGGTGTCGATGCCGTCGACCGGGGCGGCCGGGGCGGCGGGCACGGCAGCGGCGCCGGCGCAGGCGAGGTCGACCCCGGCGAAGGAGAGGGCGCCGAGGGTGAGGCCGCCGCCGTCGACGGGGGAGAAGTCCCGGTCGTCCTTCTTCTTGCCGCCGAGGGCGCCACAGAGGGCGTCGCCGACCACGATGCGGTCGCTGGTCGGGTCGACCGCCAGCAGCCAGGTGTCGTCGTCCAGCTTGGCCCGCACGGCGACCCGGCCGGGGTGGCCCGGGAGGGCGACCAGCGCGAGGGTGGCCGTGCCGTCCAGGTTCTCGGCCGGCACGGCGGTGGAGAAGGTGGTCAGCGGGGCCTTGGCGGCGAGGGCCGTCGGGGCGAGGGCCGGCAAGAGACCGAAGAGCAGCGGGCTCACGGGCATGGCGGGGCTCCAGGGAGGGCAGCGGCCCGGGGGGGCCGCGCCGGAGAGACGGGCAGGGGCATCCGTCGGGACCCCCCACCCAGGGCACGAGAGAAGGGGCCGGCCATGGCGGGTATCGCCGGCCTGCACCGGTTGCCACCGACAGGGGCCGGCGATAGCCCGCGTCCCTTCAGCCGGTCGGGGCCCACCGCCCGCCCCCTGGCCGATCGGGCGCCGCCGACCCCGGCGGGCCACGAACATCGTGCGGGCGAGGCAGGGGAAGACATGTCGGCCATCTTTGAGGTCTACGGGCGGATGATCCTCGACTCCCGCGGCAACCCCACGGTCGAGGTCGACGTGGTGACCGAGGACGGCGTCATCGGCCGGGCCGCGGTGCCCAGCGGTGCGAGCACCGGCGAGCACGAGGCCGTCGAGCTGCGCGACAAGGACGCGTCGCGCTGGCTGGGCAAGGGGGTGTCGGCCGCCGTCGAGAATGTAAACAAGATCGCCGAGCACCTGGTGGGCCTCGACGCCCAGGACCAGCGCGGCATCGACGGGCTGATGATCGACCTCGACGGCTCGGCCAACAAGGGCCGCCTCGGCGCCAACGCCGTGCTCGGCGTGTCGATGGCCGTGGCCCGGGCCGCCGCCCAGACCGTCGACGTGCCCCTCTGGCGCCACCTCGGCGGCGTCGGCGCCCACGTGCTGCCCGTGCCCCTGATGAACGTGCTCAACGGCGGCGCCCACGCCGACAACAACGTCGACATCCAGGAGTTCATGATCGCCCCGGTCGGTGCGGCCGACTTCACCGAGGCCCTGCGCATGGGCGCCGAGACCTACCACGCCCTCAAGGCCGTGCTCAAGGAGCGGGGCCTCGCCACGGCCGTGGGCGACGAGGGCGGCTTCGCCCCCAACCTCGGCTCGAACGAAGAGGCCCTGGCCCTGCTGGTCGAGGCCATCGAGCGCGCCGGCTACACCCCCGGTGACGACATCCTGCTCGCCCTCGACGTGGCGGCCAGCGAGTTCTACCGCGACGGCGCCTACCAGCTCGGCGGCCAGGCCCTCGACGCCGCCGGCATGGTCGACTTCTACGCCGACCTCTGCGCCCGCTACCCGCTGTTCAGCATCGAGGACGGCCTCGACGAGAACGACTGGGAGGGCTGGGCCCTGCTCACCGCCCGCCTCGGCGACTCCGTCCAGCTCGTCGGCGACGACCTCTTCGTCACCAACACCAAGCGGCTGTCCCAGGGCATCGAGAAGTCCTCGGCCAACAGCATCCTCATCAAGGTCAACCAGATCGGCAGCCTCAGCGAGACCCTCGACGCCATCCGCATGGCCCACCGGGCGGGCTTCACGACGGTGATCTCCCACCGCTCGGGCGAGACCGAAGACACCTTCATCGCCGACCTCGCCGTGGCGACGAACGCGGGCCAGATCAAGACCGGCGCCCCCTGCCGCTCGGAGCGGGTGGCCAAGTACAACCGGCTGCTCCGCATCGCCGAAGAGCTCGACGACGCGGCAGTCTACGCCGGCCGCAGCATCCTGCCCTGAGCGGGCGGCCCCGGCCCCGCCGCCGCCTCAGTGGTGGTGGTGGTGGGCGTCGGGGTCGACCGGTGGCAGGGCGGGGGGCTGCTGCACCAGGGTGGCGGCGTGGCTGAGCACCCGGGCGGCGCCGGCCGGAAAGCGCAGCTCCGAGAGCACCGCGGTCGCACAGTCGGCGAGTCCCGGGGGCCCGCCGCCGGGCAGTCGCAGCACGACAGCGGTGGGCTCGGGCTGGTTCTCGGCGAGGGTGATGCGCGCCTCGACGGGCTGGGTCCACATGGCGGAGCTGAGGCGGGCGTCCTGGCTGCAGGCCATGAGCGCCGGGTGGGCGCCCTCGACCACGGCCGCGTCGTCGGCGGCCGTCGCCCCGGGGCCGGGGCCGGTGCCCCCCGCGTCGAGCAGCACGACCGCGGGGGGCGGCGCCTCGGCCGCCGCCGGCAGGTGGGAGGCGAGGGGGCCCGCACCGGCGGCAGGGGGGCCGCCGGTCTGCTTCTTGTGGACCTTGCAGGCGGCCTTGTCGCCGGCGGCACAGCCCGCGGCGGCGGCGGCGGTGGCCCCGGCGGCATCGCCCCCGGCGGCGAGGCCCTTGGCGGCGTCGGCGCAGTGGGCCGGGTGGCCGCCGTGGCAGAGCGCGACCTGGTCGTCCAGGGTGGGGACCGCTGCGCCCAGGGTCTCGACCAGGGCCGTGCAGGCGAGGGGGCCCAGGCCCTCGGGACCACAGCCCGTCCGGAGGGCTGTGGCCGCACCGGCGGGATCGCCCGCGGCGCTGAGGGCCTGGCCGGCGGCGAGGCAGGCGGAGGGGGCCACCGGTGTGCAGACCCCAGCGAGGAAGCCCGCGCGCGCCGGCATGGGCCCGAGGCGCCGGGCGTCGTCGGTGAGCAGCTGGGCGGCGAGGTCGATGCCACAGGCCGGGCCCGGGTCGCGGGCGCAGATGGCGAGGGCGTGGTCGCGGGCGTCGAGGGCCCGGAGCACGCCGAGGCCCGGCGGCACGGCGGCCTTCTTCGGCACGGGCCGGTCGGTGGCCGGCGCGCGGACGAGGGCCGCGGGCGCCGGCGGGCGGGCGAGGTCGGCACAGGCCCCGTGGTGGCCGGCGGCGCAGGCCTGCTGGCGGGCGCGGCGGGCCCCCTCGGCGTCGTCCGCCGTGGCGCGGACCGTTGCCAAGATGGCGCAAGCATCGGCATCTTGCGCGTCGCAGGCGGCGGTGAGGGTGGCGCTGGCGGCGGCGGGATCGGGGGCGCCGCCGAGCAGCCCGGTGGCCTGGGCGAGGCCGAGCCAGCCGCAGGCCCCCGGGGCCCCGAGCGCGCAGGCCTGGCGGGCGAGGGGGGCCGGATCCGCCGTCTCGCCGTGGGCCTGGAGCGCGAGCACGGTGCTGGCGAGGGTGAAGCAGGCCGGTCCGTCGCCCGCTTCACAGCCCTGGGCCAGCACCCGCCGGCCCTGGTCGACCCGGTGGCCTCCGGCGCGGCCCCGCACGAGCTCGCCGCCGGCCTCGCCACAGGCCCGGGCGAGCCCCAGATCGCAGGCCCGCACGAGCGGGTCGACGCCGGTGATGGTGCTGCGGTCGAGCCCGAGGCCCCAGCCCAGGTGGGCGGTGCCCCAGTGGTGGCAGGCCCGGGCGTGGCCTTGCTTGCAGCTCTGCTCGAGGAGCTGGTGGAGGGCGTCTTCGGGGAGGGCCAGGTCCGGGTGGCGCAGGGCCAGCTCGGCCCGGGCGGTGCAGCTCTCGGCGTCGGTGCGATCGCAGCCGAGGTCGAGCCAGCGGGCGGCGTCTTCGGGGGCGGGAGCGAGGGCGGCCCGGGCGCTGCAGGCCGTGCCGAGGCCCGCCTCACAGGCGCGGGCCAGGGCGGCGCCGTCGCCGGCGAGGCGGGCCTGCTCGGCACAGGCGCGGGGCTGGCCGCCCGCACAGCCGGCGGCGTAGGCGGTGGCGGCCGGTCCCGGATCGCCGGCGGCCTCGTGGGCCCAGCCCGCGATGACACAGCCGACGCCGTCGCCCTGGCCGCAGGCCGCCGAGGCGGGGCCCACGGCGGCGCTGAGGGGGCCCGTCGACCAGGTCTCGGCGCTGCAGGCGAGGGCGTGGCCGGCCGTGCAGGCCTCGTCGAAGAGCCGCGCCGTGCGCCGGCCGCCCACGTCGCCGAGGCCGTCGCGGTGGAAGGCGAGCACGGCCGCCTGGAGGGTGCTGGCGGAGAGCGCGCCGCCGGGGTCGCCCGCGGCGAGGGCCGGCCCGCCCGCGAGGGGCAGGGCGAGGGCGAGCAGGGCGGGCGACATGGGGGCTCCGGGTCAGGTCTGGGGCGGGAAGCGCTTGCGCAGGCCGCTGAGCAGCAGCCCGGGGGCCAGCAGGCGCAGCCAGGGCGCCCAGCCCTCGGTGCCGGCGATGGTCAGCCGGCGCTTGCGGGCCTCGGTGGCCGCGACGATGCGACGGGCGACATCGTCGGGGTCGAGGCCGTTCTCGATGTTCTGGTCGTCGTCCCGGCCGCCGACGGCGTTGCGGGCGATGTCGGTGCGCACGAAGCCGGGGAAGACGAGGGTGACGCCCACGTTCTCCTCCCAGAGCTCGACCTCGGCCGCCTCGAACCAGCCCACGACGGCGAACTTCGAGGCCGAGTAGGCCGTGCGCAGCGGCGTGCCCACGAGGCCGGCGACGCTGCTCACCACGACGAGCTGGGAGGGGCCGCCCCGCTCGAGCATCAGCGGGGTCGCGAGGCGGGTGAGCTGGGCGGGGCCGAAGAAGTTGGTCTCCATCACCCGGCGCTCGTCGGCCGGATCGGTCTGGAGCATGGGCGTGCGCTGGGAGATGCCGGCGTTGTGGACGAGGATGTCGAGGCCGCCCGGGGCCACGGCCTCGACCGCGGCCGGGAAGTCCTCGGGGCGGGTCATGTCGAGGGGCACGACGCGCACCTCGCAGCGGGGGTGCTTGTTCTGGATGGCGTCGCGCACCGTCAGCAGCTTCTCCTCGCGGCGGGCCGAGAGGATGAGGTGGGCGCCGGCGTCGGCGAAGGCGTGGGCGAGGCTCAGGCCGATGCCGCTGCTGGCGCCGGTGACCCAGACCTGGCGGTTCTGGACTTCGAGTGTGGGGCTGCGCATGGGGACTCCCAGGAGGCGGGGCCTCTAACCAGCACCCCCTCCGTGACGAGTGGGGGAATCTGGGGTGGGCGCGGCGCGGCCGTGGGCTAATGCGGCAGGCTACCGGCGCTCCGGCCCCCGGCGCTCGCCCCCTCGCGGACGGTCCCGGCCCGGCCCCGGCGCCGATCCTGCGATGGAGACGCCATGAACAGCAAGTCCGAGCTCCCCCCCGGGGTCGAGCTGCCCCTGAACCTGGGCCTCAACGACGGCATCTGGTGCGCCCAGGGGGCCCTCGACGCGATGAAGCGCTTCGACACGCGGACCTCGCTGCGCTGGTACACGGATCCCGACAACAACCGGCTCCGCGACACCATCGCCGAGATCGACGGCGTGCGGCGCGATCAGGTCTTCCTGCGCAACGGCTCGGGCCCCATCCTCAAGCAGGTCTTCCCCCACATCGTCAAGAGCCAGATCAAGAGCTCGCCGCGCCGCGTGATGCGCCACCTGCTCAGCAAGAACGGCTACCCCATCGTGACCGGCCGGCTGACCTACTCCAAGGTGCCGAAGAAGGCCGCTGAGCTGGGCCTCACGGTCCACCTGCTGCCCCTGGCCCCCGAGTCCGGCTTCACCTTCGACCTCAACCGGCTCGAAGACCTGCTCGCGAAGCAGGACTCCATCGTCTACATCTGCAACCCGAACAACCCGACGGGCAACGTGCTCATCCAGAAGGACAAGGTGCGCGAGCTGGCGCTGCGCTACCCCCGCTCCACCTTCTGGATCGACGAGGCCTACGTCCAGTACCTCGCCCCCGCCGACCACGACTACGTGGCCCCGCTGGTGCGCGAGATCCCGAACCTCGTCGTGTCGCGCACCTTCTCCTTCGCCTACGGCATGGCCGGCGTGCGCATCGGCTACCTGCTCGCCCGCGAGTCGCTGGTGACCGAGCTCAACGCCCAGCTCACCAACTACCGCATCGGCGGCCTCCAAGAAGCCATGGCCATCGCCTCCCTGCGCGACCCCGACCACCTCGGCTTCGTGCGCGAGAACGTCGGCCGCGAGCGCGACAAGACCATCGCCGCCATCAACGCCATCGACGGCGTCGAGGCCTTCCCCAGCGTCACCAACTTCGTGCTCTGCCGCTTCACGGACGGCCGCACGGGCGAGTGGCTCAAGAGCCAGCTGGCCCGGCGCCAGATCGCCATCAAGGTGCTCGCGCCCTGGGGCAACGAGCGCTACGACGAGTTCTTCCGGCTGACGATGGGCGTTCCCGCCGAGACCGACTACCTGCTCGCCCAGATCGCCGACGTGCTCGGGGCGTGAGCCCCCGGCCGCCGGGCCCCTGGCTGGTCTCGGCCCGCTGGGATTTGGCCCTGCTCACGGGGCCGGCGCTCCTCGCCTGCGCCGTGGCCGCCCTCGTCCCGACGGGCACCGTGCTCGGGCCGGCGGGCTGGCTGCTCCTGGTGGTCGGCGTCGACGTGGCCCACGTCTATGCCACCCTCTGGCGCAGCCTCTTCGACCCCGCGGCGCTGCGGGCCACGCCGGCCCGGTGGGTGCTCGTGCCCCTCGGCTGCCTCGCGGGGCTGCTGGCGCTGTCGCTGCTGGCGCCGGCGTGGTTCTGGACTGTGCTGGCCTACCTCGCGGTCTTCCACTTCATCCGCCAGCAGTGGGGCTTCGCCGCGCTCTACCGCCTGGCCGAGGGGCTGCCGGGCCGCAGCCTCGACGCGCGGGTCGAGAAGGCCGCCCACTACGCCATCACGGGCTTTCCAATGCTCTGGTGGCACGCCCACCTGCCGCGCCACATCAGCTGGTTCACCCCCACCGACTTCCTCGTGGGGCTGCCCCGCTGGACGCTCTGGCCCGCCGGGCTGCTGGCGGCCGCGGTGGTGCTCTGGCACGTCGTCTTGCGCATCCAGAGCCGGCGGCGCTCGCCCGGGCGCGACCTGTGGATGGCCACCACGGCGGCGGTCTGGTGGGTGGGCATCGTCTTCACCGACGCCGACGCCGCCTTCACCGCCACCAACGTCATCGCCCACGGGGTGCCCTATGTCGCCCTGGTCTGGCTCACGGGCCGCCGCTCCTGGGACGAGACCGGGCGGGGACCGGGCGCCCGGCCGCTCTACCACCCCGCCGCGCTGCTGCTCTTCCTCGCGCCGCTGCTGAGCCTCGCCATCGTCGAAGAGGCCCTGTGGGACCGGCTCGTCTGGCTCGAGCACGCGGGCATCTTCGGCGACTGGAGCCCGGTCGACGACGACGGCCTGCCCGACGTGGCCGTGCGGGTGCTGGTCGCCGTGCTCAGCCTGCCCCAGGTCACCCACTACATCCTCGACGGCCTCATCTGGCGCATGGGCCCCGACAATGCCCGGCTGCGCGCTCTCTTCGCCCCGTCCCGCCCAGAGCCCGGCCCGCCGGAGCGTCCGGCTGCGTCCTGAGCCGCGCGGCGGGTAGACTGGGTCCGTCCCGGAGCCCACCATGCGCCGCCCCGCCGTCCTCTTGCCCCTGCTCGCCTGGGCGAGTGCCTGCGCGCCCGCCCTCGACAAGCGGGCACCGGGGGGCGCGGCCCCGGGCGCCGACAGCCGGCCGGGCGGCGGCGACACCGGCAGCGACGGCAGCGACGGCGGCGACGGGGGGGCGGGCTGCCGCAGCCTCGTGCTCTCGACCGACGCCCTGCGCTGGAGCGAGGGCATGCTCGGGGCGGCGGCCGAGCAGCGCCTCGAGCTGCGCAACCCCTGCGAGACGGGCGAGCGGCTGCGCCTCGGCATCCAGTTCGCCGGCCCGCCCACCTTCGCCGTGCGCAGCCCCGCCGACATCACCGTCGTCGAGCTCGCCCCGGGCGCCGTGCTCCCCCTGGTCATCGCCCACACCCCCGACGGCTATGCCCCCGACGAGGCCACCCTCACCGTCGCCGACGCCCGGGGCCTGCTCGACACGAAGACGGTCGTGCTCTTCGCCGAGACCGCTGGCGACCAGGACGGCGACGGCAGCGACGCGCTCGCGGCCGGGGGCGGGGACTGCGACGACACCGATCCCGCGGTCTCGCCCACCGCCGGCGACACCCGCGACGACGACCAGGACGACGACTGCGACGGCCTCGTCGACGAAGACCTCGTGCTGCCCGGCGACGTCCTCATCACCGAGATCTTCCACCAGCCCACCGGGTCCGATCCGCTCCTGGGCCAGTGGCTCGAGCTCGAGAACATCGCGGACGTGCCCGTCGACCTGGGCGGCTGGACCCTGGGCAACGCCGCCGGGGCCACGGTCGTGCTGCCGGCCGCGCTCTCGCTCGACCCGGGCGACCGCCGGCTCGTGGCGGCGAGCGGCGATCCGGCGGCCAACGGCGGCGTCGCGGCGGCGGCCACCTGGGGACCGGACTTCGCCCTCGACACCGCGGCCGACGCGCTCTGGCTCGCCGCCGGCGACCGGACCATCGCCGCGGTGGCCTACGACGAGAGCTGGCCCCACCGGGCCGGCCACGCCCTGCGCCTCGACGGCGCCTCCCTCGACCCCGCGCACGCCGCCGACGGGGCCTTCTGGTGCCCGGCCACCCGCGTCTTCGGGGCGGGGGACCACGGCAGCCCCGGCGACGACAACGGCCTCTGCGCCACGGTCGACCACGACCTCGACGGGGCCAGCGCAGAGGAGGGCGACTGCGACGACGCCGACCCGACGGTCTCTCCCGGGGCCCGCGACGCCTGGGATGGCATCGACAACAACTGCGACGGCCTCGCCGACGGGCTCACGACCGACGCGGCCCAGGGCTGGCTCATCGGCGACGCGGGCGACCAGCTGGGCCACGCCGACGGCCTCAGTGCCGGCGATCTGGACGGCGACGGGGTGGCCGAGCTGCTGCTCGGCGGCACCACCGCCAGCGCCGGCGCGAGCCAGGGGGGCGTCGTCTACGCGGTCGCCGCCTCCGCCCTCGCCGGGGGCCGCGGGGGCCGGGCCTCTGGCGTCGACCTCGCCACCCTCGCCGGGGCCAGCGCCGTCGGCACCCTCGGCGTGCTGCCCGTCCAGCTACCGGATCTCGACGGGGACGGCGGCGTGGATCTGCTGGTCGCGGGGGCCGCCTACACGGGCGCCTACACCGGCGGCACGGCGGCGCTGGTGGTCTACAGCGGCGGCGTTGCCGGCACGATGGACGAGGACGACGCCGACATCGTGTTCTCCAACAGCCGCGCCTACGTCGGGTCGACGGCGACCAACACGGTCGCGGCCCTCGACATGGACGGCGACGGGCTCGACGACGTGGCCCTCGGCGTGCCCACCACCTACACCAGCGGCAGCGCCAGCGGGCGCTACTACGAGGGCATGGCGACGGTCTACCCGGGCGCCACGCTGGCCCCGGGCGACACGCCGAGCGAGGACGACGCCGCCCTCACCGTCGGCGGCACGGCCTCCAGCGATCGCCTGGGCGGCGGCCTCGGGGGCGGCGACCTCGACGGCGACGGCTACGACGAGCTCGTCGTCGGGGCCGGGGGGGCCGACACGGCGGCCGCCAACGGGGGCGCGGTCTACGTCATCCCGGGCGGCGCCGTGCTCTCGGGGGACGACACCGGTGCGGCCCTCGCCACGCTGACCATCGGGGGCGCGGGCGCCTCGGACGGGCTCGGGGCCCACGCCGCCCCCCAGGTCGCCGATCTCGACGGGGACGGGGCCGCCGACCTGGTCACCAGCTCGACCCGCGACGGCGCGGTCTTCGTCTTCTTCTCTGCCGGCGGCCTGTCGGGCGCCCTCACATCGACCGACGCCGACCTCCAGATCGACGGCGACGGCCCGGAGGCCTTCGGCTACGCCCTCCACACGGCCGATGTCGACGGCGACGGCACGCCGGAGCTGCTCGTCGGTGCCCCGGACGGCGACACCCTCAGCACGGCCTCTGGCTCGGCATTCTCGACCGACGGCGAGGTCTCGATCTTCACCGGCACCCTGCTCGCCAGCGCCGCCACCCTCGACAGCTCGGACGCCAGCTTCACCCTGCGCGCCCGCACCAACGACGCCTTCGGGGCGGCCATCACGACCGCCGACACCGACGGGGACGGCGACGCCGAGGTCATCGTGGCGGCGCCCGGGGTGCCGGGCACGGTCAGCGGGGTCGCCACCACCCCCGCCGGCAGCATCTGGGCCTTCGATCCCCACTGAGGGGCCCCGTCCTCAGCGGGCCCGGGGCCGCACCCGCAGCGCGAGGCGCTGGACCAGCAGCGCCCAGGGCACCATGCCCGGCGCCAGCAGCGGCTTGCCCGTGTTGAGGAAGGCGACGCAGAGGTCGCGGTCGGGATCGGCGTAGACCAGCACGTTCGAGAAGCCCAGGTGGCCGAAGGCCCGGCGCGTCTGGGGGCCGAAGAGGCTGAACATGCGCGCACCCTTCATCAGCCCGAGGCCGTAGCGGATGGGGAAGCCGAAGGTGCCGTCGAGGCTGCGGGGGGTCTCCCAGTCCAGCATGCGCCGCACGGTGGCCGCCCGGAGCACCCGCGTCCCGTCCAGGATGCCCTCTTGGAGGAGCATCTGGAGGAACCGTGCCGCCTCCCGGGGCGTGGCCATGACGTTGGCGCTGGGCAGCACGGCCTGGAGGAAGACCGGGTCGTTCGACACGGCGACGGCCTGCTCGGGCTGGACCCCGACCGTGCGGTGGAAGATGTCCGACATCAGCGGCACCCCGGTGAGCCCGGTGACCGCGTGGCGGGCGACGGTGTCGAGCTGGTCGGCCGGCACGCCATAGTCGAGGCTCTCGAAGCCCAGCGGACCGATGAAGAGCTCCTGGGCCCAGGCCCGCAGGTCGCGGCCCGTGCGGCGGCGGACGTGCTCGGCGAGCAGCACCCAGGCGCTGATGGGGTGGTAGGCCACCCGGGCGCCGGGCGGGGCGGTGGCGGGCACGGCGAAGAGGGCCTCGAGCACGGCGGGCACGTCGGCCAGGGCCGCGAGGGGGTCGAGGTGGCCGGGCATGTCGGGGATGCCGGCGGTGTGGTGGAGCAGGTGGCGCAGCCGGATGGCGGCCTTGCCGTGGCGGGCCAGGCCGGGCATCGTCTCGACCAGTCGGGCGTCCAGCCGCAGGCGCCCCCGCTCGATGAGCCCGTGGACCACGGCGGCGGTCAGGATCTTGCTGGCGCTGAAGAGGTTGAAGCGGGTGGCCGGGGTCACGAGGCGGTCGCCGCCCAGCTCCATGTGGCCGATGGTGCGGTCGAGCACGACCCGGCCCTCGTGGACCACACACAGGGCCAGGGCCGGGTGGAGGCGCTGGCGGTAGAGCTGGACCACCGCGTCCCAGACGGGCTCGAGGGGCGGGCCGCCTGGGGCCTCTTCGCCGACGGTGACGAGCGCGTCGACCGCGGCGACGGGCGGGACCAGCCGGTAGCGGCTCACGCGGGCGCGCCCCGGGCCCCGACCGGGTCCGGCTCGGCAGAGACCTGGTCGAGGAAGGGCTGGAGGCGGCGCAGGAAGTCGGCCGCGTCGTCGAGGTAGGGGGCGTGGCCGAAGCGGGGCGCCGTCAGGAAGCGGCCCCGGGGCGGCAGGTTGCGCTGGAAGAAGGCCCGGTCCTCGGCCGACATGACGCCGTCCTCGTCGCCCCAGAAGATGAGGGTGGGCATGGCGAGACCCTGGAGATCGCCCGCCGCGAGCAGCATCTCGGCAGAGGCCCCCCGGATGATGCCCCGGGTGCCGCGGCCGGCCATGCGCGCGCGCACCCCCCGGGCCATGACGCCCTTGAAGGGGTGGGGCCGGCCCAGGAAGCGGTCGACGAAGGCCAGGGCGTCGGGCTGGGTCTGGAGCTGGAAGCTCTGGAGAAAGGCGCGCAGGTCGGTGGTCTCGCGGGGGGCGCCCCCGGGCGAGACGAGGATGAGGGCCCGGGTCTGCTCGGGGCGGGACTGGGCGTAGCGCACGGCGGCCAAGCCCCCGAGGGAGTTGCCGAAGACGATGGCTGGCTCGTGCAGCACGGCGTCGAGCACGTCGACCAGGGCGCGGATGGTGGGGGCGGGGCGCATGCCGCCGGGGGGCACCGAGGCGCGGCCGTGGCCGGGCAGGTCGGGGGCGAGCACCCGGCGGTGGCGGGCGCGCAGCATGCGCATCAGCGGGACGTAGTCGGCCGAGCAGGAGCCGAGCCCGTGGAGCAGCACGATGGGCGGGCCCGAGCCCGTGCCGGCAAGGTCGAGCACGTGGCCGCGGCCCCCGGGGAGCTGGATGAGGTGGCTGCGGGCGCCCGCGAGCCGGGCCGCGCCCATGAGCATCCGGTCGATGACGACGAAGGGCACGCCGAGGAGGCGCGGGTCGAGCCCGTGGCTGGCGGACGTGGCGGCGGCGTCGCCGGTCATCGGGGCTCCGTGCGGTGGCGGACGGGATGTGAGAGGCTGCGGGGGAAGGGGCTGCGCGGGGCACGCGGGCCCGTGCTCGGGAGGAGCATCATGTCACGGTTCAACGGATCCATCGACGAGCGCTTCGAGACCCCCCTGCCGCCGGAGCGGGTGCGGGCGCTGCTGGCCGACACGGCGCTGTGGGTCGAGCTCCAGCAGGACGTCGAGACCGCGCGCGAGGTCGGCCCGTCCACCCTCGACGTCACCCTCAAGGCCCACCAGCACGGCCCCGTCCAGTTCCAGGGCCGCTTCGTGGCCACCTGGTCCACCGAGGGCGACACCGTGCGCTGGCGCTCGGCCGCCGGCAGCGGCGCCAACTTCGAGATCGACGGCAAGGCCACCGTCACCCCCCACGGCAGCGGCAGCGAGGTCCACTGGGTCGAGTCGGTCTCGGCCGAGATCCCCGTCAACCGCATCGTGCGCAAGATGGTCGCCCCCATCGCCGACCGCATGATGGCCCGCGGGCTGCGGGGCTATGTCGAGCGGGTGCGCGACCACCTCGCCCGGGCCTGAAGCGGGCGACCCCCCGGGCGCGTCCCTGTGCGGGGCGACCGGAGGGCCGGGGGGCGGACGGCGCTGTCGGTGGACGGCCCCGTCCGTGGGGGGCCGCATCCCTGGGGCGAGGGCTCAGCGGGCGGCGACCCGGGGCTGGCCGGCGCCGAGGGCCTCGGCCTTGCGGATGAGCGAGATGAGCTCCTGGTCGTCCTTCTCGCCGCGGCGGCTGCTCTTCTCGGCGAAGCGGGCGAGGGCGTCGAGGCTGATCTCGGCGGCCTCCGGCGAGCCGCGCAGCACCTCGGCGAAGGTGGCGGCGCTGTAGGCGATGCGGGTGTCGCGGCTGGCCTGGAAGGGGGTCTCCTTGAGGGCGCGGTCGGCGAAGACCCAGAGCTTCTCGGTGGCGCCCTCGCCGGTCAGGCCCTTGTCGGCCCCGGGGCGCTCGTAGCGCATGCGCACGGTGGCGAGGCGGTCGTCGTGGTCTTCCTTGAGGATGACGTCGTAGAGGGCGGTCACGTTGTGGCCCGAGCCCACCTCGCCGGCGTCGACCCGGTCGTTGCGGAAGTC